>CAVPGG010000083.1:0-8905 GCA_963703755.1 uncultured Pseudomonadota bacterium
TCCACCGCACCCACCGCCTGACGGGCCTTATTCCTTGCACTCGGCGAGGCACGCCTCGCGCCATTGCCGACACACCGCTCGAGATGCTTCGCATGGCCGTTTGTCGCATTGCTCGCGACAGCTCTTCGCCCGGCCGCCGCCTTGGGCTGCCATCGCCGGCAACGAGGCGTGTAGCGCCACGAGGAGGGCAAGCGCAGCGAGCGCATATTTCGCCATGAGACAGCTCCAATCACGTACCGACCAGGCCACGTCCTCGCAAATCGGCGTGCCTGCAGCAGGCGCGCCGAATGTCCGTCCGGCTCGCAAGCAGAATGGTGCAAACATTCGCTTGCTCCGTTCCCGAGACCCTGCGCCGAATTACGACGTGGCGGCGGCGCGGAGTCAACGAGAAAGCGTCGCCGGTTCCGGATCGATGCAAAAAGTTCCGTTGCCGCCGCTTCAATGCGTCACTAGCGTTGCGCATTGGGCGCCCGTGCGCGTAACGTCTTGAGCTGGTCGACATGAGGGAAGCCATGCGCCTCAGTTTCTTCGGGATCGCTGTTGGGGCCGCACTCATGCTGCTGTCGCCGGCGGCGCACGCGCAGCCTTCGCCGCAGTGGCTGAGCTGCACCGGACATCCCGGCGGAGATTGGGATCAGGCAGATTCGGAGCTGCTCGGTCTTGATCGAGTCCGGCCGGGAAACGCCGCCTCGGCTCGCCAAGGCCTACTACAGCCGGGGCATCGCGTACGCCAAGAAGGCCGACTACGACCGCGCCATCGCCGATTTCAACGCGGCGATCCGGCTCGATCCCAACAACGCCGGCTTCTACTCCAACCGGGGCAACGCGTACAACGAAAAGGGCGACCACGAACGCGCCATCGCCGACTTGAACGAGGCGATCCGGCTCGATCCCAAATTCGCCGCGGCCTACAACAACCGCTGCTGGGCCCGCGTCCTCATGGGCCGCGATCTCGATCAGGCGCTCGCCGACTGCACCGCGTCGCTGCGGCTTTCCCCCAACCAGGCCGACACGATCAACACCCGCGGCGTGTTGCAGCTCAAGCTCGGCGCGTACGACCGCGCCATTGCGGACTTCAGTGCGGCGATCGCGATCAACCCGAAGGACGCCGGCTCGTTCTACGCGCGCGGTCTCGCCAAGCTGCGGAGCGGCGACGCCGCGGGCGGCGAGGCCGACATCGCGGCCGCCAAGGCGATCAAGGCCGACATCGCCACCGTCTACGCGGGCTACGGGGTGAAGTGAAGCAATCCCGCAGTAGAGCCAGCCGTCCCGTGAACAACGCAGGCATGCGCAGGTGCGTGATGACGCGCGTGCGCGCAACGCCACGCCTTGCTGGCTGAGCCGCCGCAAGAAAGACGTGGATGCCCGCCTTCGCGGGCATGACTCGCCTCACACAATCCCCAAATCCGGATACACCAGCCGCCGCGAGAAGCCCGCAAGCCGCTCCGCCACCGGCTCCGCGAAAGTGAGCGCCACCGCGTCCCACTGGTCGGGGCTGGCGGCGCCGCGGCGGCGCATGTCGTCCTTCTTCTCCAGCAGGAGGCGGGTGTTGCTGTCGTAGCCGTAGCCGGGGCCGCAGGCGTCGGCCTGCAGCGAGTCGAGGTCCGGCACCTGGGCGCCGCCTGGGTCCGAAAGCCAATCCTTCGACTTCATCCACATCTCGGCGCGGCGGTTGGCGGCGCCGCCGCTCGCCCTCCCCTGCGCGTCGCGCGGGGCCGGCTCGAACGGGGCGGAGCCGAAGTTGATGGCGCGCACGATCTCGCCATAGCCCATCTCGGCCAGGCGGTCGTAGACGCCGGCGCCGACGCCGCCGACGTCGATGAAGACGCGCTTGGGCTTGTCGCGGTCGATCACCTGCTTGACCCAGCCGGCCGCCTGCATGGTGTCGAGCTTGCTCCGGCATTCGACCCGGGTAACGCAGCGCCCCTGGCGCCACGCCATGGCGTGGCGGTCCTCGCCTTTCCACGCCGGGTCGAAGCCGATCACCAGCGGGCCGGACGCCACGCACCCGGTCTTGCGCGCGGCCGCGATCAGCTCCGGCGGGATGAAGCTGTCGTGCCCGCTCATCTCGAAGGCTTCCGCCGCGTTCGCCGGATATTCCTGGCGAAACAGCGCCGCGTCCTTGAGCTGCGCGATCTTGGCGCGCCGCCACGCGAGCTGGCCATGGTCGAGGCCGTGCAGCGCCGCGTAAGTCCGCCTCCTCGTCGTTCGGCACGAAATCGCGCGGCGGGACTTGTCGGTACTCGTCCTGCCAGTACCACGGCACGAAGATCGCGTCGTAGCCGTTCTCGCCGGCCTCGGCGCCGCGCCAGGTCGCGTGGAAGAAATTGCCCATGCCGTTCGCGGTCGACTCCAGAATCACCTCGGTGCCCGCGGTGTCCGGCACCGCCTGCAGGATGCCGGCGGCATGCGTCTGCGGCGAACGGCCAGAACGCGACCTCGGAGCCATGGAAGAGCTGGATGGTGGCGGAGCGTCCCACCCCCTTGGTGCCGGCGGTGCCGACCTTGTAGCCCGACTGGAGCCGGTCGAAATAAAGCTCCTTGCTGTTGGCGGCGCCGGTCGATGGCTTCACCAGGGGATCGCAATGCGCATGGAAGCGCTCGACGATCTCGAACAGGTTCTGCGTCGCCGCGTCCTCGTGGGTGAGGATGAAGACGCGCAGGCCGTTCGCATGGATGACGCGGTGATAGAAGCGCGCCGCCACGTAGGTCGAGCAGCCCTGCTGGCGGCCTTTGAGGATCAGCGCGCGCACGCGGCCGGTCGCGGCGTGCTGCGCCGCGAGCCGTTCATGCACGAAGCGCTGCGCCCGGTTGAAGACGAGCGGGCCGAGCGCGCCGTCTTTCCCGCGGATCGTCAGGCAAGTCGCGGCGAAGTGGGCGAGGTCGTCCGCGAGCTGTCGCGGCGCCGCCTGCGGGCCGCGGCTGCTGCGGCGTTGCGTTTGCGATTTCATCGCCGCGACCTCGACAGGAGGTCGCTGCGGACGAGACGCGCCGGCGTCATTGGCACTGTCCCATCATGTTCGTCATCGTCTTCATCGTCGTCATCGTCGAAGCCGTCACTCATCCGCAGCGGCGCTCGCCGCCTCGAACCGGGCGAGGCGCCGTTCGAAGTCGACGGCCGCCAACCAACAGCGTGAAGTCGCGCACGGCGCGCATGAGCGCGCGGACTGCTCGGCGCTGAGCTTGCCCTGCGCCAGGCCCTGGACGATCGCGTCGGCCGCCACGATGGCGTCGGCCAGCGTCCGAGCTCGGGCAGCGGGAAGTTCAGTGGCCCCGGCGCAGCTTCGGCGCCATGTGATCCATGCGCAGGCGCGCATGGCGGCAGCGATCGCCCTCGGTGGCGAAGTTTGATCGCCGCCGTGGTCAAGTCGCCGGCGCCATCATCGAACAGCTTGTCGGCGAGGATCGTGCGCTTGTTGCGCGATCCAACCGGCGGCCGGACGGGGTTGCCGCTCTGGCCGGGTTTGAAACGCATGGTTGAATTTCCTGTGGCTGTTTTTCTTCTCCCTCCCGCAGGCGCGCGGGTCGGGGTGAGGGGCGCTCGGAGCGACCTATAAATCGCGAGCGCCCCACCCGACTCGCTTTGCTCGCCACCCTCTCCCCGTCGGGGAGAGGGAAGGGGCCGCCCGCCGATGTTTTATTTGTCGCGGCCGGCATCCCGCCCGCGGGCCGGCGGCGCCCTTGATCTGATCGTCGCGGCGGCAGGCGCATCACCGGAGGATGAATGGCCGGCCTGCTCGGCGAGCCGCCTTTCCTCGCGGCGGATCACCCACTCGTCATGGCTGAGGCCTCGCGCGTCCGCGCGCCCAGGCCTGCATCGAGCCTCGCCAGGCGGCGCTCCAAGGATCGCAACATCATGAATCTCCTGTGTGTCGGATGCAGGCGCGTCGTCGCCGCCCCAGCCCGTCAGCTCTCGGCTGGCGCAGGCACCTGCACGTATCGGCCCTGGCCCGCATCCCACTGCGCCACCGCTTCCCCGCCCCCGGCAAGCCGCAGCTTGATCGTGCTGTGGTGGCGTTTGCGGCTGGGCTTGCGCCTGCTGCCCGAACCCGCGCATCGTCACGGCCCTGAGCACCGCCGGATTGCCGGCAGCAGCGAGCGCGACCGTCGGCGGCACGCCGGCGGCGAGCAGCGCCCGAACCGTCGCGTCGCGGTTGGCGGCGGCCAAATGGCTCTTGTCCTCGACGTTGGACTGCGCGGCTGCGGCCTGGAGGCCGCGGCCGAGGCCGCCGGTCATCATGCCGCCGCCCAGCGCCATCAAGGTCGCCGCATGGGCGTTGATGCCCTGCAGGACGCGTTGAAGCACATTGAGGTCCGTGCCGGGTGCGGTTGTGGGCATGGCGGGCGCACCGGCACCGACGGGGGCGCCCGGCACGCCCGCCGGCGCGACGTTCGGCAGCGGCCGGCGGCGGAAACTTGCCGCCGAGGATGCCACCGCCGCTGTCTTGCAGGCCCGCATATTGGCCGAGAATGCCGGCGAACTCAGGCGTGTTGTCGTCCATTGCGTTCACTCCTTGGGTTGGGCTGCGTCCGGGCGCGCGCGAACGCACGCGCGGCGGTTGGCGCGGCATCGATCGAATCTCGTGGTTTCACGTCAGCGGGACGACGGCGCGGCGGCCGTCAGGCGGCCGCCCCAACAAAAAACCCGGCGGCCTTGTCAGGCGCCGGGCGCAATTCGCTGCATCCCATTTCGTCATTAAGGCAAATGGCGCGGCCGCGCAAGAAAGAAAATCGAGAAAGAAAATCGAAAACCGGCAACTTGCCGCCGGGGAGGGATCGAGCACCGGCTCAACTGTCTCCATATCACCCGGCCGGCTGCGACGGACACATCCGGAATCGGGCGTGCTCAATCAGAACATTACTGGTCGTGACCCGGACCGGACCTCGGACTGCGGACCTCTTCCTCCGGTCCCGCCGCTCGGATCTGGAACCTTGCGGCCCCGCTGGCGTTCAGCCATGGTGTCATTGCATCGCGTGGGGATGCAGGCGCCAGCCTGCTCATACGGAAGGGGATTAAAGGCATGCGCTTTCGATCCGTGATCATGCTGTCGGCGGCAGCCCGTGATCATGCTGTCGGCGGCAGCGGTCGTGCTTTCGCTGGTTTCGTCGACGTCCATCGCAATGGCCTCCGAATGCTGCTCGACCATTCAAGCTCGGCTTCTTCCACCATTTTCTCCGCGGATCGTGCACGATGAGGATACGCGCCTGAGAAAAGTCTTGTGCGATATCCACCGCGATCCTGGATATGGTCGGTGCATAAAAGTTTGTGAACAGATCGACGATAATGGAGCAAGGGACGACTGCTGGTACTCGTGCAACGTACAATTCGGCTGCGGGCGACACTGAGCCGGTGCTCCGGACGACCAGCAAGCGTACTCCACGAACTCACTTCGCCGCCCGTCGCGCCGGCGTATCAGGATTGCGTCGATGAGTGCATGCGCAAGGAGGGATGCCGCTGACCTGTCGCCGGCGCCTCTCAGACTGCAGGAGCAGAAAATATGAAACCCGTCCTCACCGCCGCTGCTCTTTTTGCAGCTCTTCTGCTGTCGGCTTGCGATTGGAGCAGCGTCGGCATGGCCACGGCCAGCGCGGCGGCTCAGCCGCTCCACGACCCCGCATGCATCCGACATTGTGCCCTGAAGGCACATGACGCCTGTCTCAATACGCGGACGAGGGATGGGAGTTGTTTCCATGACTATGCCGTCAGGTGTGAGAAAAAATGCCCGTATCGATGAGGAGAGGCAGCGTCGCGGCTTGCCGTAAGCAATCGCGATGGCCAAGGCATGCCCATCTCGGCGAGGCGGTCGTGCACGCGGGCGCCGACGCCGCCGACTGTCGATGAAGACGCGCGTGGTCTGACTTGAAATCAACCATTGCTCCCTAGTCGAAGGAAAATGCCATGAGCAAATATCGTCTGCCCTCGTCACTGCGGGCGTCGCTGAGCGCGGGCGCTGCGTCCATATGCCTGCTCTCCGTCTGCTTGCCGGGGGCCCACGCGCAGGTCTCCGCCAACATCTGCGGCCAAATGATGGAGGAATATTCCGTGGCACCGTACCGCAGCTGGGGTTCGATCCCGGAAAACGCAAAGCAGATATGGGACGCGTCCGACTGCAACCATAAAGTATGCCGGTACATGCAGGATAAGTACGGTGTTGTTCCTTACAAGAGCTGGGGACGACTGCCTGGCACCTTGCAGAAAGTGTGGGACACACCGGAGGTGGACTGCAATCACCACGTGTGATCCGGTCTTAAGTGGCCCGAGGGCTGGAGGCAGCATTCGCACATGCCTCCGTTATGGAAATCCCACTGCACTCCACCGGGGGCACTGCGAGCCCACCCCTGACGTACATCTCGAGCGCAGCAAGCGTAGCCCGGGTTGAGCGGAGCGAAACCCGGGGCCGTGACGTGCGGCGAGAGCGGCCCCGGATTTCGTGGAGTTCACCCTTGGGCTTGCCGACCCGCCTTCGCTCGCTGCGCGAGCTACGGAACGGGTTGAGTCCGCCGAAGCGCGGAGCGCGTAGGCGGAAGGCAAGACCCGAGGGCTCAATCCGGGCTACTCTAAATCACTTGGTCCGATCAGTACCGAATTGGAGCTTCACATGACCAGATACACGCTCGCTGCACTTGCCATTCTCGTGGCGATGCAATTTTCGTTGCCGGCGGTGGCAGCCCAAGGCGGCGGCCGGGCGAAGAGCTGTCTCGAGCAGTGCAACAGAGAGCGATGCGAAAGCATCTCGAGAGCGACCTGCCGACAAGCGCACGCGCAATGTGTCGCGCAGTGCCGGTGAGAGGCTTCGCCGAGGAAGTCGAAGCCGCGCTCGACCCTAACCGAGGACCTCGGACTGCGGACCTCTTCCTCCGGTCCCGCCGCGATTGCTCGAGAGATGCACGCTGCCGCTCACGGCGGTGCGCTGCGTCAAGCGTATCTTCACCGATCTCGCGGTCATCGAGATCACGCCGGCCGGCATGGTGGTGCGCGAGGTGCTCGATGGTCTGCGCGAGGACGACCTGCGCCGACGGACCGGCGCGCCGCTGACCTTCGCGCCGGATCGTCGGCCGCTCACGGCGCCGCCGATCGAGCTGCCGGCCGGGGACCGCGCGTGAGCTTTGTCGAATGGTATCCGAACGCGCTGGCCTTACCGGATGACAGTAGTCCGCATATAGAAAGGATTAGCTCATGACCACTCATCGCAGCCGTCTCTTTTCGTCCATCCTCCGGTTAAAGGCACTATTTTTATTAATTGCGTTGGTTGGTGGCAGTGCAACGGGGGCAAATGCTAAGGACAAAGCACGAGAGAAATGCTTACTCGACTGCCACATTCAATATAGAGCGTGCGAGAATAAATTCGTTCATAACAAGGTAAATTCCGCCATAACATATACCCCCAGACGCCTCTGCGACCAGCAGGTCGATACATGTCATCGGGGGTGTTCGCAAGCGTAGCCCGGGTTGACCCTCGGGTCTTGCCTTCCGCCTACGCGCTCCGCGCTTCGGCGGACTTCAACCCGTTCCGTAGCTCGCGCAGCGAGCGAAGGCGGGTCGGCAAGCCCAAGGATGAACTCCGCGAAACCCGGGGGTGTTCGCGACCTGCGGCGGCGGACCCGGATTTCGCTCCGCTCAACCCGGGCTACTCGCTGTCGTCGAAGCGATCGGCGCCAGATCGACGCGATCACGGTTGCGCGGCATGACGCTGGCGACGTGGTACGTTGAGGAGCATGGCCGATCCCGCGCGCGCCGAGGCGTTCAATGAAGCCGAAGTGGAATTGGCGCGCATGGACCGACAGCCAGGATGACTGGGTCTGTGTCCTGTCGGCGGTGGGATTGTTTACCTTGCACGAGGCGGCCGATCGGCGAGGCTGCGGCCGGCGCCGCTGGAGCCATGTTACATTACAATCTGAAGTTTTGATAGCCTCATCGCAGCCATGATGCTACGATCGTGCTCCGTCGTCCATGTATGTCACCCGGGTCCACTCCTTTCTACATCTCGATGGAGCTGAGGATGCTTTTTCGCTTTTTTTCGTTGGTTGTGGTGTTCGCCCTTATCCTCCAGTTTCAACCTTCGAACGCTGATGCGCATCCGTGGCCTAACCGAGCCGCGGCACGGCAAGGTCATTCACATAGCCGAACTCGGTTTTCAGCGCCGCGTGGACGAGCGGCGTCGTAATCGAGCCCGAAGACGGGCCTGCATCACGCTATCCTGCTTCTTAGTCATCGGTTTGATCACCTCGCCCGAAAGCTTTTTCGCGAAGCGAACCTTGGCGGCCGTCTTCGAGCGGATCCTGAAGCCTATGCGAGTGGGCTTCCCGCACCCTGCGGATCCTGTGCGCGACATTGGAGATATGAATCGGCGCGGCCATGGGATTCGATACCGCCAGCCGAGGCCGGAGACGGGCGTTTGTGCTTCTTGACCATGTTGACGCCGTCGACCAGCACGCGGTTCTCCGCCGGGATCACCCGCAGCACCTCGCCGGGACCGGCCCTTGTCGCGACCGGCCAGCACGACCACCGTGTCACCCTTTTTGATCTTTGCAGCCATCACAGCACCTCGGGTGCTAGCGAGATGATCTTCATGAACTTCTTGCCGCGGAGCTCTCGGGTCACCGGGCCGAAGATACGGGTGCCGATCGGTTCGCCCTGCTTGTTGATCAGGACGGCGGCGTTGCGGTCGAAACGGATCATGCTGCCGTCGCCGCGCCGGCTCGGCACTGAGGATGGGCTCCTGATCAAGCACTGCTTCGATCAGCCGGGCTTCGACCGGAGGAGCTTCATCGTGCAAGCGAGTAACGACCCCAATCAACTTCTCATTGCGGAAGGGCACCACGACCCGGCCGCCGACGGGCGGGTCACTCTCGTCCTTGATCTTGTAGGTAAAGGCCCGGTCGAGCGGGACCGGCAACACAACAT
>CAVPGG010000084.1:0-62210 GCA_963703755.1 uncultured Pseudomonadota bacterium
TTTCGGAGGATGCGCGGCGCACACGTCGTTGCGCATTTCATCAGCAAATAACGGGGATGCGCGTCGCAACGCGATTTTGTCCGCCCTTCTGCGCGATGACGCCTTACCACGCGTAGCGCAGGCGGGCGGTCCCGGCGTAGACCTGCTCGCCGCTCGCGAACTCGCCGTCGAACTTCGCCATCAGCGACCAGCCCTTGCGCCACGTCACCTCCGGGCCGAACGTGACGAGCGCCAAGTCGTGCCGCGGCGCCGCGCCGCTGACCACGAAGCTCGCGCCCGGCAGCGCCTGGAACGTCGCGGTGAGCGCCGGGTTGGTGACCCAGTCGTGCGCCCAGGCGAGGCGGCCGCGCAGCGCCAGGATCGCGCCCTGATCAAGCATGATGAACTTGTCGAACCGGCTGCCGAGCTCGGCGCGCGTATCGGTCGAGCTTTGTGCGTTGAACGTCAGCCCGAAGCCGCCGCCGGTGATGTCGGTCTCGCTGAAGCCCGGCGTGTGGAAGCGCTGCGCCTGGATCGCCGCATACGGGATCACGCCGACATATGATGTGTACGATGTGGGCAGGCGATAGCCGCCCTCGATCCGGCCACCGAAGCTCTCCGCGGTGAAATCGGCCTTGAGCTGGTCGCCCATCGCGAAGCGATTGGTCGACATCCAATGCTCGGCGAACGCAAGCGCGCCCGCGAGGTAAACAGGCCCACGCGTGGTGCGGGCGTAGACCCCGGCCTGGAACGCATCGCCACGACCGCCGCCGAGACCGGCGGAGAGGCCCCAGCCGGTGAAGCCGCCCGCGAGCGCGAAGCCGAGCCGCGTGTCGGGCGTGACCAGACGATCGGCGCCCGCCGCGAAGCCGCCGGCGCTGGTCGAGACATCATGGCTGCCGACCACGGCGGCATCGCCGTTGAGATGGCCCGCGCCGCCATAGGCCGAGCCCCACACGTTCCAGCCGGCCGGCGCATAGGGCGAGGCTTTCGCGGGCGGCGCCTTGAGGACCGACGCGTAGGCCATCGCAACGTCGGGCGGCAGCGCCTTCTCGGCGGCGAACGGTGTCGCCGCGAATCCGCCGGCGCCGTTGCCGAACGCGCCGGGTTCCATCATCAGCAGCAGGAAGTCGTTCATGAGCTGATACGAGCTCTGCTGCGCGCCGGTGGCGGCTTCGCCCGAGAGCTGGTCGAGCGCACCCTGGAGCTGTGACGGCGTGAGGTTGAACAGATTGTTAAATCCGCTCGGCAGCGTGCCGCCCGCGTTGGTGAAGCCGTCGATCCCCTGCGCGACGTTGACCTGGTTGACCGTCGCGCCGTTGGGCAAATTGTTGGCGAGGCCCAACCGCTGCAGCAAGGTAAGGCTCACGTCGTCGATGGCAACAGCCCAGCCGCTGGCTCCCGCCCCATTGCTGAACGCGACGGTGGTGCTTCCGGCCCCCAGCGTGACCTGCTGGCTGACTTGCGCATACGGCGTGATGGCGATTGCGCTGAACGAAGAGGTCTGCCCGCCGACGCTCGCCGTGAAGGTGCTGCCGGGGATGACGCCGGCACTGTATACTGCGTACCAGAATGAGAAGGCGTATCGGCCGGCCTGCAGGCCGCTGATCGACTGCGAAACGTTCCCCGGACCGAAGAAGGGGCCGCCAATGTCCAGATTCTGCGTTCCGGAATGTGGACGAAACGGAACGTATTCGTAAGTGACGGTGCAGGTCCCGACGGCGACCCAGCTTGCCGCTGCGCAGCCTGTACTGGTCTCAAATCCCGGATTGTTCACGAGGTTCTGCGCGGCAGCGGGCGAAGAGACCGCCGCGACCGCGGCGGTCGACAGCAGCCACACTGTCAGCGGACGCCAAGCGCGGCGGCGCTCACCGCTCCTGGCCTTCTCCATCCCCATTGCCATCCCCATTCCCACGCCGACAGCGCAGCTTCCCTTCGCCGGCGTGCACCTTACGCCGCCGCACTTCATCACATGCGCGGGAGCCTCGCCACGTTCGATTGTGCGTAGCATGCAAGCTTTGGCTGCGGATGTTGCAGTCGAGCAACAAAGTTCCCGGAGGTCGCCGCAGGAGAGAGCCCCTGCGGCGTATCAGGTCATCACGCGTAGCGCAGGCGCGCGGTGTTGGCGTAGATATGCTCGCCCACAAACGTCCCGGATGTTCCTTGCGCCTTCGGGTTTCGCGCTGCGGCGGATCGCATGGAACCCGGCGTAGCTCGCAAAGCGCTCGGCGACGGCGCCGTCGCTCACGCGATATTTGAATAGCCCGGCCGCGGCACGAGGCTCATGAGCATCTGCGAGAATCCCCCATCGACGAGCAGCTCCTGCCCGGTCACGAAGCTCGCGCGATCGCTCGCCAGGAACAGCACCGCGTCCGCGATGTCCTGCGGCTTGCCGATGCGCTTCGCCGGCGTTGCGGCGCTGCGCCGCTCGCGCACGCCTTCGACCGCATAGAACGCCTGCGACATCGGCGTCTCGACCAGGCCCGGGCTCACCACGCTGCTGCGCACCGCGGGTCCCCATTCGAGCGCGATCAGCCGCGACAGCATCGCGACGCCGGCCTTGCTGACGCTGTAGGCGCCGCTCGCGCCCTGCGGCTCGCTCGCCGCGATCGAGGCGATGTGTACGAGCGCGCCGCCCGATCCCGCCAGCATCTGCCGGCCGAAAACCTGCGCGCACAGGAAGTAGCCGGTCAGGTTGACCGACATCAGCGCGTTCCAGTCCGCCAGCGTGAGGCTCGCGAGCGCGCCCGGCCGCAGGATGCCGGCATTGTTCACCAGGACGTTGCAGCGGCCGGCCGCGGCCTCGGCCTTCTCGGCCGCGGCCGCGACGCTCGCATGGTCGGACACGTCACACGCGAGGGCCACGGCCGGCTGACCGCTCGCCGCCGCGACCTGCTCGGCGGTCGTCGCGAGGGTTGCCTCGTCGCGCTCGAGCAGCACGACCCGCGCGCCCGCCGCCGCGAAGGCGAGCGCCGTCGCGCGGCCGATGCCGCCGCCGGCGCCGGTGACCACGCACGTGCGGTCCTCGAGCCCGAGCCACGAGTTCGCCTGGTTCGCTTGCGTCATGGTCATGCCCGTCGCGACAGCCTCGTGCAGCCAAGCTAGCGATTTCCCGGCGTCCGAGTAAGTCGTGGCGCGTGGCGCTACCGGGCCTCTGCGCGTGTGATAGGCGGTTTCTACGCGCCACGCTGGTGGCGCTGCCTGCCCTTCGCCGCGCTGGCCGCGATCGTCCCTGCCGCCTGGATGGAACCGGCCGCCCCCGAGCTGCTCTTTTTCGGCGTGTGTTGTTTATTGGCTACAGGCGCCGCCGATCCGGCATGTTAGCGTTTCCCTATGAAAAAGTTGCTGCTCGCAAGCACGGCGATGGTCATGAGTGGCCATGCGCTCGCGGCGGACCTTCCGGTGCGGATGCCGCTCAAGGCAGCGCCCTTGATTGCGCAATATTCCTGGACCGGCTGCCACGCCGGCGGCCATGTCGGAGCCGGCTGGGGCACGAGCAGATTCGGCGAGCCGCCCGAAGGGGTTCCCGCCGGCGGCTTCGTGGCGCCGACCGCCCAGTTCGTTTTTCCGGCGGGTAACACGGCCAACGTGGACACGGGCGCCGGCTTCTTCGGCGGCGTCCAGGTCGGCTGCGACTATCAGTTCGCCAGCAACTGGGTCATCGGCGTCGCGGGTGATTTTTCCTGGGCCGATATCCACGGTCACACGAACGTTGCGCCCGATCCGTTTTTCGGCAGCAAGAGCGGCGGTCCCCTCATCCTCAGTGCCAAGACGGAGTGGCTCGCGACCGCGACCGCTCGGCTCGGATATGTCTTCTGGGATCGCTGGATGCTGTACGGCCGGGGCGGGGCCGCGTGGGCGCACGACAAGTACAGCGTGCAAAATCTGGCGTTCACCTCGAGCGCCAGCGGCTTCATCCAATTCTGCGACACTCCGGTCGTCGCGATCGCGTGCAATCCCGCGGCCAGCACCACCCGGGTTGGCTGGACGCTCGGCCTCGGCCTCGAATGGGCGTTTGCCGCCAACTGGTCGGCCACTCTCGAGTACGATCACTATGACTTCGGGACCCGGTCGCTCACCCTGAGCGACCCGCGTGGCGACCCGTTCTTGGGGCCCGCGCTCGTGCGGATGACATTCAAGGACACGATGGATACCGTGCAGGTGGGTATCAATTACCATTTCTGGTCGGGCGGTCTCTGACCGTCCGCCCGCTCAGCTTTCGCCGTCTTTCCTCGGCAGATTCGCCGTTTTCCAGGCACGCCATGCCTCGCGGGTGAGGCTGAAGAAGCACAAGTCGAGCATCGTCCCGTCCGCGTTCGATTTCACGTGCCGCTCGATCTTCTTGTCCAGGTGCCAGCCGGTCTTGAGCAGATAGTGGATGATCGGCTGATTGTGCGACAGCGCCGTCGCGAGCATCGTCTCGAGCCCGAGGGTCTCGTAGAAGTAGTCGCGGAACGGCACCGTGATGTCGTTGGTTACGCCCTTGTTGCGATATTCGGGCTCGCCGATCATCATGCTGACTAGGAATCGTCCAAGTGTCGGGTCGATATCGACTCTGAGGAAGCCGAGATGCTTGCCTAACGTCTCGAAGATGCCAAGCAGCATGTGCGTGCGCTGATCGAACGACTTTATGTAGCTCGCGAGGGCGCTTTTCGTCATCGTCCGCGCCGGCGCGTTCAGCATGTAGGCCGCTTCCGGATCCGCCATCCACTCCGCCCAGCGGTCCGAGGCGTCGTCGACCGTGACGGTCCGCACGAGGTATTTGCCGCAGTCGAGCCTGACCGTCTTTCTGGCGATTTTTGCCCCGGCTTGCGGCATATGGTTCCTCGAAATTCCCGTTGTTACTCGAGCCAGATCTTGTCCGAAAACCGGTGCCCACTTTTCGGGATCATGCTCTAGGCCGCCGTCAGGCCGCCGTCGACGACCAGCTCGGCGCCGGTCGTGAAGGTGGACTCGTCGCTCGCCAGAAAAAGAATCGTGCGCGCCACTTCGATCGGCTGGGCGAGCCGGCCGAGCGGCGCTGCCGCCGTGCAACTCGCCATCATCTTGGCGGGATCACGCGCCGTTGCCGCCATGGCATCTAGCATGGGCGTCGCGACGAAGGAGGGATGCACCGAATTGCAGCGGATGTCGTAGCCCTTTCGCGCGCAATGCAGCGCCACCGATTTGGTCAACAGCCGCACCCCGCCTTTGCTCGCCCCGTAGGCGGCGAGGCTCGCGTTGCCGACGAGGCCGGCGATCGAGGAGAGATTGATGATCGAGCCGCCGCCGCGCTCCTTCATCACCCGGATCGCATGCTTGCAGCCGAGAAACACCCCGTCGAGGTTGACCGCCATCAGGCTCCGCCACTCCGCGAGCGTCGTCGCCTCGACATCCTTCAGGAGCGCGACGCCCGCGTTGTTGACGAGGATGTCGAGCCGGCCGAAATCGCGCACGACCCTGTCCGTGGCATCGATCCACGCCGCCTCGCGGGTGACGTCGAGGGTCTGCGGCAAGACGCCCCCGCCGAGCGCGGCGGCCGCCCGTTGCGCGGCGTCGCCCGCGATGTCGGCAAGCACGACCGTAGCGCCCTCCGCCAGCAGCAGCTGCGCGGTGGCAAAGCCGATGCCGGATGCGCCGCCGGTGACCAGCGCGACCTTGTCTTGCACGCGACCCATGAGACGACCGCTCTCCACGACATTTGGCTTCCGAAGCTCGCACGCACCCGCGGCGACCTCGGCGCGAGCTTCGGGATCGAAACGCACGTCCATGCACGCGACGGCACGGCACCGGCCCTTGCGCGCCCGCTCACAGCCCCAGCAGTTCCTTCGCCCACTTGATCACCGTGTCGCTGTTGAGGAACGCGATGACTGCGGGCTCGACGCGCGCGGCCGAGCCCTCCGGCACCACGGCGGTCGCGACGATCACGTCGCAGTGGTCGTTGAAGGCGAGCGCGAGCGTCGAGCCGGCGGCGCGGCCCTGCACGTCATAGGGCCGGCTGCGGCCCTTCATCCACGCGACCGCGATCGGGTGGCCGGCGGTCGCCGGCTTGAACTTCTCGCCGATCAGCTCGACGTCGCCGACGCGCTCGAGCTCGTCGTCGTCGGAGACGCCGGTGGTGCAGTTGCAGAAGCCGATCTTGGCCCGCACGTAGACGTCAACGTCGGTGCCGCAGCTCTCGGCGCCGCAGCGGAAGGCGCGGCCCACGCCCCATTGATCCATCAGGAACGGCCACTTCGTCTCCGCGAACGCCGGCGTCCCGCTGACCGGGGTCGCGGCCGGCTTGCGCGCGAACACGGCGGCGCCCGCCGCGACGCCGAGCACGCAGGCCGCGATCACCAGGACGGCGGTTCGTGTCATGCGCATGCTGCTCTTAGTTCTTCACCAGATACTGCTTCGCGCGCGCGAGTGCCGGCCGCTCCGCGTCGGAGCCGGCCGCGAGCGCGACCAGCTGCTCGTAGTAGGTGGTGGCCTTGGCCTTGTCGCCCACCTTGTCGGCCGCGGCCGCCGCGCCTGCGGTGGCGTTGAACCGGCGCGGCTCCTTCGCGAGCGTCGCCTCGTAGGCGGCGAGCGCCGCCGTCGCGTCGCCGCGCGCGAGCAGCATGTCGCCGAGCAGCTCGCGCGCCGGCGCGAGCGGGCCGGGCGTTACCGGCGCCTTCTCGGTCTTGTCCTCGGCATCCGCCGCCGCCCGCATGGCGGCGAGCGCTTCGTCCTGTTTGCCGTCGGCATAGAGCGTCCACGCCGTCGCAACCTGGCGCTGGATGTCGACCTGGTTCGCCCAATAGGCGTCCTTGGCTTCCCGCAGCTTGGCGTGCAGCTCGGCGAGCCTGGCGATCTCGGCGCGCGCCGCGTCCGGGTGGCCGCTGCGCGCCGCGCCGATCGCGCGGGCGAAATGCGTGATCGCCTCGACCTGCGGGAATTTCGTCGGGCGCACCTCGAGCGCCGCCGCGGCCGCCCAGTCGCCGCGCTCGACCGCGTAGCGCGCCGGCGAGGCGGCGAGCGCGAACGGTCCGCCCGCGATGTTGGGATTGAACGCCGTCACGGTGCCCATGTCGTCGATGACGGCGCGCGCCGCGCGGTCATGCGCGAGCTGGAGATAGGCGTAGACCATGTAGTCGCTCGCGTGCAGCGCCTCGTTGTTCTCCTTGGTCGCCTTGGCGGCCTTCACCGACGCCGTGTTCGAGGCGATCAATTCCTTCCAGTAGCCGACCCGCGTGAAGATGTGCGACGGCATGTGCTGGGCGTGCGGCGCCGCCGGCGCGATCCCGGCGTAGCGCGTCGCCGCGTCGAGCCCCTTCGCGGCGATCGGCGGATAGTCATAGAGGTGGATCAGGTAGTGCGCGACGCCCGGATGCTGCGGCCGGCGCTTGAAGATCGGCTCGAGGATCGCGGCGCCGCGCAGCTGCTGCCCATAGGTCTTGTCGGCGGGCGAGGCGGAGACGTTGAGCGTGATCGCGAAGAATATCTGCGCCTCGTCGTCGCTCGGATATTTGCCGGCGAGCGCCTCCATGGCGTGCAGATATTTCTGCAGGCGTACGCGGTACTCGGTCTTGTCGTAGTCGGCGTAGAGCAGCGCCAGCGCATTGATGAAGTCGCGCTCGCGCTCGGTCTTGGCGCCGATCGCCTGCGCCTTGTGGATGGCGGCGAGTGCCGGCGCGAGGTTCGCCTGCGGCGGCTGGCCGTGCGGATTGTTCCACAGGCTGAGCGCGATGCCCCAATACGCGATGGCGCAATCGGGATCGGCATGAAGCGTCTCCTCGAAGATCTCCTTCGACTGCTGGTACCAGAACGAGTGCTGGTAGCGCATGGCGCGGTCGAAGCGGCGCTGCGCCGTCTCGTTGCATGAGGTCGGGAAATGCACGAAGCCGAGCTGCTGCGTCGCCGCGTCCTGGGCGCGCGCCGGGCTTGCGCTCAGCGCGAGAAGCGAAATGACAAGCGTAAGGAGGGCCTTGGTCATCGGGGTCTCCCGTGGTCGTCCGAGCCCGCCTGGGAGTTTCCGTCGATCGGGCCGCCGCCGCAAGGGCAAGTGGGGTGCTGAGTTGCCGCGTCACCCTCCCGCCCGTTGGCGGGGAGGGTCGAGCAAGCGGCGAAGCCGCGAAGCGAGGGGTGGGGGGACTACACTTGTTCTGAATCAACGGCAGGCGCGCCCAACGCTTGCTCCGAGCAAGCGTGAGCGACCGGGACCATAGGTGCGGTGCCCCCCACCCCCGACCCCTCCCCGCCACTCGCTTCGCTCTCGCGGGAGGGGAGCGCGACCTTCGTGCCCGCCTCACGTCTCGATCACCCGCTCACGGCACGAGCGTCGAGCCCATCTGCCGCGCGGTGGTCACGATCCAGTCGCGATAGCGCGTGAGCGGCGTCACGCCCGTGAGCCCGCCGCAGCCGGCGGTGAGCTTCGGCCCGGTGGTCCAGCTCACCACGCCGGCGACCGCCATCCGACCGCCTTGCGCGACGAACACCGGCGCGCCCAGTTCGCCCGTGCAGGCGCCGAGGCCGGCACTGTCACCCTTGGTGCGCGCGTCCATCAGGCGGATCTGCAGCGTGCCGGGCTGGCCGGTCGCAATCAGCGTCGCGGCGCGCGGCGTGCCGCCGGTCGTGCCGTCGCCGCGCACCGCGACGCCGAAGCCCACGACCGTGAAGGCGTCGCCGGGCACGACGGCCTGCGCGGGCACGGCGAGCGGCGCAGGTGCGAACTTCGCGCCGAGCGGCGCCGCGAGCCGGATCAGCGCGACATCGGCCGTCGCACGATGGGCGAACAGCGTCTTGAGGTCGAATTGCGGATGGTGCGCGATCTGCGTCACGTCGCGCACCACCGGCCGATGCGCGGCGTCGAACTCCATCAGCCTGTAGTCGGCGCCCGGCAGCGTGCAGTGAGCGGCCGTGAGCACGAGGTCGCGCGCGATCGCGACGCCGGTGCAGAAGCTGGTGCGCGAGACGATCAGCACCACGTGGCGCGCGAGCGCGGCGTCCGCCGCCGGCGCGCCGCCCACGATGGCTCGCGCGGGCAGCCGCAGCGCGCAGGCGGCGGCGAGCAGAAGGATGAAGCAAAGGCGGCGCATGCGGCCGCGCCGCGAATTCTTCTACGGCTCGCCGGCCCAGAATGCCTTCTGGCTGGCGAAGCTCTGCTCGGCCTCGGGGCCGGACCAGTTCGCGAGCTCGCCGTTGCGGTTGATCGCGCTGGCGACGCGGTTGAGATGCTCGCCGGTGCGGTGCATGGCGAAGAAGAAGGGGTTCTCGTCCTTGCCCTCGAAGAACACCAGGCCGTCCTCGTGACGCGGAATGACGACCATGAAGCCATGCTTGTTGTTGGCCGGCCCGCTCTCGATCGATTTGGTCGTGAGCTTCGGCTCCAGGAAGCCGAGAATGGCCGGCCGCGCGATCGGGGTCGTATCCGGCTCGGCGAGCGCCTTGTCGATCAGGTGCTTGAGCTTTTCCGGCGTCAGCGTGCTGTCCTCGGCGCGCGCCGCGACGCTCGTGAGAAGCCAGGCAAGTCCGGCCGCGACGATCGTCCTGCGGTCGGGCCCCAGCGCTGGCAGATGAAGGGTCATGTCGTGTTCCCGATGATGATGACGAACGGACTAGACGAACCGACTATAGGAGAGCGCAGGCGGCCCGTCACCGGACCGCCGGCTGCGGTCGTTAGACTTGACCGGCCCAGAACGCCTTCTCGCGTGCGAAATGCTCCTCCGCTTCCGGGCCGGACCATTCGGTGAGCGCGCCGTCCTTGTTTCGCACGCTGGCGACCCGGTTGAGGTGCTCGCCGGTGCGGTGAACCGCGAAGAACAGCGGCTTGCCGCTCCCTTCGAAGAATATGATGCCGTCATTCTGGTGCGGGATCACCACCATGAAGCCATGCTTGTGACTGTCGTCGCCGACCTCGATCGAGCGCGTGGTGAGCTTCTCCTCGCTGAAGCCGAGGATGCGCGAGCGCGACAGCGGCGTCGTGTCGGGCTCGGCGAGCGTCTTGCGGACCAGCGCGTCGAGCTTCTCGCGCGTCAGCGCCGCATCCTCGGCGCGCGCCGCAACGACCGACGCGAACCACGCGAGGGCGCTGGTGAGGAGCATCCTGCGGTCGGCCCGCAGCGCCGGCAGATCGATGGCCATGTCGCCTCCCCGAATGATATCGTCGGAGGGCTTATACGTGATCGATCTCGATCCGTCATCCGGACGAGCGGCGCCGCGCGACGTCGCCTCACGGCGCGGGCTGTTCAGAGTTGCCGCCACTCACCGGTTCGTTGCGCGCGCCGCGGCTCGCGGATCCAGCCGTCCGCGATCTTCCACACGTGTCGATTGCCGCAGAGCGGGCAGAGCACCTGTAGCGTGATCGGCTGCACGTGCTGCAGGCCGGCACGGTGGATCTGGATCTCGAGCCCGGTATCGAGCGGTTGGCCTGATTTCGGGCACCGGAACAGCAGGGGGTTCATCGTCGATCGTCCCGCCACGGATCCGCAGAATTGCCTAGAGTAGAGGCCGCAATGGTTGGCGGGGCGTGTGGCTCGACGGCACAATTCGCTTTAAATCCTTCGCAGATCGGAGACTCTCATGGAATTCAGTCATGGACGTGCGTGAGGCCGTCGCGAGCCGGTTCAGCTGCCGCGCCTTCCTTCCCGTCCCGGTCCCGCTCGCGGTGGTGCGCGACATCCTCGATCGCGCCGCGCGTGCCCCCTCCGGCGGCAACCTGCAGCCCTGGCGCGTCGATGCGCTCGCCGGCGCGCCGCTCGAGGCCGTGAAGGCGCTGATCCGGCCGCGCGGCGCCGAGCTGCCGCGCGGGGAGGGCGCCGAATATCAGATCTATCCCGATCCGCTGAAGGAGCCTTATTACGCACGCCGCCGCGACGTCGGCGCGCTGCTCTACGGCGCGCTCGGCGTTCCGCGCGAGGATCGCCCGGCGAGGCTTCGCCAATACGCGCAGAACTTCGAGTTCTTCGGCGCCCCGGTCGGGCTGTTCGTCTCGATCGACCGCAGCATGGGGCCGCCGCAATGGTCGGACCTCGGCGGCTTCGTGCAGACCGTGCTGCTGCTCGCCCGCGCGTACGGGCTGCACGGCTGCGCCCAGGAGGCCTGGACCCACTGGCACAAGACCATCCCGCCCTGCCTCGGCCTGCCCGCCGACCACATATTGTTCTGCGGCATCGCGCTCGGCTTCGCCGACGAGGGTGCCGCCATCAACCGCTGGCGGGCGCCGCGGGCGGGCGTCGATGAATTCGCCACCTTTCGCGGCTTCGAAGAGTCGGATATGCCGCAGTCTTGACCAAGTGGGGCCGTAGGGCTGGCGCCGCCGGGGATTTGATGATCCTGCTACGAGCATTGACGACGGTCGTGGTTCTGCTCGGGGTGGCCGGTACGGCCGCTGCCGCCGACCACTGCCTCAGCCGGGCCGAGCAGCGCGTGCGCACCGCGGCGCACGCCGTCGTGCCGCTGTCGCGGGCGATGCGTGGGGTGAGGACGCGCGGCGAGGTGATCCAGGCGCGACTGTGCGAGTACAGCGGGCACCTGGTCTATCTGCTGACAGTGCTCGGGCATGATGGCAAAGTGGCCCAGGCGACCGTGGACGCCGCCAATGGCGCCGTGATCGCCGCGCATCCGCACGATAAGGTGGAAAAGGATCCCAAGAAGGCGCCGAAGTAGGCGGCACTAGCGCATGTTCCGGCGAAGTGAATACCGGTTCGCCGATAAGAACATGCGCCAATCAAAGGAAGCTAGAGCATATTCCGATCCTACGGATCGGAATATGCTCTAGCGGGGATCAGCAAGGAAACGGGGCATGCGCCTGCTCGTCATCGAGGACGATCCCGATCTCAACCGGCAGCTCGCGACCGCGCTGACCGATGCCGGCTACGTGGTCGACCGCGCCTTCGACGGCGAGGAGGGCCACTATCTCGGCGAATCCGAGCCCTATGACGCCGTCATCCTCGACATCGGGCTGCCCAAGATGGACGGCATCTCGGTGCTCGAATCCTGGCGCCGCGCCGGCCGCGCCATGCCGGTGCTGATGCTGACCGCGCGCGACCGCTGGAGCGACAAGGTGCAGGGGTTCGACGCCGGCGCCGACGACTACGTGGCAAAGCCGTTCCACCTCGAGGAGGTGCTCGCCCGCATTCGTGCGCTGCTGCGCCGCTCGGTCGGCCATGCCAAGAGCGAGTTCCTGTGCGGTCCGGTGCGGCTCGACTCGCGCACCGGCCGCGTCACGGTCGACGGAACCCCGGTGAAGCTCACGTCGCACGAGTATCGCCTGCTCGCCTACCTGATGCACCACACCGGCCGCGTGGTGTCGCGCACCGAGCTGGTCGAGCATCTCTACGACCAGGACTTCGACCGCGACTCGAACACGATCGAGGTGTTCGTCGGCCGCATCCGCAAGAAGCTCGGCGTCGACGTGATCCAGACCGTGCGCGGGCTCGGCTACCTGCTCACGCCGCCGAGCGATGCGCGCTAACTCGCTCGCGCTGCGCCTGTTCGTTTCGGCGACCGCCTGGACGGTGGTCATCCTGCTGGTGACCGGCTTCGTGCTCTCCTCGCTCTACCGCGAGGCGGTCGAGCGGTCGTTCGACAGCCGGCTCAACAGCTTTTTGCGCACGCTGGTCGCCGAGGTCGATGCGCCCGACGTGACGAGCGAGCGCATCTCCCAGTCGCTCGGCGAGCCCAACTTCCTGCTGCCGCTGTCCGGCTGGTACTGGCAGGTCACCAAGCTCAACGTCGACAAGCCCGAGGTGCGCTCGTCGCCCTCGCTGTGGGATTCGGGGCTGCCGCATCTCGCCGACAAGGGCGTGGCGGTCGGCGACGACGGCGTGCGCCGCGCCTACACGTCGGGGCCCGAGGACCAGCGGCTGCGCATGATCGAGCGCACCGTCGATCTCGGCGACGAGGGCCGCTACCTCGTCGCGGTCGCGGGCGACTCGCAGGAGATCGACGACGAGACGCACGCCTTCGATCGCGCGATCATCATCACGTTCGTGCTGCTCGCCGTCGGCCTCGTGCTCACCACGGTGTTCCAGGTGCGCTTCGGCCTCGCGCCCCTCGCCCGCATCTCGCAGAGCCTCGCCGCCATCCGCGCCGGCACCGCCGAGCGGCTCGCCGGCGAGTTTCCGGTCGAGATCGAGCCGCTCGCGCGCGAGACCAATGCGCTGATCGAGTCGAACCGCGAGATCGTCGAGCGCGCCCGCACCCACGTGGGCAATCTCGCCCATGCGCTCAAGACGCCGATCTCGGTGATGATCAACGAGGCGACCGCGCGCACCGACGACCCGCTCGCCGGCAAGGTGCGCGAGCAGGTCGGCATCATGCGCGACCAGGTCGCGCGCCACCTCGAGCGCGCCCGCATCGCGGCGCGCGCGACGATGGTCGGCAGCGTCACCGACGTGGCGCCGGTGGTCACCGGCCTCACGCGCACGATGGAGAAGATCTACCATCCGCGCGGCGTCGCGATCGACGCGCAGGCGCCGGACGGCGTGCGCTTCCGCGGCGAGCGGCGGGATCTCGAGGAGATGCTCGGCAACCTGGTCGACAATGCGTGCAAGTGGGCGCAGGCGCGCGTGAGCGTCGAGGTGACGCCGGAGCGCACCGACGGCACGCCGGCCAAGCCGCTGCTGCGCTTCATCGTCGACGACGACGGGCCGGGCCTCACTCCGGCCGAGCGCGAGCGCGTCGCGCGGCGCGGCCAGCGCCTCGACGAGAGCAAGCCAGGCTCCGGCCTCGGCCTCTCGATCGTGCTCGAACTCGCCACGCTCTACGGCGGGGGACTGACGCTGTCCAATGCGCCGATCGGCGGGTTGCGCGCGGAGCTGGTGCTGCCGGCGGTGTAGCGGGCGCTACGCGGGCGCGCAGGGTGGCAAAATCGCGCGCGGCTGTCGATTGGCGGCGGGTTGTGATTTTGCCGACGAGTACCCGATGAGGCGTGCGGCCATTTGTGCGGCGGGCCCCGGTTGCCGAGCCTTGAGGTCTGCAGCCTGCCGAGATTGGCTTCCCGCCGATACGCGTGGTCAGGTCCAGCGCTTCTCGAAGTAATATCGCCGCAAGCCGCCACCGACGGCCTTGTTGCTCGCGTCCCGCGCGATCTCCTCGCGCACGAGCCGATATCCGGCGTTGCGATAGAGCGCGAGCGCCTCGCCCTGCAGCTCGGATGTGCTGAGCTCGAGCGCCGACGCGCCGCGCCGGCGGCATTCATCCTCGGCAAAGCGCAGCATCGCGCGCGCGATGCTGCGCCGGCGTGCGGCGGGATCGACATACATGCGGCGCAGCTCCATGGCACCGTTCGTTGCCGCTTCGAGGCCGAACATCCCGACGAGCGCCGCGTCGGCGAGCGCAACCCAGAAGCCGCCGTTGCGGGCGGCGTAGTACGCAGGGATGCGGCCGATCTCTTCGCGCAGCGACAGCGCGATATAGCCCTCGAAGGCTTCCTTGAGATGCGGTGGGGCCAACAGCCGGTTGATCGCCACGAACAGCGCGCGCACGCGCGGCGCATCGGCTTCAGCGAAGGGTCTGATGACGATCTCAGGTGTCACACATCGAGCCTTTCGACGCGGTCGGGGTCGCGATGATCGTTGAGCGGCCCAAATCAGAAACGCGAGTCGTTTCAATACGTCGGCGCAAGTATGTCATCCGCCGCGCGAACACGCCGATTGCACGCGGGGAGTCCGAATGCAAAGCTCATATGGCTGCGTGATGGATTTCGCCGATCGTCCAGCACAATGGGCCTTCGAGCCCAACTGGGATAACATAATGTTTCCAATGGCTAGCACAGCGACCTTGAGATCGGGCAATAGACAAGCCGGGCGCGCGGGGCCGGTGGCATGAGCCCGACCCGCTCCACCGTCACGGTGCGCGAAGCCGTGATGGATCTCCTGCGCTCCTTCGGCACCACCACCATCTTCGGCAATCCGGGCTCGACCGAGCTGCCGATGTATCGCGCCTTCCCCAACGACTTCCGCTACATCGTTGGCCTGCAGGAGGCGGCCGTCGTCGGCATGGCGGACGGTTACGCGCAGGCGACGCGCAACGCCGCCATCGTCAACCTCCATTCGGCGGCCGGCGTCGGCCACGCCATGGGCGGCATCTTCACGGCGTTCCGCAATCGCGCGCCGCTCGTGATCATCGCGGGCCAGCAGGCGCGCTCGATCCTGCCGACCGAGCCGTTTCTCTATTCGCAGCAGGCGACCGAGCTGCCGAAACCCTACGTCAAATGGAGCGTCGAGCCGGCGCGCGCCGAGGACGTGCCGGCAGCGATCGCGCGCGCCTACTACGTCGCGATGGCGCCGCCGTGCGGACCGACCTTCGTGTCGGTCCCGGTCGACGACTGGGACCGCACGACCGAGCCGCTGGCGGCGCGGCAGGTGAGCACAGCGGTCCGCGCGGCGCCCGATCTCTTGGCGCATCTCGGCGATGCGCTCGATCACGCCAAGCATCCCGCATTCGTCGTCGGCGCTGGCCTCGACCGCGACGGGGCCTGGGATCTCGGCGTCGAGCTCGCCGAACGCCACGACGCGCTCGTCTGGGTGACCCCCAACTGCGGCCGCTGCAGCTTTCCGGAAAGCCATCCGCTGTTCGCCGGCTTTCTCCCGGCGCGCAAGGAAGCGATCGTGCAGCATCTGGACGGGCATGACCTCGTTCTCGCGCTCGGCGCGCCGCTCTTCACCTTTCACCAGGAAGGCTTCGGCCCGTTCCTCCCCGCCGGCCTGCAGCTCTTTCAGCTCACCGATGATGCGGATGCCGCCGCATGGCTGCCGACCGGCACCTCGATCGTGACCAGCCTCAGCCTCGGCGTTGCCGACCTGCTGGCGCGGCCCGTGCCGCCGCGCCGCGCCCGTCCGAAAGGCCGGCGCAGGCCGCCGCGCGCAAAACCGGGCCGCGCCATTTCGGTCGACTACCTGATGCAGACGCTCGCCGAGATGCGCGCGCCCGGCAGCATCATCGTCGAGGAGGCGCCAAGCAGCCGGGGCGCGATGCATGCTTATCTGCCGATCGACCGCAGCCAGGGCTTCTTCACCTGCGCGAGCGGCGGCCTTGGCTTCGGCGTTTCGGCCGCGGTCGGCGTGGCACTCGCCAAGCCAGACGAGAAGGTCATCAGCCTGATCGGCGACGGCTCCAGCATGTACGCGATCCAGGCCCTGTGGACGGCGGGCCAGCTGCGGCTTCCGGTCACCTTTGTGATCGTGCGCAACAGCCGCTATGAGGCGCTGGAGCACTTCGGTCGCGTGTTCGGCCTGCCGCAGACGGTCGGCACCAAGCTGCCGGCGCTCGATTTCGTCGCACTCGCGGCCGGGCACGGGATCGAGGGCCGACGGGTCGAGCGTCCCGACGCGCTCGCCGGCGCGCTGCGCGAGGCGTTCGCCACCGACAAGCCGGTGCTGGTGGAGGTGGCGGTCGCGGATTGAGCGGTTGGAGCGTTCACGCAAAACACGAAGAACCACAGGGGAGGGAAATGATGCGTCTCGCACGGTTAGGTATGACCACGGCCTTCGCGGCCCTGCTCGGCGCCGTGGCCCTCGGCGGCGCGCGGGCCGCCGACATGGTCACGTTCCGCATCGGCTACGTGGTGCCGATCTCCGACTTGCCGTCGCTGCTGATGGAGAAGAAGGACCTCGCCCGGCATCTCGACAAGACCTATCGGCTCGACATCACGCGCTACGCCGGCACGCCGCCGATGGTCGCGGCGCTCGCCTCCGGCGCGGTCGACATCGCCGACCTCGCGTTCCCGACGCTGCCGATCGCCATCCAGAACGCCGGCCTGAGCGACCTGCGCGTGATCGCCGACGGCTTCCAGGACGGCGTCGCGGGCCACTACAGCAACGAGTACATGGTGCTGACCGACGGGCCGATCAAAAAGGTCGCCGACGTGAAGGGCCACGTGGTCGCGACCAACGCGGCCGGCAGCGGCGTCGACATCGCGATGCGCGCCATGCTGCACAAGGCGGGCCTCGAGGACAAACGCGACTACACCGAGCTCGAGGCGCCGTTCCCGACCATGCGGGCTATGCTCGCCGAGAAGAAGGCCGACCTGGTGACGGCCGTGCTGCCGTTCGCGCTCGACCCGGCGCTGCGCAAGGTCGCGCAGCCGCTGTTCAATTCCAAGGACGCGGTCGGCATCTCGCAGTTCACCATGTGGACCGCGCGGCAGGGCTTCATCGCCAAGAACCGCGCCGCCATGCTCGACTTCATGGAGGATTCGCTGCGCATCCTGCGCTGGTACCTCGACCCCGCGAACCACAAGGAAGTGGCCGAGATCTGCGCGAAGCTCACCAAGCAGCCGCCCGAGCGGTTCGGCTGGGCCTATACGGGCAAGGATTATTTCCGCGATCCCGGGCTGCTGCCGAACCTCGGGCCCTGCAGCACAACGTCGATCTCACGCACGATCTCGGATTCATCAAGGCAAGCTTCGAGGTTGCCAAGTTCTCCGATCTCACCCTCGCCCAGGAAGCGGCGAAACGATTGAAGTGACCTGCGTTCAACGCGCGGCGCGCCGGCGCGCGCGCAATGTCCGCCCGGCGCGCGCGAGCCGCACGCGCGCGTGCGGGCGCGCCGGCGTTTCGAGTTGTTCGGGCGTCGGGAACGCACCGAAACCGCCGACCGAGACGTAGTGCGTGAGGTCGCCGCAGGCTCGCGTCGGCGAGGAGTTTGATGCGCGCTCGATGATGCCGACCAGAACATAGCGGCGGCCGTCGAAGCGCGCGACCGGTCCGCCGGAATCGCCCATGCAGGCGCTCGCGCCGCGCCGGTTGGGATCGACCAGCGCGTCGGAATTGCCGGCACTGACGAGCGTCGCGGCGCGCAAGCGGCCGGTGCGGGGACGCGCGGACTCGATCGCCGTCCCGTAGCCCGCGATGGTCAGGGGACCCGCATCGGTCGCGCCGACGGCGATCGGCACATAGCCGCGCGGCAGCGGGCTCGCGAGCTGCAGTCGCGCGAAACCGCCCGCATCGTCGTGGCTCGCGACGCGGATGCGCCGCCCGCCGGCGATGACGAAATAGGGATCGGACCCGTCGAGGCAGTGACCCGACGTGAGCACCTCCTGCGGCCCGACCACGGTCGCGGAGCACGCGAGGCCGCCTTGCCCGACGAGGCGCACCACATGCCGCGCAATCGCGCCGGCCTCATGACCGCGCATGATGGCGTTCGCAGGTGACGCGACGAGGAGCAGCGCCGCCGACACGCACACGATCGCGATACGAGACTTCATCGCCGCGCCGCCTTGCGTGCCTTCGCGACCCTCTTGGCCGGCGCCTTTGTCGGCGCACCCTTCTTCGCCCACAGCTCCTTGCTGGCGATCTGCGCGCCCTTGGCGAGCGCCGCGAGCTTCGCCCACACGATGCTCTCGTGCACCTCGTCGGAGCCCGCGAAGGTCGCAAAGCCGCAGTCGGAGCCCGCGATGACGCGCTCGCGCCCGACGATGCGCGCGAAACGGCCGATGCGCTGCGCGATCAGCTCGGGATGCTCGACCAGCACGGTCGAATGCGAGATCACGCCCGGGATGAGCACGGCAACGTCCGGTATTTTCGCCTCCGCCCACACGGTCCACTCGTGCTCGTGGCGCGGATTGGCGGCCTCGAAGGAAAAAGCGCCCGCGTTGATCTTGAGCACGATGTCGATGATGTCCTTCACCTCCATGTCGTGCACACGCGGGCCCATGTTGATGCCGTAGCAGGTGTGGTAGCGGATCTTTTCGCGCGGGATGCCGCGCAGCGCGTGATTGAGCGCCTCGACGTGCATCCGCGCCCACTTGCGGCAGTCCGCAACCGTCGCAGTGGGATTGACCACGTAGTGGGTGACGAGCTGGGGATCGTCGATCTGCACCAGGAAGCCGGCCGCGACGATCGCCTTGTACTCTTCCCGCATCGCGTCCGCGATCGCGTAGAGATACGCTTCGGCGCTCTTGTAGTACGCGTTGCGGTTCCAGTCCTCGATGTTCGACGGCGAGATCGACGGTACGAACGCCTCGACGACCTTCACGCCTTTGATTGCCGATTTGAGATTGCCGAGATCGCGCGTGAGCTCCGTGTGGCCGCGATAGGAGATCGGCCCCGTGCAGGCCATCAGCGCCTGCCGCGCGTTCACGGCGCCGAGCTGCGCCTTGTAGAAGTCGGGAAACGAGATCGCCTCGCGCGAGCGGAGCCACGGGCTCTGCCGCTCGCCCTCCTGGCGCGTGAGGCCGGCGAGGCGCTCGCGCACGTAGGTCACGAAGCTCGGCTTGCCGAACTCGCCGTCGTCGACCACGTCGACGCCGAGCTCGGCCTGCTTGCGCACGATCTCGCCGACCGCCATGCGCAGCCGCGTCTGGAACGCGTCCTCGTCGATGCGCTCGCCGCGCGCGCGGGCGCGCACCAGCTCGAGCAGGTCGCGCGGCCGCGGCAGGCTGCCGGTATGGGTGGTGAGGATGCGGTCGGTGCTGCGGTGCATGGCGTTGCCTCATTTCCCGGTGAATTGGGGGCGGCGCTTCTCGTTGAAGGCCGCGATCCCTTCGCGCCGGTCGGCGGTCGGGATCAGCCGATTGTAGGCCTCGATCTCGAACAGCATGCCGTTGGCAAGCGAGAGCTCCAGCCCATGGTGGATCGCATGCTTGGCCTGGCGCACCGACAGCGGGCCGTTGCGCGCGATACGCTGCGCGGCCTCGACCGCGTCGGCGATGAGCTTGTCCGGCTCGCACACCCGGTTGACGAGGCCGAATCCAGCGCCTCCTCGGCCGAGCACGCCGCGCCGCCGAGGATCAGCTCCTTGGCGCGTCGCTCGCCGACCGCGCGCGGCAGGTTCTGCGTGCCGCCGCAGCCCGGCATGATGCCGAGCGTGACCTCGGTCAGCGCGAAGCGCGCCGTGCGCGACGCGTAGATGAAATCGCAGCCAAGCGCGATCTCGAGGCCGCCGCCATAGGCCGCGCCGTTGACGGCCGCGATCACCGGCAGCGGACAGTCGATGATCGCGCGAATCATGCGCTCAAATACGAGATGCTGCGCCTGCCACTGCGCATCGGTCATGCCGTTGCGCTCCTTGAGGTCGCCGCCGGCGCAGAAGGCGCGCTCGCCCGCGCCGGAGAGAACGATGCAGCGGGTATCCTGCGGTTCCACGGATATCTGGGTGAACAAGGCGAGCAGGTCGCGCCCCATTTGGGTGTTGAGGGCGTTGGCGGCGGCCGGGCGATCGAGCAGGACCCGCAGCACGTGCCCGTCGAGCAGGGCGGTCTGCAGCGTCTCGAATGGCCGATCCATGGCGATCTCCCGGGTGCGCCCCGTCGCCACCCGACGGAGGTTATCAAAGGGTTAATGCGACGCGGCAAACGCCGGCATGCTTCCAGGTGGCTGATCTTGCGGTCGATCTTAGAGATTGCTTCGCGCGCGCGGAACGGCTTCGACCGGCGAGCATGACCGCCATCGCGCTAGCGCGATACCGGGCGAATTTGCCGATCCGGGTTGCGCAAATCGCCGGCGACATGTCCCTGGGGATCAGCGCCCTGACGCAACGCCGTGACGCGCGCGCACGGCCGATCCTGCCGAAGTTTCAACGTCTTCTTAAGGGCGCGCCGGCTATCACGGAATCAGACCCAACCCGTTTGGTGGCCGGCATGGCGATCGACGGCCGCACGGCCGAGAAATTGCGTGGATTCCTGCGGGAACTGACGCCGCGGGCGCGCGCCATGCTGCTGGCCGAGATCGAGCGCGGCGAGCAGCGCGGCGAGCCGATGCCGGGCAGCGATCTCATCGTGCGCGAGCTGCGCAATGCGGGCAGCACCGGCAGCGCGTCGTCGGCTCAGCCCGTGGCACCGGTCGTGACGTTGCCGAGCCCGCCTTCCGCGGCACCAACCGCGGCGTCCGTCTCGGACGCGACGCCGGACACCGACAGCCACGCCGCGCGCCTGTTCTTCGCCTTTCTCGAGCCGTTCTTCGTCGACGACGCGCCCGAGAACGTGCACCTGGGCCGGCTTGCGCGTGCCGCCGCGGCGCCGATCTGGGCGTGGATCGGCCGCGATCTGCTGCCGGCGGAGACCAGGACCTTCGCGGCCGAGGTCGCGCGGCTCGTCCCGGCGAACGAGGCCAAGGCGGGCCAGGCCGCAGGCGTATTTCATGAGCGCGTCGCGCAGGCGATCGAGAAGACGCTCGCCGGCGTCGCGGGCGACGACAAGGCGCGGCGCAAGCTCGCCCACCAGATCGGGACGCCGCGGGCGCTCGACGATGCGCGCTATCTGGCGGCCGTTCTCAAGGCGCGCGACGTGCTGGCCGCGCTCGCCGGCAAGCTGCCGGCGAAGATCCGCAACCTCAACGACGACCAGATCGCGTCGGTCACGGCCTTCATCGACTCGACCGCCGGAACGTCATCGCGAGGTCTACGTCATGGCGCTGGTGCTGGTGATGAGCCGGCTTGCCGCACCATGGCAGCTGATCCGCATCGCCGTGAAGGCGGCGAACAGCGATTTCCCGGCGCGCATCGTCGAGACGCCCTATGCGCCGGCGGTGCCGATCGTGCTCGCCGACCTCGAGCGGCTGGTGCACGAGCTCGAAAGCGACCTGCGGCACGGCGACGCCATGGCGCAGCCGTCGCTGCTCAAGGACATCCACGATGCAGCGCGCGGCTTGCGCACCGAGGTCGATCTGTCGACCAACTCGCAGTGGGCGCGCTTGCTCGCCGGCATCCGCAGCCAGCTCGCGGTCGCGCTGCGGCCGGAGATCGAGTCGGCGCCCGGCCGCGTGCGCCGCATGCTGCGCGTGCGCCCCGCCAAGGACATCGTGCCGGGCTCGCTGCTCGACGCGAGCGACGTGGAGGAGACCGAGGCGCTGATCGGCTTCGTCGGCCAGTGCCGCAACTACGCCAACGAGCTCGCCATCAACGAGATGACGATGCGCGCCTTCTCCGAGGTGCAGAATTACCTGGAAACCCACGTCGAGCAGCTGCTCGACGGATTGCGCACGGCCGGCAAGGCCGAGCGCAGCTACCGCCAGTCGCAGTTCGACGCGGCGGTGCGGTTCTGCGGCAAGGTCTTCGGCCCCGAATACGCCGAGACCCTGATCAAGGCCGCCGACGTGGCCGTCGCGAGCGAACGCAAGGCCGCCGCCGCGAAGGCGTGATCTCCGCCAGATCCGTCATCCTTGAGGCGGCGCGCACGGCGTGATGCAACCCGCCGGCCGGAAGCGGCGCCATGACGCGCCCGCATCGCCGCGACGGGGTGGCTTCGGTTCATGCACATCTATATGGTGTGGCGCGACCCCTTAGCGTTGCGCCGTCGCTGGCCGCTTGTGCGGACCGATCGGCTATTCGAGCGGATAGGATGAGCGTCACCACATGACCCGCAAGCAGCGCCGCCTCACCTTGATTGCCGCTGGCGTCGGTGTGCTCGGCGTCGCGGTGGGCTTGGTGCTGTTTGCGCTGCGCGGCACGATCGTGTTCTTCAACTCGCCGACCGATCTCGTCGAGAAGCACGTCGCGCCGGGCACGCGCATCCGCCTCGGCGGGCTCGTGGTGGTCGGCAGCGTGGTGCACGCCAACAACCTGCTGGTGCGCTTTGCGGTCAGCGACGGCGCTCATTCGCTCCCGGTGAGCTGCGCGAACCAATGCGCCGCCGAGCTTCCGGACTTGTTTCGCGAAGGGCAGGGCGTCGTGACCGAGGGCGTGCTCGACCAAAGCGGCACCTTCCAGGCCGAGCGGGTGCTCGCCAAGCATGACGAGCGCTACATGCCGCGCGAGGTGGCCGAAGCGCTGAAGAAGCAGAAGGACGACGCCGCCAACAAGGGCGCAACCTCGACGAGGACGCAATGATTCCCGAGCTAGGCCATTTCGCGCTGGTGCTCGCGCTCGCGATCGCGCTCGTGCAGTCGACCGTCCCACTCTACGGCGCGCGCACCGGCGATGCGGTGCTGATGAGTGTCGCCGAGCCGACCGCGCTCGCGCAATTCGCCTTCGTCGGCTTCTCGTTCGCGGCGCTCATTGCCTGCTACGTCACGTCGGATTTCTCGGTCGCGACCGTGTTCGAGAATTCGCACTCCGCGATGCCGCTCATCTACAAGTTCACCAGCGTGTGGGGCAATCACGAGGGCTCCATGCTGCTGTGGGTCCTCATCCTCACGGTGTTCGGCGCGCTGGTCGCGGCGTTCGGGCGCAACATCCCGGCAAGCCTGAAGGCGACGGTGCTGAGCGTCCAGTCGTGGGTCGCGGCGGCCTTCTACATTTTCATTCTCGCCACCTCGAACCCGTTCCTGCGCATCGCCCAGCCGCCGCTCGAGGGGCGCGACCTCAATCCGATCCTGCAGGATTTCGGCCTCGCGGTGCATCCGCCGATGCTCTACCTCGGCTATGTCGGCTTCTCGATCTCGTTCGCGTTCGCGATCGCGGCGCTGATCGAGGGCCGCATCGATGCGGCCTGGGCGCGCTGGGTGCGGCCGTGGACGCTGATCGCCTGGATCTGCCTCACGCTCGGCATCGCGATGGGATCGTTCTGGGCCTACTACACGCTCGGCTGGGGGGGCTGGTGGTACTGGGACCCGGTGGAGAACGCGTCGTTCATGCCGTGGCTTGCCGGGACCGCGATGCTGCACTCGGCTCTCGTCATGGAGAAGCGCGAGGCGCTGAAGGTCTGGACCATCCTGCTCGCGATCCTCACCTTCTCGCTTTCGCTCATCGGCACCTTCCTGGTGCGCTCGGGCGTGCTCACCTCGGTGCACGCCTTCGCGTCGGACCCGATGCGCGGGATCGTCATCCTGGCGATCCTGATCCTGTTCATCGGCGGCGCGCTCACGCTCTACGCCTGGCGCGCCCCGACGCTCAAGCAGGGCGGCCTGTTCGCGCCGATCTCGCGCGAGGGCGCGCTCGTGCTCAACAACCTGTTCCTGACGACCGCCTGCGCGACCGTGTTTGTCGGCACGCTCTATCCGCTCGCGCTCGAGGCCCTGACCGGCGCGAAGATCTCGGTCGGCGCGCCGTATTTCGATTGGACGTTCGGGCCGCTGTTCGTGGTGCTGCTGATCGCGGTGCCGTTCGGGCCGCTGCTCGCCTGGAAGCGCGGCGATGTGCGCGCCGTGACCCAGCGGCTCACGGCCGCGTTTGCGCTCGCGCTCGCGGCTCTCCTCGCCGTGTGCGTGATCGAGGGACGGCCGGTGCTGGCGGCCTTCGGGGTCGGCATCGCGACCTTCGTGATTCTCGGGGCCGTCACCGACATCGTCGAGCGCACCGGGCTGTGGCGCGCGCCACTGCCGACCGCCGCGCGGCGCGCGATCGGCCTGCCGCGCTCGGCCTGGGGCGCCGCCTTCGCGCATATCGGCCTCGGCGTCACGCTGCTCGGCATCGTCGGCGAGACGCAGTGGGGCAGCGAGCAGATCGTCTCGCTGCGCCCCGGCGACAAGGTCGCGCTGCGGCACTACGACTTCACGTTCGAGGGAACGAGCGCGCGCAACGGGCCGAACTATCGCGAGCTCGCGGTGCGCTTCGCGGTCCGCCGCAACGGCGAGCTGATCGGCGAGATGGTGCCGGCCAAGCGCACCTTCGCGTCGCGCGAGATGACGACGACCGAGGCCGCGTTGATGACGCGGGGCCTGGGCCAGCTCTACGTCTCGCTGGGCGACGTCGCCGCCGACGGCGCGATCGCGGTGCGGCTCTATCACAAGCCGCTGGTGCTGCTGATCTGGCTCGGCTGCGTCGTGATGGCGTTCGGCGGCGCGCTGTCGCTTTCCGACCGGCGCCTGCGCGTCGGCGCGCCGAAGCCGGCGAAGCGCAAGCTTGCGCTGCAGCCCGCCGAGTAGGCCCATGCGGTTGACGACGCGGTTCACGACGTTCTTGCGCTTCCTCGTCCTGGCGGCAGCGCTGATCGGCGCCGCGCCAAGCATCGCGGTGCAGCCGGACGAGATCCTGCCCGACCCCAAGCTCGAGGCGCGCGCGCGCGCACTGTCGCACGAGCTGCGCTGTATGGTCTGCCAGAACCAGTCGATCGACGATTCCGACGCGCCGCTTGCCCACGATCTGCGCGTGCTGGTGCGTGATCGCCTCAAGACGGGCGACAGCGATCAGCAGGTGCTCGATTTCCTTGTTGCCCGCTACGGCGAGTTCGTGCTGCTCAACCCGCGCTTCGAATGGCAGACCCTGCCGCTGTGGCTTGCGCCGGTGGCGATCCTCGTCGTGGGCGGAGGGGTGCTCGCCATCGCGGTACGGCGGCGGCGGCAAAATCGCGGCGCGCGCGCAACGGCGATCGTTCCGCTCAGCGAGAGCGAACGGGCGCGCCTTGCGGAATTGACCGGGCCGCAGCCGAGCTAGGGCGCGCCTTCGACGTAAGATATTGATTCAAAGAATGTTATCGGCGCGAGCCAACCTTACCAAGTGTTAATTTTCCGGCCATGATGCGGAAAGGCGCGGATTTCCATTCTGCTTCGCGAAACGGCGCGCATGCGCCTCCAGCTGCAGATGGAGCCAACGCTGATGTCGAGCGTTCCCAGCCAGCGCCTGTTGCCCGGCCGACGCTTCGCGCTGCTTGCGAGTGCGCTCAGCCTGGGGGCGGTTCTGGTGTTCGTCGGCCCCGGATTTGAGCCGACGCTTACGTCGTTCTCCGCTCCCGCCTACGGCCAGTCCGCCCAGCGTCCGGTCGGCTTTGCCGACATCGTCGCCAAGGTGAAGCCGGCCGTCATCTCGGTTCGCGTCAAGATGGGCGTGAGCTCGCAGGACTCCGGCCTCGGCGCCGAAGACAACCCGTTCGGTCCGAACTCGCCGTTCCGCTACTTCTTCCGCCGCTTCGGCGAGAACGGAATTCCCGGCTTGCGCGGCCAGTTCCCGCGCCGCCAGTTCACCACCGGTCAGGGCTCGGGTTTCTTCATCTCGGCCGACGGCTACGCGGTGACCAACAACCATGTGGTCGCCAAGGCCGAGAGCGTCGAGATCACGACCGACGACGGCAAGACTCACATCGCCAAGGTGATCGGCACCGATCCTCGCACCGACCTCGCGCTCATCAAGGTCGACGGCAAGGACTTCCCGTTCGTGAAGCTCGCCGACCAGGCGCCGCGCATCGGCGACTGGGTGCTCGCGGTCGGCAATCCGTTCGGTCTCGGCGGCACCGTGACGGCCGGAATCGTGTCGGCGCGCGGCCGCGACATCGGCGCCGGTCCGTACGATGACTTCATCCAGATCGATGCGCCGGTCAACAAGGGCAATTCCGGCGGCCCGGCCTTCGACGTGGATGGCGAGGTCATCGGCGTCAACACAGCGATCTTCTCGCCGTCGGGCGGATCGGTCGGCATCGCCTTCGCGATCCCCGCCGATACGGTGCTGCGCGGTCGTCGGCCAGCTCAAGGACAAGGGCAAGGTCACGCGCGGATGGATCGGCGTGCAGAACCAGCCGGTCACCCCCGACATCGCCGACAGCCTCGGCCTCAAGGACGTGCGCGGCGCGCTGGTGGCGAGCCGCAGGAAGGCAGCCCCGCCGCCAAGGCCGGCATCAAGTCGGGCGACGTGATCGTCTCCCTCGACGGCCGGCCGGTGCCCGATGCGCGCACGCTCGCGCGGCGGATCAGCGCCATGGCGCCCGGCACGGCGGTCAAGATCGGCGTGTGGCGCAACGGCAAGGAAGAGCAGCTGTCGCTGATGCTCGGCGAGTTGCCGAAGGAAGTCGCGGCGCGCAAGTCGAATGACGAGCGTGGAGGGCAGGGCGCGAACATTCCGCGTCTCGGCCTGTCGCTTGCGCCGGCCGCGAATGTGAGCGGCGCTGGCACGCAAGGCGTCGTCGTCACCGAGGTCGATCCCACGGCGCGGCGGCGGCGCAGGGCGTGAAGACCGGTAACGTCATCCTGGACATCGGCGGCCAGGCCGTGAATGCGCTCGCCGACGTGCGCCGCGCCATCGACGACGCCAAGGCGGACGGCAAGCACACCGTCCTGATGCGGGTGAAATCGGAGCAGGGCACGCGCTTCGTTGCGGTCCCGCTCGGCAACGCTTGAAGACGGAGCGTGATCGCCCGGGATGCGGCGATCATGCTCTGACGAGATGGGGCGTGCCGCTGGCAACCGTCGCCCCCGCCAGCGGAACGAACCCGGGGGACGGGTCGCAAGACCCGTCCCCGACCTCTCTCGAAGTGGGTCGCGCTACCGGCTTCTGTCGCCCCCGCCGGCAGCGCGCACCCCAAGGGGACGGGCCTCGTGCCCGTCCCCGTTATTCGCGGAGCGATCCGAGCTTTGCGGCGGGTCGTCGCAGACGAAGAACCTCGTGGTCTCGGCATCCATCGCCCCCGCCGCGACCAGGCGGTCGAAGGGGCGGCAGGGCAGCCTGCCGCCCCTTTCGCTTGATTGTTGGGGCGGCAAGGGCTCGGGATGGATTGCGGCTCGCGTCTCGGCCCCCCAATTGGCTAATATGACAAGAGCGCGCCCCCGAATCCGGCGACGCCAGACGGCTCCGACATGCGACTGCTGATCATCGAGGACGACCGCGACGCGGCCGACTATCTCGTCAAGGCCTTCCGCGAGTCCGGCCATGTGGCCGAGCACGCGGCCGACGGCGAGGAAGGCTACACGCTCGCGGCCGACGGCTCCTACGACGTGCTGATCGTCGACCGCATGCTGCCCAAGCGCGACGGGCTCAGCGTCATCGGCGCCTTGCGGGACAAAGGCGTCACCACGCCGGCGCTGATCCTCTCGGCGCTCGGCCAGGTCGACGACCGCGTCAAGGGCCTGCGCGCCGGCGGCGACGACTACCTGGTGAAGCCGTATTCGTTCGCCGAGCTGCTCGCGCGGCTCGAAGTGCTGGCGCGCCGGCGCGGCGGGCGCGAAGAGACCGTCTATCGCGTCGCCGATCTCGAGCTCGACCGACTGTCCCACCGCGTCACGCGCGGCAAGGACGAGATCCCGCTGCAGCCGCGCGAGTTCCGCCTGCTCGAGTACCTGATGAAGCATGCGGGCCAGGTTGTCACCCGCACGATGCTGCTCGAGAACGTCTGGGACTATCACTTCGATCCGCAGACCAATGTCATCGACGTGCATATCTCACGCCTGCGTTCGAAGGTCGACAAGGGGTTTACGCCGCCTCTTCTGCACACGATTCGCGGCGCCGGATACATGATCCGTGACGGCGCTCGGTAAGCTGCTGCGCACGACGGCGTTCCGCCTGACGCTCGTCTATCTGGCGCTGTTCGCGCTCTATGCGGCGCTGCTGCTGTTCTTCTTCGCGTTCAATGCGCGCTGGCTCATCACCGAGCAGATCACCACCACGGTGAACAACGAGGTGAGGGGTCTCAACGCGCAGTTCGAGGCGGGCGGCATCGGCAGGCTGTCCACCATCATCGAGCTGCGGTCGCGCCGGCCCGGCTCGAGCCTCTATCTCGTCGCGACGCCGGATGGCCGGGGGCTCGCCGGCAATGTCGCCTCGCTCGATGCCGGGATCCTGGGCCAGATCGGCTGGGTCGAGACCTCCTATCAGCGGCTCGAACTCGCCGGAGGGCAGCGAGCACCACGCGCTCGTGCTGGTGTCGCAGCTGCCGGGCGGTTTCCACCTGCTGGTCGGGCGCGACATCGAGGAGCGCCAGCGTATCTACGACATCATCGTCACGGCCGGCCGCTGGTCGATCGCGGCCGTGGTGGTGCTCGGCCTCGGCGGCGGCTTCTTCGTCAGCCGTCACATCCTGCGGCGGGTCGACGCCATCACCGACAAGGCGCAGACCATCGCGGCCGGCGACCTCTCGCAGCGGCTGCCGGTCGCCGGCACCGGCGACGAGATCGACCGGCTCACGTTCAACTTCAACGCCATGCTCGACCGCATCGAGTCGCTCCTACGCGGCTTCAAGGAGGTGTCCGACAACGTCGCGCACGACCTCAAGACGCCGCTGACGCGGCTGCGCAACCGCTGCGAGGCGGCGCTGCGAAACGCGCGCACCGATGCCGATTACCGCGCGGCACTCGACGCGACGATCGAGGAATCGGAGGGATTGATCCGCACCTTCGACGCGCTGCTGATGATCGCGCGCGCCAAATCGGGCGAGGCCGCGCGCGGCATGGTCGAGCTCGATGCCGCCGAGATCGCCCGCGGCGTCGGCGAGCTCTACGAGCCGGTTGCCGAGGAGAAGGGCCTTCGCCTCGTGGTCGATGCGCCGGTGCCGACCCTGGTGCGCGGGCATCGCGAGCTGATCAGCCAGGCGCTGGCAAACCTGGTCGACAACGCGATCAAATATGCGGCGCCCGCGCAGCCCGCAGCGGAGCTCGCGCTTGCGGGCGCCGGCGAGGCGCCGGCGCCGAACCGTGCACCGGCGGCGGGCGCGACGCCATCGATCACCGTGATGGCGCGCAATGACGGCGATCGCGTGGTATTGACGATCGCGGACGGCGGCCCGGGAATTCCGTCGGCGTCGCGCGCATATGCGGTCGAGCGTTTCGTCCGATTGGAGCAGAGCCGCTCGCAGCCCGGCTCGGGGCTGGGGCTCAGCCTCGCATCGGCGGTGGCGCACCTGCATCACGGCGAGCTCAAGCTCGAGGACAATGCGCCGGGTCTCAAGGCCATGATCATCTTGCCGCGCGCAGGGCCGCAGGTATCGAGTTGAAGGCGATGACCAGGGGGCACGACTTGCCGCCGGGCGCGCTGGTGCGCCGGCTGGTGCGCGCGCCCGTCCTCAACGATCCTGAAACATCGCGCGCCCGCGTCGCGGACTGGCTCGCAACGTCCGAAGGGTCGGCGCTGGCCTCGCTCGTTGCCGAGGCGCCGCTCGCGCGATCGTTGATCGAGGGCGTCGCCGACGGCTCGCCCTATCTGTGGGACTTGGTGGCGGGCGACGCCAAACGTCTGCTCGGCCTGTTGAGCGCCGATGCCGACGCGCATCTTGCCGCGATGATCGCGGCGACGACGCGCGCGATGGCGGCGGCGAGCGAAGATGACGAAGCCATGCGGCTGCTGCGCAAGGTGAAATCCGAGGCCGCGCTGCTGATCGCGCTCGCCGACCTCGGCGGCGTGTGGGATGTCGCGCGGATAACGCGCGCGCTCACCGCGGTCGCCGACGCGGCCGTCGGCGCCGCGGTCGACTACCTGCTGGCCCGCGCGGCGCGTGCCGGCCGCCTCGCACCGTCGGACCGCGCGCATCCCGGACCCGGGTCGGGCTACATCGTGCTGGCCATGGGCAAGATGGGCGCCCACGAGCTCAACTATTCGAGCGACATCGACCTCATCGTTCTCTACGACCCGGACGCGACGGCGGCGCCGCGCGGTGGCGCGGCCGGGGCGCTTTACATCCGGCTGACGCGCGATCTCATTCGCTTGCTGCAGCATCGGACCGCCGACGGCTACGTCTTTCGCGTCGACGTGCGGCTGCGGCCTGATCCGGCCTCGACCCAGATCGCGATCGCGCTGCCGGCCGCGCTCGACTACTACGAGCGCGCCGGCCAGAACTGGGAGCGCGCCGCGCTGATCAAGGCACGGCCTTGCGCCGGCGACCTCGCGGCGGGCGAGGCCGCGCTGGCGGCACTCGCGCCGTTCGTGTGGCGCAAGCACCTCGACTATGCGGCGGTCGCCGACGTGCATGCGATGAAAAGCCAGATCCACGCATTTCGCGGTCATGGCGAGATCGCGGTCGAGGGCCATAACGTCAAGCTCGGCCGCGGCGGCATCCGCGAGATCGAGTTCTTCGTGCAGACCCAGCAGCTGATCGCCGGCGGCCGCCATCTCGCCCTGCGCGGACGCGAGACGCTCGCGACGCTGCGGGCGCTCGCGGAACGCGGCTTCATCGACGAGGAGGCGCGCGCGAGACTCGATGCGGCCTATCGCTTCCTGCGCGAGGTGGAGCACCGGCTGCAGATGGTCGCGGACGAGCAGACCCATACGTTGCCGGCGGATCGCGCCGGCGTCGAGCGCCTCGCCCGGTTTCTCGGATTCGCCGGCCGTGATGATTTCGCCGCGGCGCTGCTCGCGCACTTGACCACCGTTCAACGCCACTATGCACGGCTGTTCGAGAATGCGCCGGCGCAGGACGCCGCGCGCCGCGGTCTGGTCTTCCCGCAGGACGCCGATGACCACGAGACGCTCGACAAGTTGGCACGCATGGGGTTCCGGCGGCCGATCGAGGCCTCGGCGTCGGTGCGTCGATGGCTCGCCGGCGCGCCACGCGCCTTGCGCGGCGCGGCGGCGCGCGCGCTGCTTGCCGAGCTCGCGCCGCTGCTGGTCGACCGCTTCGCGAGCTCCGACAGTCCGGATGCCGCGGTGGTCGCGTTCGATCATTTTCTCGGCAATCTGCATGGCAGTGTCCGTCTTCTGTCGCTGCTGCGGGAAAACCCGGGACTTCTGTCGCTCGTCGCGCTGCTCCTCGGCACCGCACCGCGGCTCGCCGACACCCTCGCGTTGCGGCCGCAGGTCATCGATGCGCTGCTCGATCCGGCGTTCTTCGGCGCGCTGCCCGATGCCGACCGGCAGGCGGTCAGGTTGAACGAGTCGCTGGGCGAGGCAGCCTCATACGAGGACTTCCTCGACCGCGTGCGCCTGTTCGGCCAGGAGCACATGTTCCTGATCGGCGCGCGCGTGCTCTCCGGCACCGCGTCGGCGCGGCAGGCGGGTGAGGCGTTCGCGGGCCTCGCCGACGTGATCATCCGCGCCATGCATGGCGCGGTGGGCAGCGAGTTCGCCGCGATCTACGGCAGCATGCGCGGGCAGGCGAGCGCAGTGCTCGCGCTCGGCAAGCTCGGCGGGCGTGAGATGGCGGCATCATCCGACCTCGACCTGATCCTCGTCTACGATTTCGATGCCGCGCATCCGGAGTCGGACGGGGGGCGCCGCCTGCACGGCGGCCAGTATTTCGCGCGGCTGACGCAGCGTCTCGTCAACGCGATGACGGCGCAGACCAACTACGGCAAGCTGTACGATATCGACATGCGGCTGCGTCCGTCGGGCCGCTCGGGGCCGGTGGCAACGTCATTTGCGGCCTTCGAGGGCTACCAGCGCGACGAGGCCTGGACCTGGGAGCACATGGCGCTCACGCGCGCGCGCGTCGTCTCGGCCCCGCCCGACTTCAAGGCGCGGCTCGACGCGGCGATCCGCGCCGTGCTGTGCACCGAGCGCGACCCTGTGCTGATCGCCGGCGACGTGCGGGAGATGCGGCAGGCGATCGCGCAGGAAAAGTCCGAGGATGCGCCGTGGGATCTCAAATACGCGGCCGGCGGCCTCATCGATCTCGAATTCATCGCGCAATATCTGCAACTCGTGCACGCGGCCGCGATGCCCGACATCCTCGACACCTCGACGGCCGCGGTGTTCGACAACGCCGCCCGGCTCGGCGTGCTGTCGATGGAAGATGCCGAGGTGCTGCGGCCGGCGACGCGGCTCTTTCACGACCTTACGCAGATCCTGCGCCTCTGCCTCGCGGGCCCGTTCGATCCCAGCACCGCGGGCGCCGGCCTGCTCGGCCTGCTCGCCCGGGCCGCCGACGTGCCGGATTTCGCGACGCTGGAAGCGCATCTCGCCGAGACGCAGGCGAGGGTGAGAAAGTGCTTCGAGCGGATCATCGGATCGTAGCCCAACGATTTCGGGTTGGCCGGCGTATTCCCATCGCATGAAGCGCGAGCACCGAGCATGGCACGGTTGCGGGCCGACGCGGCCGACATGGGTTATCGCGGCATGTCGGCCTTGCTATGTTGACGGTCCCTGAGGTTCAGTGTGCGGAAATCGATGCCCATTCTCAAACTCTATGAAGACACGCTATCGGCCGACGGCGCCCTCGATGCGGCTCTGCCGAGCATGCCGCGCATGGTCTTCGTCGTGCACGGCACGGCGACGATCGACGGTCGCCCGCATGGCGACGGCGAGGCGTGGTCCGGCGAGGGTGCCGTCGCGCTGGCGCCCGGCAAGGCTGGCGTCACCTGCTGGCGCTTCGAACTCGCGCCAGCCTCGGCCGCGAGCGGCGATGCGCGTGGTCGCGGCGTGATCTCGCACGAGAAGCTCGCCGTTTCACTCGATCGGCTGCCTGACGGCGAGCTTCTGTTGCGCGGCGACAGCGTCGCGTTTCCGCCCGGCGGCTGCGCTTTCCCGCACATGCATCAGGGGCCCGGCATCCGCTGCCTGATCGACGGCGGCATCCGCATCGACACGCATGGCCGTTCGACCTCCTATGGGCCGGGCGGCGCGTGGTTCGAGTCGGGACCCGAGCCGGTGTTCGCGCAGGCCGCGGACCGGCCGACGCGCTTCATCCGCGTGATGATCCTGCCGCGCGCACTCGTCGGCAAGAGCTCGATCGCCTATGTCAACGAGGAGGACAAGGCGCGGCCAAAGTCGCAGCAGTACAAGATCTACGTCGACGCGCCGATTGCGCGCCCCCCGGCCTGACCGGGAACCCTTGCGGTTCTTGGCGCGCGCAAGCATTTTCATTGCGAGGTCCAGATGGTCAAACGCGTCAAGCCGACCCAGCGCACATCCGCGAAAGCGGCGGCGCGCGCCGACAAGGTCTCGAACAAACCCTCACGCGCCGAGGTCGAAAGCGCCGTGCGCACGCTCATCCGCTGGGCCGGCGACGATCCGGACCGCGAGGGACTGCTCGGCACGCCGTCGCGGGTCGTGCGCGCCTACGAGGAGTGGTTCGCGGGTTATGACGAGGATCCGCGCGACTACCTCAAGCGCACCTTCGAGGAGGTCGCCGGCTACGACGAGATCGTGCTGCTGCGCGACGTGCGCTTCGTCTCCCATTGCGAGCATCACATGGCGCCGATCATCGGCCGCGTGCACATCGCCTATCTGCCGCGCAACCGTGTGGTCGGCATCTCCAAGCTCATCCGCCTGGTCGACGCCTATGCGAAGCGGCTGCAGGTGCAGGAGAAGCTCACCGCCGAGATCGCCTCCTGCCTCGACAGCGTGCTCAAGCCGCATGGCGTCGCCGTGGTGGTCGAGGGTACGCATGAGTGCATGACGACGCGCGGCGTGCGCCGCACCAACGTCACCATGGTGACGAGCCGCATGCTCGGCGTGTTTCGCGACCAGCCGCAGACGCGCGAGGAGTTTCTCTCCGCGATCGACCTGCGCGCGGCGGTGCGCGGCGGCAAGAGCGGGGCGTGATCCCGCGCGGCGATGCGCCGCTCGAGCTCACGCCGCGTGTCGCGCATCCGCAAACTGCGGGACGCGCGGTAGACGCACGATCACCAGCGTGCCCTCGCCGAGCCGCGAGCGGATGCGCATGCGTCCGCCGTGCAGCTCGACCAGCGACTTTGCGATCGCGAGCCCCAGGCCGGAGCCCTGGTGGGTCTTGGTGTGCTGGCTTTCGACCTGCTCGAAGGGCCGGCCGAGGCGCGCGAGCGCGTCGCGCGGAATGCCGATGCCGCTGTCGTCGATCGCGAACACGACCGAATGGCCGCGCGCACGTCCGTGCACGTCGACGCGCCCGCCCTCGGGCGTGAACTTGACGGCGTTGGACAGGAGATTGAGGACGATCTGCTTGCAGGAGCGGCGATCGGCATCGAAGCCGATGTCGGGCGCGACATCGAGCGTGAGCGCGAGCTTCTTCTCGGCCGCGCGATTGGCGACGACCCGCATCGAGTTCGTTGAGCATCTGGTCGAGCTTGAGCCGCTCGCGGTCGAGCCGCATGCGCCCCGCCTCGATCTTGGACATGTCGAGCACGTCGTTGATCACGTCGAGCAGGTATTGCCCGCTCGAATGGATGTCGCGGCAGTATTCGGTGTAGCGTTCGGCCCCAAGCGGACCGAACATGCCCGACCCCATGATCTCGGAGAAGCCGATGACGGCGTTGAGCGGCGTGCGCAACTCGTGGCTCATGTTGGCGAGGAATTTCGACTTGGCCTGGTTGGCTTCCTCGGCGCGCGTTTTTTCCTCGGAATATTTCTCCGCGAGGTCGGTCAGCTGTTGCGCCTGCAATTCCAATGCCTGCTGCGAGGCGCGCAGGTCCGCGACGGTCGCCATCAGGCGGCGCTCGCTGTCGATCAGCTTCTCCTCGTGCAGCTTGATGGTGGTGATGTCGGTGCCGACCGACACGTAGCCGCCGTCCTTGGTGCGCCGCTCGCTGATGTGCAGCCAGCGGCCGTCGTCGAGCTGCGCCTCGAAGGTGCCGGCGCCCGGCGTGGGCGAGCCGTCGTTGCTGCCGGTGGTGCGCACCACCGGCTTGCGTCCCGCCGCGACCACGGCCTCGTAGGCGGTGCCGGCGCGGATCGCCTCGTCGGGCAGGTCGTGCAGGTCCTGGAAGTTGGAGTTGCACAGCACCAGGCGGTTCTCGGCGTCCCACAGCACGAACGCCTCCGGGATGGTCTCGATCGCGTCGCGCAGCCGCAGGTCCGCCGCGATCGTCTTCTCCATCAGGTCCTTCTGCTCCGTGATGTCGACCGCGATGCCGATGAGGTGCGGGTCGGCGCCGTCGCGCTGGCGGATCACCTCGCAGCGCGCGCGCAGCCACACCCAGTCGCCGCGCGCGTGGCGCATGCGGAAGGCGCGGTCGATCGACTTGGTCTGGCCGTCGGCGAGCTGGGTCGCGAGCTCGTAGAGCCGGATGTCGGCCGGATGCACCAGCGCGCCGACCTCGCCGAAGGTGAGAAGGTCGTCGCGCGGCTCGAGGCCGAGGATGGCGAACATCGAATGCGACCAGAAGATCCGGCCGCGCGCGAGGTCCCAGTCCCACAGGCCGCAGCGGCCGCGGTTGAGCGCGGTATCGATGCGGCCGCGCACCGTGTCGTAGATCGCGTCAGCCTCGCGCGCGCGCGTCGCCTGCCAGTGGAACGCGAAGCCGAGGATGAGCACGACGAAGCCGGTGGTCGCCGACAGCGTGATCGTCAGCGTCGTGTCCGAGCGCCAGGGCGTGAGCGCGTTCGCGCGCGGCTGGATTGCGGCGAGCTGGCCGAGCGGCGCCTTGAGCCCGCGCACCGTCGCGTAGGCGTCGGTGCCGTCGGCGAGCGGCGTTTCCATCACGCCGGCACCGGCCGCGAAGGTGGTCAGCGGCTGCGCCGCGCCGAGCACTTCGAGCAGCGGGCGGCCGATATAGCGCGCCGGCGCCGCCGCGACGATGATGCCGTCGAGATCGCTGACGAAGATCGCGCGTCCGTTGTCGGTCGCGCGCGCCGGCAGGGCGCGTTCCAGCATGTCCTGTGCGCGGCGCACCGCATCGTTCTTGGCGGCGCCCGTCGCCTCGTCGAGATGAGCCGCGACGAGATCGGCGGTGAGCTGCAGCTCGTTGACGATCGTTCCCTCGGCCTGGCGGCGATGATCGTGCACCTGCACGCCGGCGCCGACCGCCATGGTGACGAGGAACGCGATGATGAGCACGGGGACTGCGCGTCGGAGCGCGGGTTCGGCAACGAGGAGGCGTCGATAGGCGGGCTTGGCGATCGACTGAGCCAGCCCCTTGATCGAATCCGAACTCGCTGACGCGCTCGCGAGAGCGGGCGCCATGCAAGGCCTCCCCCTTCAGGATCGTCCCATCCGCGTTCGGTCAGGATGTGCCGCATCTCTTCCCGAATCACTTCGATTTGAATCGATCGATGATTCTTTGTCGAGAGTCCCCGACTCGAAATTTTAAAAATTTGTTACCGCGTCGCGAGTCGCTGAAAATACCGCTGCGGCGCGGGTTTCTACGTAGGGCGTTCGCGCGCGTCAACCTGTCCACAGTGCGATTTCAGGCACTTGACAGGGGTGTGGCAAAATCGAGTCAAGCGCCCAAGTCACGCTTCCGCGAGCGAGCGCTCGACGATGTCGTGCACATCGGTCGAGAGCGACGGCGCTGCCGCGACGCGACGCAGCTCCGCCTCGGCCTGCGCGCGCCGGACCGGCTCGAGCGCGCGCCAGCTCTTGAACGTCGCCATCAGGCGCGAGGCGACCTGCGGGTTCATGGCGTCGAGCGCGAGCACGTGGTCGGCAACGAACGCAAAGCCGGCGCCGTCGGCCCGGTTGAACTGGGTCTGGTTCGCGAACGCGAAGGACCAGACGAGCGCGCGAACCCGGTTCGGGTTGCGCAGCGAAAAGGCCGGATGGCGCGTGAGATCGCGCACGCGGTCGAGCGTATCGGCCTCCGGGATCGTGGCCTGCAGCGCAAACCACTTATCGACCACCAGCGGATCGAACTCGTAGCGGCGGTAGAAATCGTCGAGCGCGGCCTGCCGCTCGGGCACGCGATGGAGCGACAGCGTGCTCATCGCCGCCATGCGGTCCGTCATGTTGTCGGCCGATTGATACTGCCGCGCCGCGAGCGCGATCGCGGCCCCACCCGACGCCGCGAGGAGGTCGAGCGCGATGTTCTTGAGGCCGCGGCGGCCGGCGCTCGCGGCGTCGGGGCTGTAGGGGCCGCCGTCGGCGAGGCGCGCATAGGCGCCGCGCAGCGCCGGCCCCAGCGCGCCGCCGATCTCGGCGCGCAGCGCCGCGCGTGCCGCGAAGATCGCGTCGGGATCGACGTCGCGGCCGATCTCGCGGGCGATGTCGGCCTCCGTCGGCACCGTCAGCATCTGCGTCGCGAAGGCCGGCTCGAGCGCGGGCTCGGCGAGCACAGCCGCGAGCGCCGCGGTCAGCCCGGGATCGCGGCGCATTGGCGTCCCGGCCTGCTGCGCCTTGACGTTGTCGATGAGCAGCGTCGTGGCGAGGGTCTGCAGCGCCTGCCAGCGATTGAACGGATCGCTGTCATGGGCGGCGAGGAAATGCAGGTCGTCGGTCGTGAGGTTCGCGGTGAGCTTGACCGGCGCCGCGAAGCCGCGGTTGAGCGAGGCGGTGGGCCGCGCCGGAACGTCGGCGAACACGAAGGTCTCGCTCGGCCGCGTCAGGGTGATGACGCCGCGCTCGACCGGGCGGCCGTCGGCGAGCGTGAGCGCAATATCCTTGCCGTCTGCCGCGACGAGGCCGAGCGCAAGCGGGATCACCATCGGCTCCTTCACGGGCTGGCCGGGCGTTGGCGCGAGCATTTGCGCGATCTCGAGCGTGCAGGTCTTGGCCTTGGCGTCGTGCGACAGCGTGACGGCGACCTCCGGCGTGCCGGCCTGGCGGTACCAGCGCATGAACTGGGAGAGATCGGTTGCGGTAGCGTCCGCAAAGCAGGCGACGAACTGCTCGACCGTCGCGGCGTGACCGTCGTGGCGCGCGAAATAGAGATCCATGCCTTTGCGGAAGCCGTCGGCGCCGAGCAGCACCTTGAGCATGCGCACGACCTCGGCGCCCTTCTCGTAGACGGTCGGCGTGTAGAAGTTGTTGATCTCGCGATAGACCTCGGGACGCACCGGATGGGCGAGGGGGCCGGCATCCTCGGGGAACTGGTGCAGGCGCAGCACGCGCACATCGGAGATGCGCTTGACCGGACGCGAGCGCTGATCGGCGGTGTATTCCTGGTCGCGAAAGACCGTGAGGCCTTCCTTCAGGCAGAGCTGGAACCAGTCGCGGCAGGTGATGCGGTTGCCGGTCCAGTTGTGGAAGTACTCGTGCGCGATGATGGCGTCGATGCTTGCGTAGTCGATGTCGGTTGCGGTGTCGGGGCTCGCCAGCACATACTTGTCGTTGAAGATGTTGAGGCCCTTGTTCTCCATCGCGCCCATGTTGAAGGCGGAGACCGCGACGATCATGAAGATGTCGAGATCGTATTCGCGCCCGAACGCAACCTCGTCCCAGCGCATCGCCCGCTTGAGCGAATCCATCGCCCAATCGGCGCGGCTCTCCTTGCCGGGCTCGACATAGACGCGCAGCGTCACCTTGCGGCCTGACATGGTGACGAAGGTGTCCTCGACGTGGCCGAGCGCGCCGCCGACCAGCGCGAACAGGTAGGACGGCTTCGGGAACGGGTCGTGCCACACCGCGTAGTGCCGCGTGGTGCCGGCGATGTCGCCCGTCTCGACCGGATTGCCGTTGGCGAGCAGCACCGGCGCCTGCGCCTTCTCGGCCTCGATGCGCGTCGTGTAGACCGCCATCACGTCGGGACGATCGGGAAAGTAGGTGATGCGGCGAAAGCCTTCGGCCTCGCACTGCGTGCAGAAGGTGTCGCCCGCGCGATAAAGGCCGGAAAGCTGCGTGTTGGCGGTCGGGTCGACCAGCGTTTCGATCTCGAGCGTGAACGGACGCTGCGGCGGCTGCGCGATGCTCAGCTTGTCGGGCGTCGCCGTGAAGCTTTCGGCCGCAAGCGGCGCGCCGTCGAGCTTGAGCGACTGAAGGCTGAGCCCGTCGCCGTCGAATGTCAGCGGCGCGGCGGCGGGCGCGGCCGGATCGGGCCTGAGCCGCAACGTCGCGCGCACGCGCGTCGCGGTCGGGTGCAGCGACACATCGAGATGGACCGTATCGACCAGCCAGTTCGGCGGCTGATAGTCGGCGAGGCGGACGGGCTGGCCTTGATCGGTGCGCATGGTCTTCCGGGTGTGGCGGGCGATCCCCCATCTAGGCGTTTTGCGGTCAAACGCCAAGCAATTGTCTTGAGGCGATTGTCTTGAGGGGATTGTCTTGCAGACCCGGCCGCGAGAACGCCGCGGCGGACCCCGCATTGTTGCCCGGCGGCGTCGCGCGCCGCATAATCGCGCCATGTCGGCGATGCACGCCATGGTGCTGGAGCAGCCGTCCGCGCCGCTGGTGCTGCGCGAGCGGCCGGTGCCGGCACCGGGGCCCGGCGAGATCCTCGTCGAGATCGCGGCCTGCGGGGTCTGCCGCACCGATCTGCACGTGGTCGACAACGAGCTGCCCGACATCCGCTACCCGATCGTGCCCGGCCACGAGATCGTCGGCCCCGTCGCGGCGACCGGGCCGGGCGTCAGTGGTTTCCCGACGGGCATGCGGGTCGGCGTGCCGTGGCTCGGCGCGACCTGCGGCACATGTCCCTACTGCCGCGCTACTGCTTCCCGCTGCCGCCCGACGGCGATGCGGCCGCACTGGCGCCGCTGTTGTGCGCCGGGCTGATCGGCTGGCGCAGCTATCGCATGGCGGGCGAGGGCGCCGCCCTCGGCATCTACGGCTTCGGCACCGCCGCGCACATCTTGGCTCAGGTCGCGGCCTGGCAGGGCCGCCGCGTCTTCGCCTTCACGCGCACGGGCGACACGGCGGCGCGGGATTTTGCCCGCTCGCTTGGCGCCGTGTGGGCGGGCGGCTCGGACGAGACGCCGCCCGAGCCGCTCGATGTCGCGATCATCTTCGCGCCGGTCGGGGCGCTGGTGCCGCTCGCCTTGCGCGCCGTGAAGAAGGGCGGGCGCGTGGTGTGCGGCGGCATCCACATGTCGGACATCCCGAGCTTTCCGTACCGCATCCTGTGGGAGGAGCGGCAGGTCGTGTCAGTCGCCAACCTCACGCGCGCCGACGCGCATGAGTTTCTCGACGTTGCGCCGAAGGCAGGCGTACAGACCGAGGTGGTGCGCTATCCGCTCGCGCGCGCGAACGAGGCGCTCGCCGACCTGCGCGGCGGGCGGCTGCAGGGTGCGGCGGTGCTCATTCCCTGACTGCATGGCGAGCGCGGCATTGAAATCGTTGCTGTTATCCCAGTTGGGATGTTCTGCCAAAATGCTCGCGCCGGAGCGCCGTCGGAAGCCCTTATTGATATTATTCGATTTTCCGCGCATGGCTTTGTTCTGCAAAGTCGGCGCCGCGGTTCGCGAGCCGTTGATGCCTGCGCGCAATGCATGGCTTTTCGCCATGCCTCAGGCCGGCTCCTTTGTAAACAACAACGAATTTACAAGAGCCAGTGGTCGGCTCACCCACGACGGATGCGGCCGTCGCCCATAGGTGACACATGGGCGCCACATGAGCGCCCGCGCGCAAGCTGGCATCACGACCGTCTCCGCAATCGCGCATTTCGTTCTTTTCAGGTGATCGAGGCCCTCTGGCAGGAAATTCTGGGAAACAGCATCCGGTGGGCTTCGGCGCGCAATTGTCAGCATCTCGTTTCGCCATTGTCGTATGGATGCAGCGGTTCAACAAGAAGATTTTGGCGGGACGCGCAGGCGCCGTCGACCCAACCGTCAATTCGGCGCGCGGCGCGTGAACGCGGTCACCAAGAGCGAGCTGCTTGCGACCTGGTCGTGCGCGAGCTTGCCGGCGACGATCACGAGCGTCGCGGCGAGCGCGAGGCGCAGCGCGCGCTCGGGGACGCGGACCGCGACATAGCTGCCGAGCACGATGCCGGGCAGCGAGCCGGTGAGCAGCGAGCCCATGATGTGCCAGTCGACCGCGCCGATGATCCAGTGCCCGGCGCCGGCGACGAGCGTGAGCGGCACCGCATGGGCGATGTCGGAGCCGACGATGCGCGCCATCGGCAGCTGCGGATAAAGGACGATGAGCGCGATCACGCCGACGGCGCCGGCGCCGATCGACGACACCGAGACGAGAACGCCGAGCACGGCGCCGACCAGCACGGTGACGATCGCGGTCCTGCGGGCATCGAGCGCCGGAAAGCGGTCGCGATAGAGGCGCACGATTGCGCCGCGGAAGATCAGCGCGATCGCCGTCATCAGCAGCGCGCCGCACAGCACGACGGTGACGAGCATGCGCGCGGTCTCGCTCTGCACCTTCACGAACGACAGGACGGTGAGCGTGATCACGGTCGCGGGCACGCTGCCGGCCGCGAGCCGGCGCACGACGGTCCACTCGATGCTGCGCGCGAAGCCGTGCACAAGGCTGCCGACCGTCTTGGTGGCGGCCGCGTAGAGCAGGTCGGTGCCGACCGCGGTCGCGGGATGGACGCCGAACAGCAGGATGAGCAGCGGCGTCATCAGCGACCCGCCGCCGACGCCGGTCATGCCAACCAGGATGCCGACGCAGAAACCGGACGCCGCATAGAGAGGATCGATCATGGAAGATTTTCGCCAACCACCATCCGCAATGCTCGGGCGACAACACGATTGCGTCGAAGAAGGTTCCCTAGCGCCGCATGCCGAAAAAGATTCTCAATATCGAATCCTAGCGCAGCCGGATCGGCGACGCGATCACAAAATTGATACGGCGCATTTTAGCAAAAAAGCGATGCATTGCGATGCGATGCGGGAAAAGATCATGCTGTCCCGTCGGTTGCGGCGACATGAAGATTCGGTGACGCTGTGTGGTGTTCCGTGTTCGGAACATAGTTGCGGCATCCGCATCCCGGGTTACCGCGGCTCCGCGTGGCCGATCACGCGCTTGATCGCGGGGAAGCGCCGGCGCAAGCCGCGCTCCAGACCGTCGACCCGCTCGTGCACCTCGTCGATGCGCATCGCCGCATCGACGTCGCAATGGAAGTTGACGATCTCGCCGTCGCTCGTCTCGCGCACGCGCACGTCGTGAATGTCGCGCAGCGCGCCGTCCTCGGCCGCGAGCGCGACAAGCGCGGCGCGCATCGCCTCGACCCGCGCCGGCGCCGCGTCACGGCCGGCCATGCGGTGCATCTGCAGCGGCTCGATATGGCTCTCGACCTCGACGTTCGGGGCCGAGCTCGTCGCGCACGGCGGCTTCGAGGCCGGACGCGATCTCGTGCGCCGCCGCGAGCGTGAGGGCGCCATCGACCTCGAGGTCGAGCGAGACCGCGAGCCGCTCGCCGATCGCCTGCACGGTGATGTGGTGCACGGCGAGCGCCCGGTTGCGCGCGATCACCATCACGCGCTCGAGCACGGTCTCGTCGTCGAGCGCGCGCGGGCTGACGACGGCGTTGAGCTCGACCTCGGGCATCGCGGCGGCGATGGCGTGCCCGATATCGGATTTGAGCGCGGCCACGCGGTCGAGCGGCAGCGTGCGGCTCGCGTCAACGTCGAGATCGACGAACAGCGTCGGTCCGACCTGACGCGCGCGCACGCGTCTGACGTCGACCACGCCATTGACCCGCCGCGCGATCGAGCTGATGCGCTCGGCGGCGCCGGCCGGCGCCGTGTCGGTGAGCGTGTCGATGGTGCGCCGGCCGAGCCGCCAGCCGGCGAGGCAGACGAACAGCGCAACCACGACCGCGGCCGCCGAATCCGCCCAGGTATAGCCAAGCTTGAGGCCGCCTAGGCCGACCAGCACGGCGGCGGACGACCACATGTCGGAGCCGAAATGCAGCGCGTCGGCCTCGAGTGCCTCGCTGCGATGCTCGGCGGCGGCGCGGTAGAGGACGCGCGAGCGCACGAAGTCGACGATGATGGAGACGGCCATCACGGCGAAGGCCGCGAGCGTCGCGTCGACGGTTGCGTTCTCGAAGCTGATCAGGCGGCGGCCCGCTTCCCAGATGACCACGCCGGAGAGCACGAACAAAAGCGCGGTCTCGGCGAGCGCCGAGAGGCTCTCGACCTTGCCGTGGCCGTAGTGATGCTCGGCGTCCGCCGGCATGTCGGCGACGCGCAGCGCGAAATAGGTCATCACGGTCGCGGCGAGATCGATCAGGGAGTGCGCGGCCTCTGACAGGATCGCGAGTGAGCCGGTCGTAAGCCCGACCGCGGCCTTGGCGGCCGTGAGGGCCGCGGAAGCCGCGATCGAGGTCAGCGCGACGGTGTGCTTGGCGGAGGGCATGGGCCTGGACGAGAGTGGCGTTCCATCACTCTGCTGCGACGGCAATGTAAAGCCCGGTGACGCGCTGCAGCTTGGCGATCAGCGTGAGCAGATTGTCCGCACGCGGATTGCCGTTCGGGCCGAGCATGCGCATGAGGCTCTTGGCGGGAGTGCCGGTCGCGCGGGCAAGCTTCTCGAAGCCGACCGTCGCGTTGATGTAGTCGCGGAGCACGGCTTTTCCCGTCTCCAGATCTCCGGCGAGCAGCAGCTCGATGGCCTCCCTGAGGAGGGCGGCGCGGAACGCAGGATCGCGCTCAGCGCGCGCCTTCACGGTCTCTTTGAACTCTCTCGTCAGCGCCATGTCATCACGCCTCCTTTTTGCGCCGTTTATAGTCCGTCCACCTGACAAGCGCCGCCTCGATGTCCTGCGGCTGACGACGCTTGGTGCCGCCGCCCAACAGAATGACGAACTCGTGTCCGTCTCGACCGAAGTAATTCGGTATCCAGGGCCGAAATTCACGCGCACTTCCAGGACACCGCCGCTGACGCCTTTGACATGAGAGACATTGCCGCTCGCGAGACGAGAGCGCGATGTTTATCTTTGCGGCTGCTTGCGCATCAAGGCCGTCGAACCAGTCCTTGAACGGGCTGCGGTCTGCGGCATCGACGTATTCGAGGATCCTATATAGTGCCATATAAGTTACCAATCAAGGGTCGTGACACGAGGGGTCAATGAAAATCCCGGCTCTTGCCGAGCGGCAGCTCGCCCTGCGCATCGGCGGCGGCGAGGTCGCCGTCGGTCAGGCGGCGCAGCTCGGCGGTGAGATCGACGAAGCTGTGCGCGACCACGTGCACGACGAGACCGGCCTTCTGCAGGCGGCCGCGCACGACGACGAAGCGCAACGTCATCACGATGCGGCGGTTCTTCTTGAACACTTTTGGCCACACGATGATGTTGGCGATGTCGGTCTCGTCCTCGAGCGTCATGAAGATCACGCCCTTGGCGGTGCCGGGCTGCTGGCGGATGAGCACCAGCCCTGAGACCGTCACCATCTGGTCGTTGTGCAGGCGATCGCCGCGGTGCTCGGCGTTGCGCAGCGCGCCGAGCCGGATGAGATCGTCGCGGAAGAACTTGACCGGGTGCTCCTTGAGCGAGAGGCTCGTCGCCGCATAGTCCTCGGCGACGTGCTCGGCGAGCGTCATCGGCGGCAGCGCGACGGCGGGCTCGGGGAAGAGCTCGTCGCCGCGATGGGCGGTCAGGAGCGAGCGGGGGTCGAGGGCGGCGACCTGCTTCGGCGTCGAGCGCGCGATACCGATCGCGTCGAGGCGGCGCGCGGCCCAGAGCGCGGCGCGGCGGTCGAGGCCGAGCGAGCGGAAGGCGTCGGCCTCGGCGAGGCGCTCGATGGTGAAGCGGGAGACGCCCGAGAGGGCGGCGAGCTGCTCGATACTGGCGTAGCCGTTGCGGCGGGCGGCGACGAGCAATTTGAGCTCGTCTTCGGCGAGGCCTTGGATTTGGCGGAAGCCGAGGCGGACGGCGCAACTAGGCACAGCGTCTGCGCTCCCTCTCCCCGTAGGGGAGAGGGTTGGGGTGAGGGGCGCTCGGAGTTTCAATTCGAGCTCCGAGCGCCCCTCACCCGGCTCGCTTCGCTCGCCACCCTCTCCCCTGCGGGGAGAGGGGAAGAAAGCCTCCAGCGTGCAATCCCATTCGCTGAAATTCACGTCGACCGGCCGCACCTCGACGGCGTGCTGGCGGGCGTCGCGCACGAGCTGGGCGGGCTGGTAGAAGCCCATGGGCTGGCTGTTGAGGATGGCGGCGCAGAAGACGTCCGGGTAGTGGCACTTGATCCAGGCCGAGACGTAGACGAGCAGCGCGAAGCTCGCGGCGTGGCTCTCGGGGAAGCCGTATTCGCCAAAACCCTCGATCTGGCCGAAGCAATTTTCGGCAAAAGTGCGGTCGTAGCCGCGCCGCGTCATGCCGTCGATGAACTTGTCGCGAAACAGATGGACGCTGCCGTTGTGGCGGAAGGTCGCCATGGCGCGACGCAGGCCGTCGGCCTCGTCGGGCGTGAACTGCGCCGCCGTGATCGCGATCTGCATCGCCTGCTCCTGGAACAGCGGCACGCCGAGGGTGCGGCTGAGCACGTTCTCGAGCTCGTCGGCCGGGCCGTGCGCCGGATCGGGGGAGGGGTAGTGCACCGGATCGGTCCCGTCGCGCCGGCGCAGATAGGGATGCACCATGTCGCCCTGGATCGGGCCGGGGCGCACGATCGCGACCTCGATGACGAGATCGTAGAAGCAGCGCGGCGCGAGTCGCGGCAGCATCGACATCTGGGCGCGGCTCTCGACCTGGAACACGCCGACCGAGTCGGCACGGCACAGCATGTCGTAGGTCGCCGTGTCGCCCTGCGGGATCGTCGCGAGCGTCAGGTCGCGCTTGTAGTGCTGCCGGATGAGGTCGAGGCTGCGGCGCAGGCAGCTCAGCATGCCGAGCGCCAGCACGTCGACCTTCATGAGCCGGAGCGTGTCGATGTCGTCCTTGTCCCATTCGATGAAGGTGCGGTCGTCCATGGCGGCGTTGCCGATCGGCACGGTGTCGTCGAGCCGCTCGCGGGTGAGCACGAAGCCGCCGACATGCTGGGAGAGATGGCGCGGAAAGCCGATCAGCGCATTGGCGAGCGTCACCGCCTGCCGGATCGCCGGATTGGCGGGATCGAACCCGGCCTGGCGGATGTGCTCGTCGGGCACGCCCGCGTCGCTGATGCCCCAGACCGTCTTGGCGAGCGCGGCCGTCACGTCGGGCGTGAGCCCCATCGCCTTGCCGACCTCGCGGATCGCGCGGCGGGAGCGGTAGTGGATGACGGTCGCGCAGATCGCGGCGCGATGACGTCCGTAGCGCTCATAGATGTGCTGGATGACCTCCTCGCGCCGCTCGTGCTCGAAGTCAACGTCGATGTCGGGCGGCTCGCCGCGGTTCTCCGACATGAAGCGGGCGAACAGAACTTTGATCTCGGCCGGATTGACCTCGGTGATGCCGAGACAGAAGCAGACGACGCTGTTCGCCGCCGATCCGCGTCCCTGGCAGAGAATGTGCTGGCTGCGCGCATAGGCGACAACGTCGTGCACGGTGAGGAAGTAGCGCTCGAACGCAAGCTTGGCGATGAGCGCGAGCTCGGCGACGATCGTCCTGGTTATCTCGGCTGGAATGCCGTCCGGATAGCGGCGCGCGGCGCCTGCCCAGGTCAGATCCGTGAGATGCTGCAGCGGCGTCTTGCCGGGCGGCACCGGCTCGTCAGGATATTCGTAGCGGAGCTCGCCGAGATCGAACGTGCAGGCTTCGGCGATCTCCACCGTGCGGGCGATCGCCCGCGGAAAGGCCGCGAACAGCCGCGCCATCTCGGCGGGCGGCTTGAGATGGCGCTCGGCATTGACGGCGAGCCGCAGCCCTGCCGCGTGGATGGTGCACTTCTCGCGGATGCAGGTGACGACGTCAGCGAGCATGCGGCGCTCAGGCGCGTGATAGAGCACGTCGTTGACGGCAACGAGCGGCGCGCCGACATGCTCGCCCAGCGCGTCGAGCCGGCCGAGCCGGCGCGGCTCATCGCCGCGATGGCGGTGCACACCGGCGAGGAAGGTGCGCCGCGGCGCCGCATCCGCGAGCGCGGCAAGCCGCGCCGTGAAGCGCGGCGTGATTTCCTCTGGCGGCAGGGCGATCAGCATCTGCGCTTCGCCGGCCGCGAGGACATCGTCGAAGCCGATATGGCATTCGCCTTTATTCTTGGTCGCGAGATTGCCTCGCGTGAGCAGGCGGCACAGCCGCCCGTAGGCGTCGCGGTCGGTCGGATAGGCGATGACCTCGAAGTCATCGGTGGTGACGAGGCGCGTGCCGGGCAGGAACTTGACCTTCCGCTCGCGCGCCTCCGCATGGGCGCGCACCACGCCGGCAAACGTGTTGCGGTCGGCGACGCCGATCGCCGCAAGGCCGAGCTCATCGGCGGCCGCCACCATCTCGCGCGGATGCGCGGCGCCGCGCAGGAAGGAGAAGTTGGTGGTGACGGCGAGCTCGGCGTAGCGGGGCATGGCGACAGCGTCCATGGGTGACGGCGTCATTGCGAGGAGCGCGTAAGCGCGACGAAGCAATCTCGCTCAGCAGACTTATGCGTTTGTGGATCGAGATTGCTTCGCTTCGCTCGCAATGACGTTTCTCCTTCTCACGCAAAAAGTCCGTGCACGAACCAGCGCGGCTCGGCCGTTTCGCGGGCGTAAAGGCCCTCGCGGAAAAGCCAGAAGCGGCGGCCCTCGTCGTCCTCGACCAGGTAGTAGTCGCGCGTCGGCGCCGCGGTGCCGCTGCGCCACCACTCGGCGGCGATGCGCTCGGGGCCTTGCGCCTTGGCGACGGCGTGCAGCACGCCGCGCCAGCGGAAGCGGCGCGGCGGGCCTTCCGGCACCTGCGCCATCACGTCGGTGGGCTCGGCGCGCGCGAACAGGAGCAGCGGGCGCGGCGGCGCGGCATCCGGCGCCGGCCAGGCGACGCCTTCGGCGCCCGCCGCGAGCGCCATCTCGGCGCGCTCGGGCAGATGGCTTGCGACCGGCGCGAGCCGCTGCACGCTGCCCGGCCCGAGCCGCTGCGCGAGGCCGTCGATCAGCTCGGCGCAGCGCGCGTCGATGCGCTCGCCGGCGCCGGTCGCGTCGAGGCTCTCGACCAGCTCCGCCTGCTTCTCGTCCATCCGCTCCGCGGTCGTGACGGCGAGGCCGACCGCCTCGAAGCCGAAGCCGGCGTCGAGCGTCTCGGCCGACATCTCGCCGTTGCGCTCGAGCTTGAGCGCGATGAGGCGCGCCACGTGCTCCGCGCCGCGGGTCGGCCGGGTGAGGCCGAGATCGATCGTCTGCACGCCGCCGTCGACGCGATAGAGCGCGAGCCGCAGCGTGCGCGCGCCGACACCGTCGCGCGTGAGCGCATGGACGATGTCGCGCATGAGACGCTGGGCGATCGCGACCACCGCCTCCTGGGCGGCGACCGGCTCCATGAGGTAGCGCAGGCTGTGGTAGACAGGCGGCGGCAGGATGAAGGTGAGCGGCTCGCCCGTGCGGCCGAGCGCCTGGTCGATCCGCCGCAGCAAGTCGCGCTCGAAGCGCGCCGCGAAGGGGGCGCGCGGATTGTCGAGGAGCGCGCCGACGCGGCGGAAGCCAAGGCGGCGCAGCGTCGCGCGCGTTTGCGGCGACAGGCGCAGGGCGTCGATCGGCAGCGGCGCGAGCGCGGCGCGCTCGGCGCCGGCACCCAGGATCGTCGTCGTCTTCTGGAAGCGCGCGAGCGCCCAGGCGGCGCCGGCGGTCGCGGCGGCCGCGAGCCGCGCCGGCAGGCCGAAGCGGGCGAGCCGCGCCTCCAGGTCGGCCATCAGCTGCGCCTCGCCGCCGAACAGATGGGCGGCGCCCGCGATGTCGAGAAACAACCCGTCGGCGCCGCTCTTCTCGTCGAAAGTCGCGACCGCCGGCGTGTAGCGCGTCGCCCACAGCGCGAGGCGCCGTAGCGCCGCATCGTCGGCCGCCGGATCGGCGGCGCGCACCTGCAGGCTCTCGGCCGAATTCCCGATTTTGGCGCGCGCGTCGGCGAGCACCTCGCCGATCCGGATCCCGTCCGCCTCGGCGGCCGGATTGGCGGCGACGACGCGCGGCGTGCCGGAGAACGTCGGCGGCGAGCACGAAGGGGCGGGCGGGATCAACCGGCGCGCCGGAGGGGCGCTGTGCCTGCGCCGTGAGAAAGCGCAGGATCGGCCAACGCGGCAGCCAGATTGAAACGATACGCGGCATGATCGAACTCCACCAACCAGTCTCCCGGGCGTCCGTTGCGGCAGCGCTCGAGCCGCACGGTCCAGCGCGTGCGCGTCACGAGCCCGAAGCGGTCGCGCGCGGCCTCGGCGGCGCCGACGCGCCAGCGCGTCGCGGCGGCGCTCGCATCTTCGATAATTGGAGGACGCAACATCAGAAGCGGCAGACCGGCTTCGCCCGCGGTGAGCTGCAGGCGTTGACTCGTCTTGAGATCGAGCCGCGCGATCGCGCCGCCGACCGCGGCCGGCACCCGCGAGCGCAGCGCTTCTTCGAGCGCCCACAGCGCCTGCTTTTCGTTCCTCGTCTCGACCAGGATCAGCCGCGCCGGATCGAGGCCGAGATGATGCAGGCCATGGCCGTGCGGCCGGCCGTGCTCGGCGAAGACGTGCGCCGAGGCGACGAACAGCACGGGCCGCGCGGGAGCATGCGCGGGCCCGAACCGCGCGAGCAGGGCGGCGAGAAACCCGAACGCGGCCGCCGTGTCGCCATGCTGCTGCGGCGCGACCTCATGCAAGGCGCCGACCGTGAGGCCGCCCTGCGGCAGATGCGCGTCGAGATCGGCGAGGCCGAAGGGCAGGGCGCGCGCCGCGCCGACGCTCTCCAGGCGCGGCAACAGGCGGCGCAGCTCCGCCACGATCGCGGCGCGGCTTCGGCCCTGGACAGGGATGGGAGACGAGGGGATGGGAGATGAGGACATGGGGCACGCAGGTCCAAATTGTGCGAACAATCATCTTAGAACAAAACAAGAACAATGCAAGAGGCAAAACCTCTGCCATCGCCTTGACTCGCGAAAATTTCACATATGAGAACAACAACTTGATCGCATTTTCTACGGAAAACCGGTGGCCACTTTTCCTGAAAATGCTCTAGGTCGCGGCGCGCGCGGCGCCACGCGATGATCCACGCGTTGTTTACGCGCGGCTCGGCCAATTTAACGTGCGCGTAATTCGTCGCGCGAATTCTTTACGCGAAGCCGCGCCGAATTAATGCCTGCGTAATCGGCGTTGCGCGTCCGCTGCGGTAGATTTTTTTCACGCTTGCGCGGACCATCTCGACACGCTTCCGCGCATCGCGAAGAACACGTAGGGGAGATCCAATGACCAAGCAGACCATCATGGCGATCGCCATCGCGGCGATCGCGTGCGCCGCCTGGGCCTCGAGCGCCTCGGCCGCCAAGCACAAGCACAGGACGAGCGCAATCCCGGCTGCGCACGCGGCCGCACAGGCCGAGGTGATCCAGGGCGCCAACCCGATGACCAACTCGCCGGCGATCCCGGCGGTCGCCAATCCGGCGCCGGTCACGCATCAGCCGGGCGTCAACCCGATGTGAGTGCGCCCGCGGTCGCATCGACCGCATCACGTCAACGCGCTCCGTCCGGTGATCAGCCGGGCGGAGCGCGTGCGTTTTGCGCGCCGTCTCGGTCCGCACCACGGCACCACCGCGCCGTCCGATCCTTAATGAGCGGTTAGGGATTTTATCGAAGGATGCCAGGGGAATGGGCATGAGGTGAACTGCGGCGCGGGGTGGGCCCGCAAACGATTGGTCGGTTGACGAAGAATGACCCGCAGCGAAACCCCAGCGGAGAATTCTACGGGGTTATTTGCGGCAGCTGACCCCGCAGACCCGCGCACGCCTCCTCGCCGAGGTCGAGCGGCTGCGCCTCAACGGCGAGGACCTTCCCGGCGCCGACATCATCGTGGCCGAGCTGCACGCCGACGGCCGCCCGGACGCCAAGCCGGACGCCAAGCCGGACACCAAGCCGGACACCAAGCCGGACACCAAGCCGCCCGACCGCCTCGATCACGCCGCCCGCCACTTCTTCCGTGCGATCGAGCCCTATCTCACCGACCGGCCGCCCGAGCGCGCGACCGCCGGACGCATCGCGCGTTCCTCGCTGCAGCCGATCTGGGACTGGATCAGCCGCGATCTCATGGCCTCGATGGCGCGGGCCTATGCGGGCGAGCTCAAGCAACGGCTCACCGGCAACAAGCAGCGCGAGCTCGAGCAGACGGTGCAGTCCTTCCAGAACAAGGCGGTCAAATATCTCGACGGGACGTTCGCGTCCGCGACCGGCGCGGATCAGGCGCGCGCACGCCTCGCCTCGCACGGCGCCGGGCCGGCGGGCTTCGACGATCTGCTCAAGGTGCTGCGCGTGCTCAAGGCGCGCGACGCGCTGGGCGAGCTCGATGAGAACCTGCCGACGAGCATCGACAAGCTCGCCGGCGACCGGCTCGGGCGCACGCTCGCCGCGCTCGACAAGCTCGCGGCGGCGCAGCCGGACGCGGTGCCGTTCGGGGTCGTGCTGGTCGGCAAGCGCCTCGCGGCGCCGTGGCAGGTCGTGCGCCTCGCCACCAAGGCGACCGAGACCAAGGACGCGGAGGCGATCGCCGCCACGCCCTACGCGTACGCGGTCACGGTCGTGCTCGACCACCTCGACGACGAGCTCGACGTGCTGCGCACGACGCTGCAGAACAAGCATATCCGGCGCGCCAAGGAGCTGGTCGCCGCGATCCACGACACCGACTACGCGCTGCGGGTGCGCATCGAGCTCGCCGGCTCGGCCTGGGGTCACCGGCTCGACACCATCATGCAGGCGGTTCTCGACGTGGTCGCCTCCGAGGAACACAACATGCCGGCCGGCCTGCACCACGTGCTGCGCTCGCGCGGCCTCCAGCAGCATCGATCGCTGCGGGGGCGCCTGACCTGGCTCGCGTGGAAATGCCGCGACGTTGTGGCGGATCTCCCGACCCATTTGCGATCCCTGCTCGCCGCCGTGCGCAATTGGCAACCGTGGAACCTGCTGCATTGGCGGCGATCGGCCGGATAGGCCGCATTTCGGCGGTGCGCCCGATTCCACCGCGCGGCGAAATGGGCTAGCGTTGACACCCCGCCCACGCCTCGGATCGACACGCTCATGACCGTTTTGCCTGCGCCCGCCGGCCGCCACCCGACCGGCAGGCTTTCCTTCGTCGTGGCCGCGCTGGCGCTCGCGGCCGTGGGGCTCGGCGCGGCGCCGGCCGCGGCAGCCGACCCCGATGCCCTGTGGAAGATCGTGCACGATCAATGCGTGCCGCAGGAACAGCAGCGCCCCAACTCGTCGCATTGCATCGAGGTCGATCTCACGGGCGGCGTCGAGCGCGGCCACGTGGTGCTCAAGGATCTGGTCGGCAACACCCAGTTCCTGGTCATTCCGACCGCGCGCGTCACCGGCATCGAGGATGCGGCGCTGCTCGCCGCCAAGGCGCCGAACTACTGGGCGCCGGCGTGGCTTGCGCGCTTCTATCTGTTCGGGCGCGCCCACAAGGAGCTCCCGCGCGACGCGATCGGCCTCGCGGTCAACTCGCCCAAGAGCCGCTCGCAGAACCAGTTGCACATCCATATCGATTGCGTGCGGCCGGACCTGCGCCACTACCTGGCGCGGCGCGCCGCCCGCATGCCGGAGCGCTGGGCCGATCTCGGCGAGGCGGTCGACGGCCACCGCTATCTCGCGATGCGCCTCGACAGCCGCGACCTGCGCGAGGTCGATCCGTTCGCGGCGCTCGCGCGCGGCGTCGCGGCGGCGCGCCAGCACATGGGCAACTGGTCGCTGGTCGCGGTCGGGATGCCGCGCGGCTTCATCCTGCTTGCCGGCCACGTCAATGCGGCGAACAACGACAACGCCTCGGGCGAGGAGCTGCTCGACCACGGCTGCGCGCTCGAGAAGACGATGTAGCGGCGGCCGGCGCGCGCCGCGCGCCTCACAGCGCCGCCTGCAAGGCCTTCTTGACCTGCGCGATGCGCGGCTCGTCGCCGCGGTAGAACGTCCACTGCTTGTCAAGATGAGATGTTGGTTGAAGCTCAGGATACGAACAACATGGATACCGTGACGGTCGATCCGGCGGCGATCGCGCAGGCCTTCGAGCGCATCCGCTCGTATGTGCGCGAGACCCCCGTGATCGCGGTCGGCGGCGCCGACTTCGGGCTCGCGCCGATGCGGCTCGTGCTCAAGCTCGAGCAATTGCAGCATTCCGGCTCGTTCAAGGCGCGCGGCGCCTTCGCCAATCTGCTGTTGCGGCAAATTCCGCCCGCCGGCGTCACGGCCGCCTCGGGCGGCAACCACGGCGTGGCCGTCGCCTTTGCGGCGCGCGCGCTCGGCGTCAGGGCGAAGATCTTCGTCCCGACCGTGGCGTCGCCGGCCAAGATCGCGCGCATCCGCGGCTACGGCGCCGACCTCGTGGTCGAGGGCGAGCTCTACGCGGACGCCCTGGCGGCGAGCGAGGGCTGGATCGCGACGTCCGGCTCGCTGCCGGTGCATGCGTTCGACCAGGTCGAGACCATGCTCGGCACCGGCACGCTCGGCTGCGAGCTCGAGCGCCAGGCTCCCGATCTCGACAGCGTGCTGATCGCGGTCGGCGGCGCCGGGCTGATCGGCGGCGTCGCCGCCTGGTACGGGCGGCGCGTGCGCGTCATCGGCGTCGAGCCGCAGGCCTCGCCGACGCTCTTTCGCGCGCTCGAGGCGGGGCGGCCGGTCGATGCGGAGACCGGCGGCATCGCGGCGGATTCGCTCGCCCCGCGCCGCGTCGGCGCGCTCAACTTTCCGATCGCGCAAGCCAATGTCGAGCGCGTCGTCCTGGTGAGCGATGATGCGATCGTCGCGGCGCAGCAGGCGCTGTGGGACGGCGCGCGCATCGTCGCCGAGCCGGGCGCCGCCGCGCCGTTCGCGGCGCTGGTGAGCGGCGCCTACGTGCCGGCGCCGGGCGAGCGCGTCGGGGTGGTGGTCTGCGGGGCGAATACGACGGCGGTGGATTTCGGGGTGCCGCGTGCGTAGCAGCTCTCGCCGCGACCCGCTGTTCACGCCGTCAATCAAACGTCGATCTTGACTTTGAGTCCCGCGCGGGTGGCTAAAGGTATCAGCGCATCGAGGGGTGCGGGTTATTCGCAATAAAGGTCGCCATGGCGTATATCTTTTCCCCGCTGCGCGGCCGCTCGATGGCGTTGCTGTGGGGCGGGTTGTCGCTCTCAGCGATTGGCGATCAGCTCTATGCGGTGGCGTTGACCTGGATCGCCGTGGGCGTGCTCGGGGCGAATGCGGGATACCTGACGGCGCTGCAGGCGGGCATTGTTCTACTGGTGGTGCTGGGCATCGGGCGTTGGGCGGATCGGTGGGATGCGCGCGCCAGCATGATCGGAGCGGATCTCTGTCGCGCCGGAATTCTGCTGGCTATCGTGCTGGCATGGATGGCGACCGGCACGATCAGCGGATTGCAGCTCGTGGGGGCCGTGGTGGTGCTGGCCGTCGGCCAATCAGTGTTTCAGCCAGCCTTGCAGACCATTCTGCCGCGACTGATCGAGGACAAGGCGGTGCTGCCGGCCGCGAACGGGCTGCTCGACGCCACCGAACGCAGTGCGCGGCTGCTCGGGCCCGGCCTGATCGCGCTGCTCGGCGGACTGCTTCCGGCGATCCATTTTCTGACGCTGGATGCGGCGAGCTTTCTCGCTTCGGCCGCGGCGGTCACGCTGATCGGCAAGCAGCGCGCGGGATCTGCGAGAGCGCTGCGCGTGGCGGAGTCGGCGCTGACCAATATCGGCAGAGGCGTGCGGGCGATGCACGGCCACAAGCTGCTCTGGTTCGTGTTGAAAACCGGCGGGCTCGCGAACGGCGCGTGGTACGCCGCGTTCTATCTCGCCCTGCCGCTGCTGATCGAGCAGCACGGCGTGACTGGGCCGGGCGGCAGTGGGATCGCAGCCTTCGGGCTGGTGATCTCCGCCTATGGCTGCACCAATCTGGCCGCTACGCTGGTGTTCGGCAGCCGGAGGATGCCAGCCCAGCCACAAGGGCAGATGTTCGCCGGCAGCCTGCTGATGGGGTTGGCGATCCTGCTGCTGGCGCTGGCCACCCGGCTTCCGGCGGGTTGGATTTTGCCCGGGCTGATGGCGGCGGCCGCGCTCGGGGCGCCGGGCGGGCCGATGAACGATATTCCGGTGGCCGTGCTGCGCCAGACCCGTCTGGATCAGGCCGACATCGGGGCTGCGATGCGCGCCTATATGGCGGTGGCCAGCGCCGGCACGCTGGTTGCGATGCTGTTGGTTCCCAGCCTGATCCGAGCCATCGGGATGCTTGCGGTGCTGATTGCCTGCGGTGCGGTGTATCTTGTCATCGGCCTTTTCGGCCTGCACCGGTTCGCCGGCTGGACCGAGCCGGGGGTGCCTGCACCGCGGCGTTGACTTGAAGTACTGATATTGATGGACGGCCGCGCGTCAGCTCGCAACGCAGCGCTGAACCGAGTACAAACGGGCGAGCCTCGCGCGTTGAAAAACGTCAAGGTGACTTCGAACCGGCCCCACCGCTTCTGCATCGCGCCGATGATGGACTGGACGGACCGGCACTGCCGGTTCCTCCATCGCTTGCTCACGCGCCGCGCGCTGATCTACACCGAGATGATCACGACCGGCGCGGTGCTGTGCGGCGACCGCGCGCGGCATGAGCCCGCGCGCCATTGATATCGGGGCTGGATGTTGTTATTAACTCCAACATGCGAGCCGAGCTTCTGATCGACGAGCGGCATGTGCTCGACGTGCGCGCATTCGTCGAACTGGTGGTTTGGCGTTTGCCGCGTCCGGCTCGCGGATCGACGCACCGGTTCAAATATCGATTGGCCCTGGTCGTCGATGGAGTTTGCGTGCTGCGCTACGACAATGAGGCGGGGAAGGGCGACCATCGGCATCTTCGGGATTCCGAGGAGCCCTATGATTTCGCCGACCCGGACGCGTTGTTGGCGGATTTCTGGCGCGATGTCGAAGAATGGAGGCCATAAGATGAAGACCGTAACGCTGCAGGTCGCAAAGCTGGCAGACGTGAAGCGGCGCGCGCAGGAAGCCTTCAAAGGCCGGAAGCTGGGCTCGCGCATCAGCTTTGCCACGCCGGAGCTGTTGTTTCGGCTGTTGACTGCGAAACGATGGGAGCTGATCCGGTCGATGACGAGCGCGGGGCCGCTGAGCATCCGCGAGATCGCGCGACGCGTGGATCGGGACGTCAAGGCGGTCCACGGCGACATCCACGCGCTGCTCGATGCCGGCATCCTGCAGAAGACCGGCGATCGCTTGATCGTCTTTCCCTTCGACGCCATTCGGGTCGACGTGATGCTGCGGGCAGCTTGAAGCTCGGCCCCGCGCAAGTGTTTGGTGGACGATCGGCAACGAAACGGTGAGCATGAAATTCAACGCGCGACCCCATCGCTTCTGCATCGCGCCGATGATGGACTGGACGGACCGGCACTGCCGGTTCCTCCATCGCCTGCTCACGCGCCGCGCGCTGATCTACACCGAGATGATCACGACCGGCGCGGTGCTGCACGGCGACCGAGCGCGCCTGCTCGCGTTCGATCCGGCCGAGCACCCGGTCGCGGTGCAGCTCGGCGGGTCCGATCCGGCGGCGCTCGCCGCGAGCGCGCGCATCTGCGCCGATCTCGGCTATGGCGAGATCAACCTCAATGTCGGCTGCCCGTCCGACCGCGTGCAGGAGGGCCGCTTCGGCGCCTGCCTGATGGCCGAGCCGGCATTGGTCGGCGCGGGCGTCGCCGCCATGAAGGCCGCGGTGCGCATCCCGGTCACCGTCAAATGCCGCATCGGCATCGACGACCAGGACCCCGAAGAATCGCTCGACGCCTTCACGCGCACGGTCGTCGCGGCGGGCGCCGACGCGCTGATCGTGCACGCGCGCAAGGCCTGGCTCGACGGACTTTCGCCGCGCGAGAACCGCGATATCCCACCGCTCGATTACGACCGCGTGCATCGCCTCAAGCGCGCCAACCCGGCGCTCGAGATCGCCCTCAATGGCGGCATCGCGAGCTTGCGCGACGCTGCCGCGCAGCTCGATCACGTGGACGGCGTGATGATGGGCCGCGCCGCCTATCAGGACCCGTGGCGGCTGCTCGCGGTCGACCCGGAGCTGTTCGGCGAGCCGGCGCCGTTCGCCTCCGCGCGCGCGGCCGCGCTCGCGCTCGTGCCCTATATCGAGCGCGAGATCGCGCGCGGCACGCGCCTGCACGCGATCACGCGCCATGCGGTCGGGCTCTTTCATGCGGTGCCGGGCGCGCGGCACTTCCGCCGCCATCTCGCGACGCAGGGCGTCAGGCCGGGTGCGGGCGCGCAGGTGCTGCTTGACGCGCTCGCGCTCGTGCGCGAGGACGGCGCGGTGGCGACGGCGGCCGCATGACGCCGCCGCGGAAATAAGGACCGGGAAATGTTCGGCGTGCCGATGACGGAGGTCGCGCTGCTGCTCGGCGGCGTGCTCGGCGGCGGGATCGTGACCGGCCTGATGGCCGGCCTGTTCGGCATCGGGGGCGGCGCGGTCATCGTGCCGGTGCTCTACGAGATCTTCCGCGTGCTCGGCGTGCCCGACGCCGTGCGCATGCAGCTCTGCGTCGGCACCTCGCTCGCCATCATCGTGCCGACCAATATCCGCTCCTACGTCGCGCACCGCGCCAAGGGCGCGGTCGACCACGTGGTCGTCAAGGCCTGGGTGCTGCCGGCGCTCGCCGGCATCGTGATCGGCTCGGTGATCGCCGCCTTCGCGCCGCCCGCGGTGTTCCGCCTGGCCTTCGTGGTCATCGCGGCCGTGATCGCCTTCAAGCTCCTGTTCGGCCGCGACGGCTGGCGGATCGCCGACGACTTCCCGGGCCAACCCGGGATGGCGGGATTCGGCCTCACCGTCGGCCTGTCGTCCTCGCTGATGGGCATCAGCGGCGGCTCGGTCGCCAACATGATCCAGACGCTCTACGGCCGCACCATCCACCAGGCGGTCGCGACCTCGGCGGCGCTCGGCGTGCCGATCTCGATCGCCGGCACGATCGGCTACGCGCTCGCCGGCCTGCCGCACCAGGCGCAAATGCCCCCGTTCTCGATCGGCTTCGTCTCGCTCATCGGCCTTCTCGTGATGGCGCCGGTCGCGACCCTGGTTGCGCCCTACGGTGCGCGGCTCGCCCATGCGCTTTCGCACCGGACGCTGGAGATCAGCTTTGCAATCTACCTGCTGATCGTCTGCGCGCGCTTCGCGGCGACGCTGGTATGAGCGAATGGCGAGTAGCGACTAGCGACTAGCTTCCTCTATTCACCATTCGCCATTCGCTATTCGCGTCCTTTCACGGCTTCCCCTGCATCCGCACGGTGCTGCCCTGCACCTCGAAGCTGCGCAGGCGGTTCAAAAAGCTCATGCCGAGCAGGCTCGTGCGCAACTGGCCGGGCTGGGCGATCAGCGCCGGCACCTTGCGCTCGAGGATGCCGCCGACCGCGACGCGATCGAGCATCACGGGGGCGGCGAGCGTGTGGCCGTTGGCGGTCTCGACGCTCACCGAATATTTCACGAACTCGGTCGGCAGGCCCGCGGCCTTGGCGGCCTCGTGGGTGAGCACCACCGAGCTCGCGCCGGTATCGAGCACCATGCCGACCGACACGCCGTTGATCTCGGCGCCGATGCGGAAGTCGCCGGTGTCGGCGCGGGCGAACTCGACCGTGTGGCCGTGCGTGATCGCGCGGCCGGGTACCAGCTCGGCGAGCACGCGGTTGCCCACGTCCATCATCGGGACGCGGTAAGTGTAGGCGAGCACCAGCACGAAGGCGAACACCACCCAGAACAGCGCGGAGACGAGCGCCTGGGAGAAGTTCTGCCGGAAGATCGCCAGCACCGCGCCGCTGATCAGCACCACCAGCGTGACCTTGTAGGCGAGCGAGGCCATGTCGCCGCTGGTGAGCGCGCCGGTCAATCCCTCGCTGTGGCGCGTCAGCATCACGACCAGCGCGAGCGCGAGGGCGAGGATGATCCAGGGAAGGAGGCGTTGCACCGAATTGATCCCGTCAGTCTCTCAGCCGCCGCCGTGCCGCAAGCCGTCGCTTGCAATCGGCAATCACATGCGCGCGTTCGGCGTCGGTCATCCGCGTCCACGCCGTGATCTCGGCGAGGCTGCGGCCGCAGCCGAGGCACTGGTCCGTGGCCGGATCGAGCGTACATACGCGGTTGCAGGGACTTTCGATCACTAGGCGGCGCCGATTGCGTGAAACAGGCCGAAACATAGGGTGCGGGCGACGGAATGCAATCCGCGACCGCCAGCGTCAGTCGCCGATCCGGAACATCGGCTTGCGACGGAGCTGTGCCCGGTCCTCGGCCGACAGATGCATGTCGTCGTTCTCGCTCGGCTTCTTGGCGGGCGGCTCGTGGATCGGCTCGAGCGCCGACATCACCCGCTCGGGCGGGAACGTGACGATCACCTCGGTGCCCTCGCGCAGCTTCGAGCGCAGCAGGAAGGTGCCGCCATGCAGGTCGACCAGGTGCTTGACGATCGGCAGGCCGAGGCCGGCACCCTGCTCGGCGGACTTGATCGCGTTCGACCCTTGCCCGAACGAGTCGAGCACGATCGGGATCTCCTCCTCGGGGATGCCCGGGCCGGTGTCGCGAACGCTGAGATACTGGCCGCCCGAGGCGGTCCAACCCACCTTGAGCCAGATCTCGCCGCCCTGCGGCGTGAACTTGATGGCGTTGGAGACGAGGTTGAGGCAGACCTGCCGCACCGCGCGCTCGTCCGCCCAGATGCGCGGCATCTCGATCTCGAACATCTCGTGGATGGTGATGCCGCGGGTCTTGGCGCGCAGCTTGAGGAGATGGTGGCACTCCTCGATGGTCGCGGTGAGCTGCACGGCTTCCTCGTTGAGCTCGTAGCGGCCTGCCTCGATGCGCGAGAGGTCGAGGATCTCGTTGATGAGGCCGAGCAGGTGCACGCCCGAGGAATGGATGTCGCCCGAGTAGTCCTTGTAGGCCGGCACCGCGTGACCGCCGAAGATCTCGTTCTTCATCACCTCGGAGAAGCCCAGGATGGCGTTGAGCGGCGTGCGCAGCTCGTGGCTCATCTGGGCGAGGAAGCGCGACTTGGAGATGTTCGCCGCCTCGGCGCGGCGGCGCGCCTCGTCGGATTTCATGCGCGCCTGCTCGAGCTCGCCGATCAGCGCGTCCTTCTCGGCGCGCGCCTCCAGCGTCGCCAGCGTCGAGGAATAGAGCCGGTAGGCGAGCAGCGCGAAGTAGCACTGCGCCGTCACGGCCATGCCGGCCAGGATATAACCGTGCACGTCGCGCATCAGCACGAAGTTGAGCGCGACCGCGACCGAGACCGGCGTGGTGAGCGCGAGCACGGCGATCGGCAGGCTCGAGGCGAGCATGCTCGACACCGCGACCAGCAGCAGCAGCACGAACAGGTTGAAGGTGCCGGAGCTCTCGTCGACGCCGATCGGCTGGATCAGGTCGAACATCCAAGCGAGCCCGAAGAAGAGATCGAGCATGATGAAGCGCAGGCGCCAGGTGCGCACCTGCTGCGGGCTCGGCGTGTCGGCGAGGAAACGCCGGCACGCGAGGAGAATAATGAGATGGATGACCAGGACCGCGGCCGTCCAGGTGCCGGCCGTGAGCGTGCCGGTCCATATGCCCGACAGGAGCCCGATCGAGCACACCAGCATGATGATGACGAGCGAGCCGGACTGCCGGTTCTGCGCGAACAGGCGCAGGAGCTCGAGGTCGAAGGCGGTCCGCGTGCCGCTGGTCGAGGTCAGCCGGTCGCGCGCCTCGCGCACGCGCTGCACGGAGCTGCGGCGGCGGTCGACGGCCTCCTTCTCGGAGGTCGCCTCGCGTTCCGCGCCCGGCGACATGGATACGCTGATGGACAAAGCCACACCCGTCTTTCAACGCACGAATTTGCCGCAAATTTCTTAAGGCCGCGCTTAGAATGTGGCGCTTGTTGTCATCGTCGACCGGCCGCCCGGCCCGGGTGCGGCGCGGCCGCGTCGAGGCCGCGCCGGCCCGGACGCGTGCCGGTCTGCGTGAAGGACGACGGTTAACGGATCGTTACTGGCGGCGCGCCGGCCGCATGCTACGGTCTGCCATCGCTGCCACGGGAGGCGATCCGCCGGTGCAGGCGGACGCATTGCAAGCCAATGAAGCTCTACGTCGACGCCGGGCGTGCGCCCAACCCGCGCCGGGTGCGCATCTTTCTGGCCGAGAAGGGCGTGAGCCTGCCGATCGAGGCCGTCGACCTCAGCACGCAGGCGCACAAGACGCCGGCGTACCGCGCCATCAATCCGCTGGCGCGGCTGCCGGCGCTCATGCTCGACGACGGGACCGTGATCGCCGAATTGATCGCGATCTGCCGCTACGTCGAGGCGCTGCATCCGGCGCCGCCGCTGTTCGGGCAAGGCGCGCTCGAGCAGGCGATGGTCGAGATGTGGCAGCGGCGGGTCGAGTTCCATCTGCTGGCGGTGGTGTCGCACGTATTTCGCCACCTGCACCCCGCCATGGCGCCGCTCGAGGTGCCGCAGGTCGCGGCCTGGGGCGAGGCCAACATGCCGCGCGCGCTCGAGTTCCTGGCGCTACTCGACACCGAGCTCGGCCGCCGGCCCTATGTGGCGGGCGAGCGTTTCTCGGTCGCCGACATCACGGCGGTGGTGGCAGTCGATTTCATGAAGCCGGCCAAGCTCGCGGTACCCGACGCGCTCGCCAATGTACGGCGCTGGCACGCCGAGGTCTCGGCGCGTCCGAGCGTCACGAAGGAGCGGTAGGGGCGCTCGCGCATCCCAGCATGGGGGATATCAGCCCGGATTTGGCGCGAATTGCGTCGTAAAATCGCTCCAATGTGTGCCAGTATTCGGCCCCGGAAGAAAAACAGGCGCCGCGGGGAGCCGGATGGGTTGGCGGATCGCGTTTCCGCGTGGTCGAACAGCACCGGGCCGACCGGCGAGTACTGATGCAGGTCGTACTTGTACTTGACGTTCGCCGTGCCAGCCGACCACGTCAAGCGGCGAATGGTCGATCTCGTCTGCCACAGCGCGCCGCCCCACTTGACGTACAGGCTCGCCGGGAATCCCGTCCCGCTCCTCGTACGCCGCCACCGGGGTGAGGAAGTCGCGGGGGTTCGCCAGGCAGTTCGCCCCGATGGGGCCGCGCTCGGGCAGGGCGCACCACTCGCCGTAGTTCTCTCCGGACAGGTAACCCCTAAAGGGCTCGTCGAGGAGCTCCACCCTCAGCTTCACCCCGCGCGGGATGACCGCTGATCCCGCTCCGGCTCGGTGTCGATGGATCCCGAACTCCGTCCAAGCGGTACCGAGCAGGACCGAACTCGAAGGAAACAGGCATAAGAAGAA
>CAVPGG010000085.1:0-4331 GCA_963703755.1 uncultured Pseudomonadota bacterium
TCCAGGCCCTCAGCGCGGCGCTGCGCGACGTGCTGGCGGATCCGGACATGCGCAAGCGCGCCGCCGACCTCGGCATCGAGGCGCACGGCGGCACCGGCGCCGAGATCGACGCGCAGATGCGCGGCGATATCGACAAATGGCGGGTGCTGATCGCCCACGCGAATATTCCGAAGCAGTAGGCTCAGGTCGTCGAGACGCGTGCGCGTCCGCGCACCGCGAGCCACGGCGCCAGTAATATGAGGAACCCGAGCGCCGCGAGCGTGGCCATGACGAGCAGCCGCTGCGGCCAGGGGCCGAGCGCCAGCACGGCGGGCGGCATGGCGATGTCGGGCGGCGGATCGCCGATGAAGCCGTAGTTGGCGCCGAGCAGGAGGTCGATCCGCACGACCGCTGCGGCCCAGATGACGCCGACCAGCAGAGCGCGACCGTAGTCGCCCCAGCCTGGGCGCAAGCCGAGCACCACGAGATCGTAGAGCGCGCAACCGAGGATGAGCGTGTGCGCGATCCAGAAGGCCCAGAACAGGATATAGGCCGGGCCGACCGTCAGGCTGGGCTGAATGAAAGCCTGGGTTGCGAACCCGAAGGCCCAGAAGTAGAGCGTCGCACGCAGCGTGCGGTTTTGCGTCAACAGCGCGAAAGGCGCGAGCAGGCCGCTGATGTCGCAGGCCTGCAGCGGCAGGCCGGTGCGCGGGTCGAGGCCGTTCCAGTTCCACCACGTGTTGTAGGCGATCCAGTACGCGAGGGCGAATATCGCGAGCGCCCAGCGGACGCGCGGCTCGCACGCGCTGCCGCGCAGGTTGCGCGCCGACCAGGCCACCGCGGCGAGCAGCGCCGTGCAGGCACCGGCAGCGACGAGGTGCATCGCGCTGAAGGCGCTGAAGACGTGCAACACGTCAGGTACGGCAGCTGACGTTGGTGCGTCCATGGTGAGGTGCCCTAGAAGTTGACTGGAAAGCACCAAGCCAACTCCGTCATCCTGAGGCGCGAGCGAAGCGAGCCTCGAAGGATGATCGGTCGAGGTGGTTCAGCAAGCGAGCAAGCGGCAGCGCACAGGCCCTTCGAGGCTCGGCGCTTTGCGCCGAGCACCTCAGGGTGACGGCGGCAGGTAAGTATTGGCAGCTGAGTTATCGTGCATTTCGAGGCAGAGTCTTAAGCGCGGCTCGCTTGTCACACGTTCATGTGACGACTTTGCTACGCGCACCGTCACAAGATCTGGCTCAGGAACTGCCGCGTGCGGGGGTCGCGGCTGTTGGTGAAGAACTCCGCCGGCGGTCCGTGCTCGACCACGACGCCGCGGTCCGTGAAGTAGATCTGGTTGGCGATCTCGCGGGCGAAGCCCATCTCGTGGGTCACGATCAGGCAGGTCATGCCTTCCTCGGCGAGCTCGCGGATGGTGACGAGCACCTCCTTCACGGTTTCGGGATCGAGCGCGGCCGTGACCTCGTCGAACAGCATCACGTCGGGCTGCATCGCGAGGCTGCGCGCGATGGCGACGCGCTGCTGCTGGCCGCCGGAGAGCTCGCCCGGATAGGCGTCCTCCTTGCCGTCGAGCCGCACCTTGCGCATGAGCGCGCGCGCCAGCGCCTCGACCTCGCGGCGGCCGCGCTTGAGCACGTGGATCGGCGCCATCATGATGTTTTCCAGCGCCGTGCGGTGCGGAAAGAGGTTGTACTGCTGAAACACCATGCCGACCTTGCGGCGTAGCGCCAGCTTGTCGAGCTTGGGATCGTTCACCTCCTGGTTCTCGACCAGGATCGAGCCGCGGTCGATCGGCACCAGCGCGTTGACGCAGCGGAGCAGCGTTGATTTACCGGCGCCGGACGGGCCGATGACGCAGATCACCTCGCCCTTGATCACGTCGAACGAGATGCCGCCGAGGATCACGTTCGCGCCGAACGATTTGTGCACGTCGCGGATGCGGATCAGCGGCTGATCCGGCGTCCAAGATGCGGTCGAAGCGGGCACGGCCATCGGGGGGTCATCCGCGCGCGGGTCCTTAACGCACTTGGAAGCGCCGCTCCAACGCGGTCGTCGCCAGCGCGATCGGGTAGCAATAGACGAAAAACCACAGCAGGAGATAGAGGTAGATCGGCACGAGCAACTCGCTGCGGCCGTCGGCCGAGAGGACGTCGCCCGCGAGCGTCATCAATTCGCTCACGCCGACGATCGAGGTCAGCGGCATCGCGGCGACCAGGATCGAATAGAGGTTCATCCACGGCGGCGTCATGCGCTTGACGCACTGCGGCAGGATCACCATGCGCAGCGTCTGCCACCGCGTGAAAGCGAGCGCCTCGCTCGCCTCCCACTGACCGAACGGAATCGAGCGCACGGCGCCGCGCACCAGCTCGGCGACATTCGCCATCACGGGAAGCGCAAGGCCGAGCGTAGCCTTGAGCCAGTCGGGCAGCGGCACCGTAACGCCGCCGATGCGGAACGAGAACGGCATCAGCAGCATGCAGTAGAACAGCATCACCAGCCACGGCGCATTGCGGAACATCTGGGTGATGCCCCACGCGGCCCCGCGCACGGGCGCGCGCAGCGAGATCAGGCAAAGGCCGAGCGCGACGCCCGCCAGCGTGCCGATGCCCATCGCGAGAAAGCTCATGGCGATGTCGAGCGCGAAGCCTTTGGCGAGCAGCGGCGTCCAGTTGAGCAGCGTGATCAGAATGGACGGCGAGGCGGGCCCGGCCCGCGCCTCGCCCATGCCGACCGAAAGGGCGAGCGCGACGATAAGGAGTGCGCCGTGGCGCGCGTCGAGGCGGAACGCCGGCAGTGTGGCGCCGGCGAGCCGGAACGGCTTGAGGACCGGCAGCGTGCCGTCGCGCGCGGCGATCACGGCGTGTAGCCCGGGACGCGCAGCGCCCGCTCCCAGCGGCCCATGACGTAGACCAGGATTCCGACCAGGAAGAGATAGATCACGAGCAGCACGTTCATCATCTCGGGCACGTTGAGCTCGTCCGACCAGATCTGGTTGGCGACGTAGAGCATCTCGGGCACCGCGATCGTGTACGCGATGGTGGTGGTCTTGATCAGATTGACGAGGTTGTTGTTGAGTGCCGGCAGGCTGATGCGGAAGGCGAGCGGCAGCACGATGTACGCGTAGGCTTTGAGCCGCGTATAGCCGAGCGCCTCGGCGGCCTCGACGGTCTCGCGCGGCACCGCCTCGATGCCGGCACGGAAGATCTCGACGTTGAAGGAGCCGGCATAGAGCGAGAGGCCGATCACCGCCCACGCGAAGTTGGAGATGATCGGCTCCTGCAGGCCTTGTGCGTTGGTCATTCGCAGGTAGGAGCCGAGCGCGAAATAGAAGAAGTAGAGCTGCACGAGCGGCGGCGTATTGCGGAAGACCTGGACGTAGCCCTGCGTGACGGCGCGCACGAGGCGGAGCCGCGATCCCTGCAGCCAGGCGCCGACGACGCCGATCGCGACGCTCGCGACCAGCGCGAGGCCCATCAGGCGGACTGAGGTGAGGAAGCCGTTGAAAAAGCGTGCGCGGTCGAACGCGTCGTAGAAGATCGTGAGATTGATCCCGGTCGTCTGGTGGAGCGTCCGGAACCAATCCCAGATCGGCGTGAGGTTGATCATGATGAACCGCGTTATCGTGCGAGCGCGGTCCCGCTCAGCCTCACTTGGCCTCGGCGTGCATCTTCTGCAGGAACGGCGAGGGCGGAATCTTCCACTTCTTCTCCAGCTCGATCAGCTTGCCGGACTTGTGCCAGTCGGCCACCACCTTGGCCATGAACTGGCCCCACGGGCCGTTGACCTCCTCGAGCTTCACGGCGAGGCCCCACGGCTGCACGAGGATGCTGGGCAGCGGCATCTCGTAGTCCTTCCATTTCGGGTCGCTCAGACGATCGACGAAGAACGTGTCGTCATAGACCCAGCCGATGCAGTTGCCCTGCTGCAGGGCAAAGTCGGCCTCGGTCGTGCCCTTGAACGCGATGATGTCGGCGCCGTATTTCTCGGCGATCGTCTTGTTGTACCAGGCGCCCTGGATGGCGCAGATCTTCTGCCCCTTGAGCTGCTCCCAGGATTTCAGCGCCGCCTTCTTGATCGCGAAGATGCTCACGCCCGACGCGTAGTAGTCGGGCGAGACGATGCCGACGACCTTCTTGCGCTCGTCGGTCGTGTTCATGGTGGCGATCATCAGGTCGATCTTGCCCTGCTGCAGGAACTGCATGCGATTGGAGGACACGACCGGCTCGAGCTGGAGCTTGACCTTGAGGCGTTGGGCCACGTCGCGGGCGAGGTCGGGCTCGAAGCCGATGATTGCGCCGCTGGTATCGCGGAAGCCGAACGGCTTGTAGTCGGCCTTGGTGCCGACCACGAGC
>CAVPGG010000086.1:0-7893 GCA_963703755.1 uncultured Pseudomonadota bacterium
GTAGTCGTTCTTGATCGTGACGTTGTCGGTGGTGATCTCGATCAGCTTGTTGTCGGTCTGCGGGCCGGCCGCGAGGTGCAGGCCCTCGATGGTGGCACCGGACCCGCCCTGGTCGATCCAGTCGTTGGCACCGAAGTCGTTCTGCGCCCCCGCGATGACGGTCGGACCGTAGAGCTTGGCGGCCGCAGCCGTCGTGATGGCGGTACCGTCGAGCGAGCTGTAGCCCTGCAGCGTCAGGTCCGCCGTGTTGATGTGCAGGCCCTGGAAGTTGCCCGGCACATATTGCGAGGTCTCAGTGTAGGTGCCGGGCGCGATGAGGATAGTGTCGCCCGCCTGCGCGCCGTCGATCGCGCTCTGAATGGTCGTGAAGTTGCTGCCGCCGCCGACCAGCAGGAAGCGGTGGCCGTTCTCGTCGGTGACGAGGTCGACGCCCTTGAGCGTGTCGGTGCCGCCGTTGGTGGCGTTCACCACCCAGTCGCCGTTGGCGGCGCTGTAGGTGAAGCTCGCGGTGGTGAGCGCGTCGTGGCTGTAGACCGCCTGGCCGCTGCCGGTATCCGTGAAGGTGTCGTTGCCGGTGCCGCTCTTGAACGTGTCGGTGCCGCCGCCGCCGTTGAACACGACGTCGACCGGCGTGCCCGTGATGCCGCTGGCATCGACCGTGTCGTTACCGGTGCCGCCGTTGATCGTGACCGTCGAGGTCGCGACGCCGGTGCCGTGCAGGTCTCCCGAGATGTTGACGGTGTCGCCGCCGTTGCCGAGGCTGATGACGATCTCCTCGACACCGGTGGTCGTGACCGCCGAGTTCGACGTGGTGGCGATGTCGGCGTTGTTCGCTCCCGCCAGGATTTCGATGCCGAGGTGGGTCGCGTCGGTCGGGTTGATGTTGTAGGTGACCGTCGCGTTGGTGCCGTTGACCGTCAGCGTATCGGTGCCGGCGCCGCCGTCGATGATCTCCTTGCCGCCCGACGAGACGTTGTAGACGAAGCTGTCGTCGCCGCCGGCGCCCGAGAAGGTGTCGGTGCCCGAGCCGCCGAGGAAGAAGTCGTTGCCGTTGGTGCCCGTGACGTTGAAATTCCCGCTCGCCAGCGCGCCCGTGGACGTATCGGTCGCCTCGAAGTCGAGGCCGACGGACGCATTGGTGACCGAGTTGGTGATGCCGACGCTCCAGGTCGACGCCAGCACGGTGCCGAGCCCGTCGCTGGGGTCCGTCTCCTGACCGACGATGCCTTCCAGCACGTTGGCGATTTGGTTGCCGTTGATCGTGATGTTCGAGGAGTCGAAGCCCGCAATGCCGAAATCGTTGACGGTGTTGCCGTTCAACTCGGCGCCGGTGACGATGTTGTTGTTGAGCGTGAGGTTGGTGTCGTTGAAGAACAGGATGCCGGTCGAGTCATCGTTGCCGGTGTAGCCGATGTCCGAGATCGTGTTGCCCGACACCGTGCCGGTCGAGCCGGCGACCTGGATGCCGTTCTGCGCCGTGAGGCCGGTCGCGCCGACGCCGGTGACGGTGTTGCCCTCGATGTCGACATTGGCGTTGGTGGCGACGACGCCGCCCTTCTGCCAATCCTCGATCGTCGAGTTCGTCAGCGTGAAGTTGTTGAGGGTGCCGCCGACGCCGGGCGCCGTGTTGGAGACGTAGATGCCGAGGTTGCGCTGGTCGCCGAAGCTCTGGTCCGGCTCGCGGATGCCGGTGACGTCGACGTGGTCGACCGTGCCGGACGAGTTGAGATAGGCGATGCCGACCATCGTCGGGTTGGTGGCGCCCGTCACCAGGTTGCCTTCATTGAGGCCGTTGAAGTTGACGTTCTCGACCGAGACGTTGGTCGCGTTGTTGACCGTGAGCAGGCCGTCGATATCGCGACCGTTGGTCGGCGAATGGCCGTTGCTGGCGAGCGAGGCGGGCGCGTCGATCGTCACGTCGCCGAGACCGACGATGGAGATGCCGTTCGCGCCGTGCCCGTTGTTCGGGTCGACGATGTTCTGGCCCGTATAGGTGCCGGACGCGATCAGGACCGTGTCGCCCGTGTGCGAGGCGTCGATGCCGGCCTGGATCGACTGGTAGCCGCCCACGTTCGCGCCGAGCTGGTCGACCAGATCGAACGTCTTGTCGGTAAACTGCACCTTCTCGACGCCGGTCAGCGTGTCGGTCACGCCGTTGACGGTGACGGTCCAGTGCCCGCCCACGATCGCGAAGGTCGCAGCCGAGCTCGCGGCGGCGAACTGCACCGTGTCGGTGCCGGCCCCGCCCGTGATGTTCTCCGTCCCGGTGCCCGTAATGATGGTGTCGTTGCCGCCGCCCGCCACGATGGTGACGTTGCTGTCGTTGTTGGCGGTGATCACCAAGTTGCCGCTGGTGGTCGGGCCTGCCAGCAGGCTGTCGTCGCCCGGCGCCATCGTCATCGAGAAGGTAGACCCGGTGACGTTAGCGATGTCGCCGTGCAGCGGCGAACCGTCGTCGGCGCCCGTGATGGTGACGCCGGTAACGTCCACGGCCGGATAGACATTGCTCTTGCCCGGCTCGCCCGCCTGGATGCCGGTCGAGGTGTGGCCGTCGATCGTGCCGTTCTCGACCGTCACGGCGCCCGTGTAGGTCGCCGGCACGGTGCTGTAGGTACCGCCGTCGTTGCGCGCCTCGATCACGATGGCGCCACCATGGGCGTCGTCCGCCGCGGCGCCGTTCTGGTTCGACGCGCCGGTATCGGTCAGGTGGAAGTTGCTGATCGTGTCGTTGGTGTACGTACCGTTCTTGAGGTTGAGGTCGATGCCGTCGCCGCCGGTGCCGACGCCGCCCGAGGTGCTCGGGGCGCCGAACTGGCCGACATTATCCATCGTGACGTTGTTGATCAGGCCGTCCGACAGCGTCTCGACGTAGATGCCCTTGTAGGCAAGGTTGCTGAAGTTCGTGCCGTCGATGGTCACATGATCGGCCATGCCGACCGACTGCTGGCCGACCGCCGTCGTCTTGTCGAAGTCGATGCCGATCAGGCCGTCGGAGATCGAGCCGCCGGTCAGGGTGAAGTTGGTGATCCCCTGGGTCGTGCCCTTGTGCATGCCGACCAGGTTGTCGGTGAGGTCGACGTTCTTGACGCTGTCGCCGTTGATGCCGTCGGTCAGCGACACGCCATACGTGAAGCTGTCGATCTTGAGGTTCTGGACCGAGTCGTTGCTGCCCGAGATGGTGACGCCGCTGCCCGCAGTCTGGGTGTAGCTCGCGCCGCTCTCGAGGAACGTCGCGACCCCGCCGTCGGCGATGCCGTTCGAGCTCTTGAACGTGCCCTCGATGACGGTGCTGTCGCCCTGGCCGACGAGCGTGACGTTGCTCTGCGTCAGGTTGACGTTCTCGTGGTAGGTGCCGGCCGCGATCTCGATGGTGACGGGTCCGGTGATCGAGGCGGCCGCCGCGAGTGCCGCGCCGATGGACGTGTAGGCGCCGTTGTAGTGGCCCGCGCCGGTGGTGCCGTCGACGAACAGAACCGTGGTGTCGGCGAACTTCGCGGTCGAGACGCCCGACAGCGTGTCGGTCGGGCCGCCGGCGCCGTGCTGCACCTGCAGCGAGGTGCCGTTGACCGAGAACGTGTAGCCACCGAGGTCGCCCGCGAACACGGCGGTGTCGTTGCCGCCGCCGCCATTGAACACCACGTCGACCGGCGGCGTGCCCGTGAGGCCGCTGAGGTCCACCGTGTCGTTGCCGGTGCCGCCGTTGATCGTGACCGTTGAGGTCGCGACCCCGGTGCCGTGCAGGTCGCCCGAGATATCGACGGTGTCGCCGCCGTTGCCGAGGTTGAGGACGATCTCCTCGACATTGGTGGTCGTGACCGCCGCGTTGGCCGCGGTCGCCGTGCCGGTCTGGTTGGCGCCCGCCAGAACCTCGATGCCGAGCTCGCTCGACGGCGTGATCGGGTTGATGATGTAGGTCGTGGCTGCCGCGGTGCCGTTGACCGTCAACGTATCGGTGCCGGTGCCGCCGTCGATGGTCTCGGTGCCGCCCGAGGCCACGTAGTAGACGAAGCTGTCGTCGCCGGCCCCGCCCGAGAAGGTGTCGTTGCCCGAGCCGCCGATGAACAGGTCGTTGCCGGCCGTCCCGGTGACGTTGAAGTTGCCGCTCGCCGCCACGTTGGTGAAGGAATCGTACGCCTCGAAGTCGAGCGCGAACTGGGTGTAGTTCGTCACCGCGTTGACGCCGATGGTCCACGTCGGCGCGAACACGCCCGCGAACGAGCCGCTGCCGTCCTCCTGGCCGACGATACCCTCCAGCACGTTGGCGATGGTGTTGCCGTCGATCGTGATGTTGGACGAGTTGAGCCCGTAGATGCCGGTCTGCCCGACCACGTTGCCGCCGGAAAGCGCGCCCGTGATCGTGTTGTTGTCGAGCGTGAGGTTGTTGCTGTCCCAGAACAAAATCCCCGTGTCGGTGACGGTGGCCGGGGTGTAGCCAATCTGGTTGATGATGTTGTTCGAGGCCGTGCCGGTGTCGCCGACGAGCTCGATGCCGTTCTGTGCGATCAGGGCGGTCGCGCCGGCGCCCGTGATGGTGTTGTGCTCGATGTCGACGTTGGCGTTGCTGGCGACCACCGCGCCCTTCTGCCAGTCCTCGATGGTCGAGTTGGTGAGCGTGAAGCTCTCGGTCGGCGGACCGCTGGCCGGCGCCGTGTTCGACACGTAGACCGCGAGACCGCGCTGGTCGCCGAAGCCGGAGTTGCCTTCGCGGATGCCGGTGACGTCGACATGGTCGACCGTGCCCGAGGCGTTGAGGTAGGCGATGCCGACCAGCGTCGGGTTGTTGGCGCCGGTGACCGAGCCGCCTTCCTGCAGGCCGTTGAAGTGGACGTTCTCGACCGAGACGTTGCTCGCGTTGCTCACCGTGAGCAGGCCGTGAACGTCGCGCCCGTTGGTGGGCGAGTTGCCGGTGCTCACCAGCGAGGCGGGCGCGTCGATCGTGACGTTGCCGATGCCGACGATCGAGATGCCGTCGAGGCCGTGGCCGCTGACGCTGACCTGCTCCGTATAGGTGCCGGGCGCGACCAGAATCGTGTCGCCGGCGTGCGCCGCGTTCACGGCCGCCTGGATGGTGGTGTACTGGCTGTCGGGGCTCACCAGCAGGAAACGATGGCCGTTGGTGTCATCGACGAGCGAGACACCCTTCAGCGTGTCGATGCCTTGGCCGTCCTCCCTCGTGACGGTCCACTGGCCCCCGCTGTAGTTGAACTCGTGGGTCGTTAGCTGAAACTCGGGGATGCGTGCCTCGCCGTGGCCGGTGTCGATGAAGGTGTCGTGGCCGGGGCCGACCTTGAAGAGGTCGTTGCCGCCGCCGCCGTTGAAGACAACGTCGACCGGCGGGCCGATCATGCCGCCGGCGTCGACGAGGTCGACGCCGGTGCCGCCGTTGATGGTGACGGTCAACGTCGCGACGCCCGCGCCGTGCAGGTCGCCGTCGATCAGGACGGCATTGCCGCCGTTGCCGAGGTTGAGGTTGATCTCTTCGACGTTGGTGGTCGTGATCGCGGAGTTCGCGGTCGTCGCCGTCTGCGGGGAGATGATGATTGCCCCCGTGATGATGGAGATGCCGAGATGGGTCGGGTCGATCGGGTTGATGTTGTAGGTCGACGGCGCCGCGCCGCCGTTGAGGAACAAGGCGTCGGTGCCGGCGCCGCCGTCGATATGCTCGACGGCCCCAGGCGTCCAGTTGTAGACGATCGCGTCGTTGCTGGGCGTACCGGTGATGTCGGTGGTGTTCGGCGTCCCAACGATGAGGTCGTCGTAGCCGGCCGCGGCCAGCGCGCCGAACACGGCGCTGCCGGGCACGAAGCTCCAGCCCGCGAGCGTCACGCCCGCGAGGTCGACGCTCGCCGGCTGCGTCGGGTCAGCCACGTAGCTGCCGCCCTGCGGACCGAGGTCGACGAACATCGAGGTCCAGCCGGTCTGCGTCGTGGCGTCGCCGAGCGTGAGGCCGCTGCCTGCGAACTGCAGGTTGCTCGCGTCGTCGTAGCCCTGGATGTAGACCAGCGTCTTGGCGTAGGTGCCGGTTACCGACACGTTGTCGAACGTGACGTTGCCGAGCGGCTGGCTGACGCTGTGGGTGGCTTCGTCGAAGCCCGCGATCTGGATGCCGTTGTCGCCCGCGTGCGCGAGCGGCGTGCCGTTCGCGACGCCGGTCACCGCGACGTTGGTGAAGGCGGCGTTGCCGAGGAAGTCGAAATAGGTGATGTCGCCGGAGCCGCCGGACGACTTGGCGAGGCCGTTGCCCGAGAAGCTCGAGTTCGACACGTTCGCGGTCAGATTCGTCCCGCCGCCGTTGACGATGTACCCGGTCTGGCTCGCGCCGCTGACCGAGACGTCGTTGATCAGGACAGTCTCGGGGCCCGTGAGCGTCGGTGTCAGCGAGATGCCGTTCTGCTGCCCGGTCGCATTGATGATCAGGCCCTCGATGGTCATGTTGCCAGTGAGCGTGCCGGTCTGCGTGATCGAGCCGTCGATCACCGCGCCGCCGGCGCCGTTGGCGCCGCCGGTGCCCTCGATGTTGACCGCCTTGCCGACGAGGCTGACGTTCTCCGTATACGTGCCGGCTCCGACCAGGATGGTGTCGCCGCTCGTATCCGCCGCGTTGACGGCGGCCTGGATCGTCGTGAAGTTGCCGATCAGCTGGTTGCTGCCGTTGAACAGCAGCACCGGGCCAAGCGCGGTGCCGTTGAACACCAGGTGCGCGACGCTGTTGAGCGTGTCGGTGCCGTCGCCGGCCGCGCCGCGCGAATCCGCAACCGTCTCGTTGCCGGTGCTCGGATCGAACGTGATCGTGTAATCCGACACCGGGCCGGAGAAGATCGCCGTATCGCTGCCGCCGCCGCCCAGGAACGTGTCGTTGCCGTGGCCGCTGATGAAGGTGTCGTTGCCGGCGCCGCCGTTGAACACAACGTCGACCGGCGTGCCCGTGACGCCGCTGGCATCGACCGTATCGTTGCCGGTGCCGCCGTTGATCGTGACGGTCGAGGTCGCAACTCCGGTGCCGTGCAGGTCGCCCGACACGATGACCGTGTCGCCGCCGCTGCCGAGATTGACGACGATTTCCTGGATGCTCGTCATCTCGATCGCGGCGTTCGCATTGGTCGCCGCGCCGACACCCGCCGAGCCGGTCGCCGCGATGTTGACGCCGAGCTCGCTCGACGGCGTGATCGGATTGATCTCGAAGGTCTGCGCCACCGAGCCGTTGTCGTTGATGACCTCGGTATCGACGCCGGACCCGCCCGTGACCGTGTCGCGGCCGTCGCCGACATTGTAGATGATCGTGTCCTTGCCCGAGCCGACCGAGATCGTGTCGTCGCCGGGGCCGCCCACGATCGTGGTATTGACCGCGCTGGTATCGGTCAGCGTGTCGTTGCCGGTCGTGCCGGTGATCAGCTGCGCATCATCGAAGCTCGCCGGGACGACGGCGCCGGTGCCGAAATAGGTCGGGTTGACGTAGATCGGGTTGACGCTCGGGCCGAGCCCGTTGAACGTGTTGTTCTCGATGAACAGGTCGGCCAGGCGCTCGATCGTTGCGAGGTTCGCGGGCGATCCGTCGGTGAAGCGCTGCAGTGCGATCGCGCCGTCCGGCTCGGTGATGTTGCATCTCGTCGACAGCCCGGTTGTTCATTTGCAAGATCCGGCTACGCATCTCATTAAGATGATCGTCAGCGAGCAGTTCCTGGACGGCTTGCGTAATATGCCGGAAACTCGGCAGCACCATTGCCCGGGCCTTTTGTTCTCGCACCCGTTGGCCATTGAAACGCTCCTGCGGAAGCGTCCAGGCGTTTGACTCCACGATGACCGGCAGACCCACCTGGAGCGCCTCCGAAATGCTTCCCGGGACCGGGCTTGCCGATAAAAAAATCAAGACGCCATCATTGTGGAATGTCTTCG
>CAVPGG010000087.1:0-11693 GCA_963703755.1 uncultured Pseudomonadota bacterium
CAAACACCAACGACACCGTCGCAAGGAGTGTCTTTAAAGGCAGGTCGAATTTGGATTTGACCGTTGCGGGCATTGAAGGGATCCTATCTGTGGGAGCGCTTTGAACCGGCTGGTTGGTTGGATTGCCGGCCGCTCCGCGCCCCTGAACCGGCTATTGTTGTTCAGCTGTGCTCGCACGGCGGACCATACCGTACGCTGTGCGCTCCCGCGCCGGACAAATCGTCACCCTGCGCCATGCTGCCGATTCGCCGATGATCACGAGCAACTTTTTCAACAGCATCGGTCACAACCGGAAATCCTCTGCTCGAGCAGAATATTTCGGCTTAGCCCCCAAGACCCGACATCCGCGCCTTGATGAGTACACGCCTTGGCGGACGCTTACTTGATCTTGATACCGGTCGCCGCGATGACCCGGCCCCAGCGCTCGATCTCGCTTTTCGATCTGCGTCAGCAGCGTCAGATCCTTGATCGGATGGAACGGCATGGATTCGCGCAGATTGATGTTCATCGTCGGGCCGCATCGCCGGCGCGTCACGCGCCGAGCAGCACCACCCGCTTCGGATCGACGGTGATGAACGCCTCCTGGCCGGCCGGCAGCGGATCGAGGGCCGCGCAACGGGCGATGAGCGGCTGACCGCCCCAGCGGACGTGCACCTGGGTGAAGTCGCCCTGGAAGACCGTCTTCTCGATGCGCGCCGGCCACACGTTGCGCTCGCCTGCGGGGCGCTGCGGCGAAAGCCGCAGGTGCACGGTGCGCACCGACACGGTGAGCTCGTCGCCGACCGGGCGGCCGTAGGCGCTCCCGTAGATCACCTGTCCGCCCGGCGTTTCCAGCGCGATCAGGCCGTCGGCCGCGAGGTCCGGCCGGTTGCGGCCGCGGATCAGGTTGGACGAGCCGATGAAATCCGCCACGAAGGCGCTGCGCGGCAGGGCGTAGATCTCGTCCGGTGTGCCGGTCTGCTCGACCAGGCCATCGCGCATCACCACGATGCGGTCGGACATCGCCAGCGCCTCTTCGAGGTCGTGGGTGACGTAGACCGAGGTGATGCCGAGCCGGTGCTGCAGATCGCGCAGCTCGATGCGCATGTCGGCCCGCAGCTTGGCGTCGAGATTGGACAGCGGCTCGTCGAACAGCAGCACCGAGGGCTGGAACACGAAGGCGCGCGCCAGCGCGACGCGCTGCTGCTGGCCGCCCGACAATGCCGACGCGCGCCGGTCCGCAAACGCGCTCATCTGCACCATGCCGAGCGCGCGTTCGACCTTCTCTCTGATCTCGGCGGCACCGGCATGGCGCACCCGCAGGCCATACGCGACGTTGTCGAACACGCTCATGTGCGGCCAGATCGCGTAGGACTGGAACACCATCGAGAGGCCGCGCTTCTCGGCCGGAATGTTGACGCCCTTGCGGGCCGAGTAGACCGGCTTGCCGTCGATGCGGATTTCGCCGGCGCTGGCATGCTCGAGGCCGGCGATCGCCCGCAAGGTCGTGGTCTTGCCGCAGCCGGACGGGCCGAGCAGCGTCAACTGCTCGCCGGGCATCACGCTGAAGCTGACGCCGCGCACCGCCGGCACCACGCCGAAATGGACTTCGAGGCCCTCCACTTCGATGTGCGGCTTCGCGGCGGTTGTCGGCATGCTCTACTCGACCGGCTGCGCGCCGAGCCGGCGCGTGACCGCTACGAGCACGATCATCGCCGCCGCCACCACCCCGGTCTGGATCAGCGCGAGCGTCGCGGTGAGCTCCGACGCGGTGCCGAACCATGACTCGACGATCGACGGCGTGATCACCTTGGAATGCGGCCCCATCAGAAGGATCGAGGCGCCGAGCTCGCGCATGCTGGCGATGAACAGCAGCAGCCACGCCGCGATCAGGCCGGGCGCCAGCAGCGGTACCGTGATGGTGCGCAAGCGGAAGGTCCACGCGGCGCCGCACATCTGCGCGCATTCCTCCAGGCTCTTGTCGATCTGCAGCAGGACGCCCGCGATGGTGCGCACGCCGAGCGGCAGGAACACGGTGAGGTAGGCGATCAGCAGCAGCCAGATCGTTCCGTAGATCGGGATCGGAAAAACCAGCCACGCCCACATCATGCCGAACGCGAAGACGAGGCGCGGCACCGCCTGCGGGAACATGACGACATATTCGATCAGGCCCGCGCCCGGCAGCCGCGAGCGGTAGATGAGCCAGGCCAGCAGCCCCATCAGGAAGATGCCGATGGTGGCGGTGGCGAAGGCGAGGAGCAGGCTGTTGGTCAGCGCCGAGCCGACCGCGTTCATCGACGCCGCGGCGCGGAAATTGTCGAGGGTGAAGTTGTCGGCCGCCGGGAACGCCACCGCGATCTTCTGCACCGAGGCGTAGAGCAGGGTCGCGATCGGCAGGACGACCGCCGCCATGAGATACAGCATGCAGACGCCGAACAGCACGTAGCGCAGCCGCCCGACGTCGGCGGCGCGCGGGCGGAACGCCTTGCCGGTGATGGTGGCGTAGCTGCCCCGCGTGACGATGCGGCGATAGACGAACAGCATCAGGAACATGACGGCGAACAGCGAGGTCCCCATCGCGGCCGCGAGCTGGGTGCGGGGCGGGTACTGCTGGATCAACTGGTAGATCGCGGTGGTGATGACGTAGTAGCGGTTCGGCGTGCCGAGCACGAGCGCGACCGCGAAGGAACCGAGCATCTCGGCGAACACGAAGATCGCCGCGCCCAGCACGCCTGGAACGACCAGCGGCAGCGTGACGCGCAGCATGGTGCGCAGGCGGCTCGCGCCGATCACCTGGGAGGCTTCCTCGAGCGAAGGGTCCATCGACTTCATCACCGCGGCAATCATCACGAAGGCGACCGAGCCTTCGAACAAGGCCATCACCCAGGCGATGCCATAGGGCGTGTTGATGTCGATGAGGTGGTCGCTGCCGCCGAGCGCGCGCCAGACCTGGTTGATGAAGCCGCTCTCCGGCGAGCCGAGCATGCTCCAGGCCAGCGCGCCGAGCAGCGGCGTCAGATAGTACGGCACCGCCATCAACTGCTCGAACATCCGGCGGCCCGGCACGTTGGTGCGCGCCAGGATCCACGCCATGATGAAGCCGATCACCAGCGCCATCACGGTCGCGGCGAACGACACCACGAGCGTGTTGAGCATGATCCGCGGGTAGTTGAGCAGGACCTGGAAATTGTCGAGGCCATAAGCGGTCGGCGGCCGCGTCTGCGGATCGCCGACGTCGAACGCCGCCTGCAGCAGATAGAATACCGGGTAGAGAACAAGCACCGCCGCGACGGCGGCGACCCCATAGCCGGCGAGCCTCTGCGCGGACCAGTGCTCCGCCGATGCCGCGGCCACGCTCATAGTCCGAGCATGCCGTTCCATTCCTTGAGGAAGGTCGCGCTTTCTCTGGCGTATTCGTTCCAATCCGACGGATAGAGCAGCTTGAACTGGGTCAGGCTGACGCCGGTCGGCATCGGCGGCGCGTCGGTGCGGACCGAGGCGTAATAGAGGTTGGGGTTGGTCTGGTACCAGGCCTGGCCGCGTTTTGACATCGCCCAGTCGACGAACAACTTGGCGGCTTCCGGATGCGGCGCCTTGTTGACCGCGCCGACGACCAGCGGCGTCGCGACGAGCCCGTCGGGCGGCGCGACGAACTCGACCTTGGCGTTGCGGCTCTTGAACAGGATGTAGGCCGGGTACTCGCCGATCGCCGTGATGTTGTCGTCGCCCTTCGCCAGGCGGTCGAACAGCTGCACGCGCGAGTCGAAGGCGTGCGGCTGCAGCTTGGCGAAGTCCTTCCAGAAGCCCTCGCCGTAGAGCTTGCGCAGCATGTACCACTGCACGAACTGCAGGCCGGAGGCCGAGATACTTGCAGCTGATCCGGCCCTTCCACTTCGGATTGAGGATGTCCTGCCAGCCCTTCGGTGCGTCGGCGGCGGCGACCTTCTCCGAATTGTAGGCGATGCCGGCCGGATCGACGCCGGTCCAGAAGAAGTAGCCGTTCGGCGAGCTCAGGTGGTCCTGCTTGTAGGCGCCCAATTCCGGCGAACTCGTAGCGTTCGTAGCCGCCCTTCTTCTGGAAGTCGAAGGCGGGCGCGATGTCGGAGAGCTGGATCACATCGACGTCGAAGCGGCCGGCCTGGCGTTCTGCCAGGATCTTGCTGTAGAGCGCGCCGGTCTGCGCGCGCACGTAGCTCGTCTTGATCTTGGGGAAATCCTTGCTGAAGCCCTGCATGATGCCGGCGGTGCCCGCCTCGTTCTCGTGACAATAGAAGACGAGCTGCCCTTCCTGCTCGGCCTTGGCGACGTCGGCATTGGTCTTGAAGTCCAATACGGTGGTGGGCGATTTCGACAGCGGCTGCGACAGCACGTTCGGCGCCGCGACGCCGACGAGCGGGAGCGCCGCGCCGGCTTTCAAGAGTGCGCGCCGCGTGATGCGGCCATGTCGCATGCGGCCATGTTGATCGTGCACCATGGCGTCTCTCCCTTTTGGGCAGCTCTCGACGCGGCTTTTGCCGGCTCGCTTTTCGGCGTCCCGGCAATATTGCAACACGATCCGTGAGCCTTGGGAAGGTCGCCGCCGACTTTTCCCGACGCACGGCGCAGCGCGCTCTCGACATCCTTGCCGGATACGGCTAAGCCGTAGTATATGCGGGACGAAGATTTCGAATGGGATGACGCAAAGGCCTCCCAGAATCTCGCCAATCACGGCGTGAGCTTCGAAGCAGGCCGCCTTGCGTTCGACGACGCGTTTGCCGTGGTTCGCGAGGATCGCAGGCATGACTATGGCGAGGAACGCTTCATCCTGCTCGGAATGGCTCAAGAGCGTCTGCTCGCGGTCAGCTATGCCATGCGCGGAGAGCGGATACGCATCATCTCGGCGCGCTTCGCCGAGCCACAGGAAAAGCGACGATACCATGAAGAAAAAGGCTAAGCGCATCCCCAAGATCGAATGGAGTCGTGCCGACACCATGACGGCAAGGCAGCGGCGCGCGGCCGCCGCGGCCGATCCGGACAACAGGCCAATGACGGACGAGGAATGGGCCGCCGCGCCGCGCGTGCCGCAGGTCAGCGTCATCCGCCGTGCACTCAAGCTGTCGCAGGAGGACTTCGCCGGGGCATTCCATATCCCGATCGGCACGCTGCGGGATTGGGAGCAGGGTCGCAAGGAGCCGGATGCGGCGGCGCGCGCCTATCTGCGCGTCATTGCGCGCGAGCCGGAGACCGTGCGCAGGGCGCTCAATCCGTCAACCGCTCGTGGCATACATTGAGCTGCTGGACATCGTAGGGATTGAACCTACGACCTCTCCCGTGTGAAGGGAATCCTCACTCTAGGAAAATCAATGACTTAGGACCGAAATGAGGTCGTTTCCACGGATTTTCCACGGGAGGGCGTTGTAGTCCGAAATCGGAGCCGAAGCGGATATCGGTAGGGCCGTAGAGCGACGCGAATGATCCTTAACGTCATTTCGCGAACGCCCATTGATGCACCGCGAAAGGCTCATTCACGCGCACCGTTTGCTGCCATACCGTCGCCCTCATTACTTCGCTCAATCCACGCCATTCTTGGCCTACTCAGGACTATATACCTACGACCGTTGGTTTCTATCGCCAAAGCCGACGCTCGTCGGGTATTCCATGGGTCGTAGTTTCCTGATTTGATTGCCGACCTTTCTGTCCCAAGGTGGTCCACGGTGACGGGCAAGTCCAAATCGACAACAGACAGCTCCTTGTGGCTGAATTTTCGTGAGGACGTTCACACTGTCAGCAGCGGAGGAGCAATGGCAAAGCCCAGCATGAGTGACATGTTTGAAGCCTTTATTCGTGCACCTCTTCCTGAAATGCGTCGCATGCTGGAAGGACCGCAAGGCAAGTCGCTTTTGCCATGGTTCGAGGCCGGGTTCAGAATGATGATGGAGGACGCAATAGTTAAGCAGAATGAAAAGGTCTACCGATTCGCCTCGTTACACGCCAATCTGTTGTCCTCGTGTGATAAAGACGGAGTAGCCAAAGCATTCGACAACCTTGATCCCTCAGAATGGCGCGAGCTTTAGACTATAAGGATTATCTGCTATCGCCGATAGAGTATCTGTGCTGCGCGACATAGCAAGTAGCGCGCAGAGACCATGGTCATCGATTGCAAAAGTTGGCTACTCTAGATGCATCCTCCGAGCAAACCGGTGACATTTCTCGTTGGGGCGGGTGCTTCTCGCGACCCTCCCTCGTCAGCGCTTTTGTGGTCGGAAATTCTGAGCGTCGCAACGAAAGCATTGATGCATGACGCTAACGAACATCAGGTCGCAAGTACCATTGGCCTTTATGAGATGCTTGAATATTTCATGGCCAAAAATCCACGCCCTGATGCCCTTTTTTCGGTTCTTGCAGAAGCGGGAGCGTTTTCTGCTTGCCAGCTTTTGGTTCGCGATTGCCTTGGAACGGGAATTCCAAATGAGAATCACTTGATGCTAGCTGAAGTGTGTAACCGATTGAGGCCGCCTCCGATTATTCTGTCCGCCAACTATGACGGATATATTGAGCGCGCACTTGCTGATCTCAATTGCCAATACAAAATGATAAGAAATGACTTTTCGCAACTCTCATTGCGCGAATCTCCAACACTCATAAAATTACATGGGTCAATAAACACTGATGAAATTACTATGTTCCTCGCAAACGTCTCCCGGGACTACGCGAGCAGACAGGGGCTGCGCTATACGTATATAGACGTGGACGAACCTGAACCACTTTTCAATTCAATAAGTATGTGTCTTCCTTATAACAAGTATTGTGCAGTCGAGAGCGCACTGAAAGATTGTTTGCTTTGTGTGATGGGATACAGCGGGGCGGACTCTGATATCATGCCGCTGGTAAGCCGTTCGCTTGCGCAAGGTCACGCCAGTGTGCAATGGGTCATTCATCCGGGCTCCGAAACGCCAAAGGTAGTACTTGAACTTCAATCGCAATATGGCGCCCGCATCAAGGTGGTGAAGAGCTCTATAAGCAACTTCTTGCGAAAATTTGTTAGTTTGGAAGACCGCGAACCAAAACAAACGATCTCGGTTAGTGTCAATAATGCCAATCCTGCTCGTTTCGATGCTACTTCGCCACTGTTTTCTCTCAGCGATGTTATTGCGATTTCCCTCGAAATGGCGAAGTTTCTCGGAAATATGGCTGTCGCCGAATTGGTCGATGAAGTTCACGCCTTTTCACAAGCTTTGCCCCATCAAGCTACATCATATTTCTTTTGTAACGCGGCAGACTACTGTGCAGCAAGAGGTTTACTCGAACATGCGCGACACTACATCAATCTTTCCAAGCGCGTTAGAAGCTTGGAAAAACAAAATGGCCTTAGGTCGATACTGGACAGGCAGAGCATGCAGTCTTTAGCATTCAAGCAAGCGCAGATAGAGAGCACGATCTCGTTCATTGAACAAGGCAAGGAGGCTGCATTTGCGGTCATCAGGAACGCGTGGAAGCAGGAACTTTCGATGTGTGCGGAGCGTCTCGTACCCGCGCTCGTTTGGGAGTCTTTTATGGGATTTGCTGCTGACTCTGCCGCCTCATGCAACGAATTGGAGGATTGCCTGGAATTCGGTTCACATTTGCTGCGTACCGTTGAACAAAAAGCTGTGTCGCAACTTGCGCCGAGATCGCTGGTTTTTCACGCAGGATTAGTGCATAAAATGGGAGAGAAAGAGCGCGCTCTCGCGATCCTTGATATGATACTCAGATATTCTGAAGACCTCAACGATGTGGAGAACCAAATCACCACAAGAGCTGTAATCGACCGGTTGCGGAAAAGGTAGCCTAATCGGAGGCAAAGCGGACGTTGTCGCGAGGGCGACGTGGGCCGCTGCAGGGACCGAACCTACGACGTTGGGTGTGAAGCGAACGTCCTCCCGCTGCGCCGGATGCGTGGGAGAGGTCCTTCCCGTGTGAAGGGAACGCTCGCCCGCTGGGCAATGACCGACATGACCCGGGCCGGTGCAGCCACGCGAATGCCCGGGGCAAACCACGTTGATGATCAGCTCCGGATCGGAGCAGCCGTTGCGGTGAACGAGCGCCCGCTCACTTGATCTTGATGCCGGTCGCCGCGATGACCCGGCCCCAGCGCTCGATCTCGCTTTTCACATAGGCCTGGAACTCGGCGGACGAGTTGCCGACCGCGATCGCGCCCTGTGCGGCGAGCCTGTCCTTCACGTCGGGTGAGTTCAGCGCTTGCGACGCGGCGGATTGCAGCTTGGCCAGAATCGGGGCCGGCGTATCGGCCGGCGCCACCAGGCCATACCAGTTGTCGGCGAGCACGTGCGGCATCCCGAGCTCTCCCGTCGTCGCGAGATCGGGGAGGCTGGCGATGCGCGAATGGCTGCCGATCGCCAGCGCGCGCAGCTTGCCGCCTTGAATGTGGCCGAGCAGGATGGGCACGTCGGCAAACATGGTCTGCACGCGGTTGCCGAGCAGGTCGTTCACGGCGGGCGCCGCGCCCGTGTAGGGCACATGCACCAGCCGGATATCGGCGGTGAGCATCAGCAGCTCCATCGCCAGATGCGGCATGCCGCCGACGCCGGTCGATGCGAAGACGATCTTGCCGGGCTGCGCCTTGGCCAGCGCGACGAAATCGGCGAGCGTTTTCGCCGGCACGGTCTCGTTGACCACCAGGATTTCCGGCACCGAGACGATCTGCGTCAGCAGCGCCAGATCCTTGATCGGATGGAACGGCATGGACTCGCGCAAATTGATGTTCATCGCGAGCTGGCTCGATGGCGCGATCGCGATCGTGTAGCCGTCAAGGCTGGACTTCGCCACCGACGCGATGCCGGTCATGCCGCCGGCGCCGGGGCGATTCTCGATCACGATGGTGCCGCCGAGCAACCTCGCCATCTTCTCGGTCAGAACCCGGCTGATGAAATCGGACGGGCCACCGGCCGGGAACGGCACGACGAACCTGATGGGACGGTTCGGAAACTGGTTCGGAAACTCCTGGGCGGCCAGCGCGCCGGGCCAGGCCAGAACACCAAGCAGGCAAAGGACGCGCATGAGGGTGGACATGCGGCACGCTCCATGAGGCAGCGCCGGATTAAAACATGGTGGCCGGCCGAACCCAATCCGGCGCTTTGCGATCTTTGCTCCGTCCGCGCGCGATTTGTAGGGATTGGACCTACGACCTCTCCCGCGTGAAGGGGGCGTTCAGCTCAGAAAAATCAACGGCTTAGTGGCCGGTCGAGGTGTGGCCGCCGACTATCGCGCTCGTCTGCGGCCGGAAGCGGGTCCAGGTGCTCCGAGCTCCGCGGCAACCGATCGAGCTGCTTCGACGAACAGCTTGGCGATGGGGTTCAGGGTTCGGTTCTTCAGCGTGACGATCGCGATCGGCCTTGCCTTCACGGGCAGACGTACTGGAAGCGCCGTCACCAAATTGCGCATTGCGCCATAGCGCAGCAAGGATCCTGGCACCATTGCGAGATAACGGCCGGTCGGCAGCAAGGCGTTTTGCACGTGAATGGATAGTGACACGACCGCCGGCGGCGGCAATGTCAGGCCGCATGTGTGGAACGCCTCTTCCATCAAGGTCGTCGGTAAACTGTTTGCAGGCGTTTAAATCCACGCCTCGTTCACGAGCTCGGCGAGTTCGATCCGTTGCCGCTTCGCCCATTTGCTACGCCGCCCGGCGACGACATGGAGCCGCTCGTTATAGAGATGTTCTGCCTGCAGATCCTCATGGCCGAACGGCTCGGTCACGCGCGCCACGATCAGGTCGGCGCGCCGTTCGCGCAGCTCGCGGAACTCGAGCGTCGGAACCGACGGTGCCTGCACCACATGACAGACGATGCGCGGCCAGCGGCGCCCAATCCTTTCGATGATGGCAGGCAACAATCCGGCCGCGAACGGCTCGCTGCAGCCGATATGGATCTCGCCAGTCGTCGGATTGGCGAGCGCCTCGATCTTTCTGACGCCCTGTTTGAGCTCGTCGAAAGCCGCAAGCCCGCTGGCGAGCAGCGACCGGCCATAGAGCGTCGGCTCAATTCCATGCGCACCGCGATCGAGCAGCCGCACGCCGAGCATGCGCTCCATGTCGGCGATGGCTTTCGACACGACCGGCGGCGACACGGCGAGCCGGCCGGCCGCTTTGCTCATGCTGCCGCATTCGACCACCCCCATCAGAATATGCAGGTCGCGCAGTTTCAGTCGAACGTCCGATGCGATCCGCCCACTGCATGCCGCCCCCCTTAGTCAAAAAGCTAACACGATCGCAAAAATTAGAACTGTTCAGAAATACCACGATCGCGCAGGATTTCCAACGCGACCACAGCAAGCGGGAGGGAACGTCATGTTCGAACGCTCATTACGGAAGACCGGCAAGCTCGCGCTGTTTGCCGCGGCCTTCGTCGCGCAGATCACCACCACCGCTCAGGCCCAGCCGACCTCAGCTCAGCCAATCACGCTTGTCGTGCCGTCTGTGCCGGGCGGGGGCATCGACATCGTTGGACGCCTGTTCGCCGAGAAGCTGGTGGATCAGCTCCGCGTCCCCGTGATCGTCGAAAATCGCGGGGGCGGAGGCGGCATCATCGGCACCAATTTCGTCGCCAAGGCCAGGCCCGACGGACACACGCTCCTGCTCATGGAGGCGTCGTCGGTGCTGGCGAAGTGGCTGCACAAGGACGTGCCGTTCGAGGTCACGCGCGACTTCATGCCGGTCGCGATGGTCGCGACCACGTCGCTCGCGCTTTTCGCCAGCCCCTCGGTTCCGGCAAACGACGTGAAGCAGTTGATCGCCTACAGCAAGGCGCACCCGGGCGAGCTTTCGGTCGGCACGCCCGGGATCGGATCACCGCATCACCTCGCCGCCTTGATGCTCGACCGGGCGGCCGGCATCCATATCACCCACGTGCCCTACCGCGGCACGCCACCCTCGCTGAATGACCTGCTCGGCGGTCGCATACCGCTGATCTGGGCAGTGCCGATCAACGTCAAGCCCTACCTCGACCAGGGCAAGGTGAAGGCGCTGGGCGTCTCGGGAATGCAGCGGGTCGCCATGCTGCCGCAAGTGCCGACGATCGCGGAGAGCGCCATCCCGAACTTCAGTGTCATGCTCTGGCTCGGCATCGCGGCGCCGGCCGGCACGCCGCCGGACGTGGTCGCGCGCCTTGCCGATGCGGTCCGCGCCGTGACGCTGCTGCCCAACGTCGAGGCGCGCATGGCGCAGCTTGGCTACAATCTCTCCTTTGCGGATCGTGATGGGTTTGCGCGGCGGATTGCGCACGAGCAGGACGCATACGGCGAGGTCATTCGCGCCGCCGGCATCCAGCCGCAATGAGCGACGCGCGCAACCATGCAGCCGCAGGCAGGTACACGCGGGGCTGGATCGCCCTCGAAGAGCACTTTGCATTGGCGGAGACGGCAAGCAACTCCGAGGGATATGTCGCCGACGGCACGTGGCCTCGCCTGAAGCGGCGCCTGACCGACTTTCACGGCGAGCGGCTTGCCGAAATGGACCGGAATGGCATCGCGATGGCGGTGCTGTCGCTCAATGCGCCCGCGGTTCAAGGCGTCCCCGACCTTGCGCGGGCGAGCGACCTCGCGCGCCGGGCGAACGACGTGCTCGCTGAGGCGGTCGCAAGGTCCCCGGAACGCCTGGCCGGTTTTGCGGCCTTGCCCATGCAGGACCCGGACGCCGCCGCGGCCGAATTGACACGCTGCGTGCGCGAGCAGCGATGCGT
>CAVPGG010000088.1:0-13150 GCA_963703755.1 uncultured Pseudomonadota bacterium
GACAGCGTCGCGAACAGGCCGAAGCGGCCCTTGTGGTCGCGCATCATCTCGGCCGCGAAGTCGTTGCAGGTGCGCGCCATGGCGCTGGCGGCCGCGGGGTCGAGGCCCATCCAGGTGCCGGGCGTCGAGGCGAGCGACAGCACGCCGGTCGAGATGCCATTCCGGTCGAGGTCCTCGACCGCCTTTTGCACCGACCAGGCGACCTGCCCGGGAACATGCGGAAGCTTGCGCGCGTTCTCCCAGTCCTGCCACGCCTTCTGATAGCTCGGCGCATAGAAGTGGTGGTGGGTGTCGATCACCTTGGCGCCGCCGCCCTGCGCGCGGGTCGCGCTGGCCGGCAGCACGCTCGCGGCCGCGAGCGCACCGGCACCGGCGAGCAGCTTGCGGCGCGAGACCGGCGTGTAGGTCATCGATGGATGGCAGGCGCAGCCTGCGCCGTGGTTCGCGGTGTTCATCGCGCGGTTTCCTCCCGGTGATTTTTGGAGGCGCGACATTAATACAAAGCGCGCCACCACGGTACACCGATCGCCGTGCGCCGTGCGCGGTGGCTTCGTTCGGGCCGTTTTGCCGCCAGCGCCGCGGTTGGGTTCGTTCGGGCGATTTTTGCTCCGCGTCAGATCATCGGGTCAGCTCGCGGGTGGGTTCGTTCGGGCCGAACCCTCCGTAGGTCCAGTCGGTGGGTTCGTTCGGGCCATTTCCGGCGCCGCGTGACCCGGTGGGTTCGTTCGAGCGGAATTACCCGCCGGCACACCCACGCGCGCGGCGGGCTTGGGGCCATTCAGTCGATCGTAAGGCGGGGCGAACCAGCCGGCCGCCGCGCAGGCTGCGTCGAAATCGCGGAGCGCGAACTTGCGGCGGGACAGGGCGCGGTGGTCATGCCGATCGATGGCGAGGAGACGCCGAGCCGTTATTAGCGGCGTCTTGGTAAAATCCCGGTCCTGGTTCCTGACCGCCATCCAGGCGGTCCGCGCACGCACGTGATCCATCTGCGCCTCGGCGAGGCGGCAGGCGGCCGCGAAGATCTCTGCGTTCGCCCCCTTGCCGGCGATCAGGCGAGCCAGGTCCGTAACCTGCGCGGTGAATTCGGCATCGGCCAGGACGGCCGCGCGCAACCCGTGACGGCGGGCATTCTGCGCCGCGCGCGCTTTCCCGGCCAGCGTGCGCGGTCCGGTGCTCTTCTTCGCATTGGCGCGATTGGCGGCGAGCTTCGCGGCGGAGACCATGGACACCTCGCGCAGATTTGTTCTCTTTTTGTTCTAACATGGACACCGGTCATCAATCAAGCCTCTTTCGACTTCTGCCTCGGCGCGGGCCGTCCGCCGAGAAGCTGCTTGCGCCACGCGTGTGGCTTCCCCTCTGCGGCTTTCCCCACAAACGGCGGGCCGACGCAGTGATGGTGCATGATATTGCGCCGAAAAAATTGTCTGCCGGCTCGCTGTCCAGACGTTTAATCGTGCACCTCAACGCGAGGAAGCAGCTTGCATGTCCGAATTCCACTTTCTATTCCGCGGCACTGACCCCAGGGCCCGTTCACATTGACAGGTGTATCATTCAATGATACACATTGCGCGTGATCAGAAGCTTCCGGGATAAGACCACCGAGGCCGTATTCAATGGCGAAAGTCCGAAGGGCTTTCCGCCCGATTTGGTCAAGGTGGCGCGCCGGAAACTGCGCTACCTCAACGCCGCGGGAGTTCTCGGCGACTTGAGGTCGCCTCCAGGCAATCGCCTTGAGGCGCTCGTGGCCGATCGCCATGGGCAACATTCCATCCGCATCAACGACCAATTCCGGGTTTGCTTTGTTTGGACGGCGGAAGGCCCCACGATGGTCGAGATCGTGGACTACCATTAGAAGAGAACGCCACAATGAGCAAGAAACTCAAGCCCATGCATCCCGGCGAGGTTCTGCGGGAAGAGTTCCTCGTTCCGCTCAAGATGTCGGCGGGCGCGCTTGCCAAGGCGTGTAGCCTGCCTCGCACTCGAATCGAGCGGATCGCCAGCGAACAGACCGGCATCACGGCGGACACCGCGCTTCGGCTCGCCAAGGCGCTGGGCACGACCGCTCAGCTTTGGCTGAATCTGCAGAATGACTATGACGTTCAGATTGCGCAGCGCGATCTCGGCAAGGTTCTCGACCGCATCGAGACCGTAAACAAGCCGAAGGCGGCCTAGTGCCCCGCTTCCGAAGTTCGTGATACATCGCAGCAGTCTCCGACACGAACTTCGGAAGCAAAGGGGCACTAGCAAGTATATGATTCTAGTGCCGCTTATCGATTTTTGACGTTCCTGAACGAGCTTGCTGCAGGTGGTGCAGGAACGTCAAATCGGCGGCACTAGTGCTGCGAACCCGAAGTTCGCACGATTTCGCGGCCGGCACGGTTACGAACTTCGGGTTCGAGAGCGGCAATCGATCACCCCATCGTCGGGTCGACCACGATCTTGCCCTGCACCTCGCCGCTCTCCACCAGGCGGTGCGCGTCGGCGGCGCGCGACAGCGGCAGCACCCGCTCGATCTGCGCGTTGATCGTGCCTTCGGCCGCGGCCGCGAAGCAGGGGGCTCGATCCTCGGCGCGATGGCCCGGCATGCCCATGATGGTGATGCGGCGGTCGTAGAGGTGATGGAAGTCGATCGTCGCCTCCGGCCCGCCGTGGGCGCCGGCCGTGACCATGCGGCCGTCGAGGCCGAGCGTCTTGAAGGCGCGCGGCAGCACGCGCGGATTGGCGACGTTGTCGTAGAGCACGTTGACGCCGCGCCCGCCCGTAATCTCCATCACGGCATCGTGCAGGTCGCGCGCGTGGTAGTCGACGCCGTGGTCGGCGCCGAGGTCGAGGCCGATGCGCACGCGCTCGTACGAGCCCGCCGCCGCGATCACGGTGGCGCCGACCACATGCTTGGCGATCTGGACGCCGACGGTGCCGAGATTGCCGCCGGCGCCCATGATCAGCACGGTCTCGCCCGCCTTGAGCTTGGCGACGTTGCACAGGAGATTCCATGCGGTCGGCGCGTGGCGCATGATCACGGCGGCGTGGTGGAAGTCGAGCGCCGCCGGCACCGCGACGCCGGCGCTCGACGGCACGCAGACGAGCTGCGCGAAGCCGCCCGGGCGGCGGACGCCCATCATGCCCATCGGCCCCTTGTAGCCCGCCTCGTCCTCGGCACAGACGTCGAGCGGCATCACGCCCGCCGCGGCGACGCGGTCGCCGGGCCGCCAGCGCGTCACGCCCTCGCCGACCGCATCGACCACGCCGGCGCAGTCGACGCCCGGGATGAGCGGCAGCGCCGCTCCGCGGTGCCCTTCGGTCCCGGCGCGCAGGCGCACGTCGAGCACGCGGTTGACGGTCGCGGCATGAATGCGGATGCGGATCTCGCCGGCCCGCGGCGCCGGGTCTGGCACGTCCTCGTAGCTGAGCACCTCGGGCGGGCCGAAGCGGTGGATGACGATGGCTTTCATAAACCTTCCCCCAAACACACCGTCATGTCCGCGAATGCGGGCATCCACGTCTTTGCTGCAAAGCAAGACGGGGATGGCCGGGACGAGCCCGGCCATGACGAAGAAGGCAATTCATCAATCGCCCCTCACGCCGGCGGCGTGCACGATGGTCTTCCACTTCTCCGCGTCGGCGGCGACGGCCTGGGTGAAGTCGGCGACCGACAGCGGCGTCGGCTCGATGAAGGCGGCGTCGAGGCGGCGGCGCGCGTCCGCGTCGGACGCGACGGCGCGGATGTAGCCGTTGAGCTGCTCGACGATCGCGGGCGGCGTGCCGCGCGGCGCGAACATCGCGAACCAGGTCGACGCGATGAAATCCGGCACGCCCTGCTCCGCGAAGGTCGGCACGTCCGGCAGGTAGGCCACGCGCTTTTCGGCCGCGACGCCGAGGATGCGCAGGTCGCCGCGGCGCACGAAATCCATGTACGGGCCCATCGACACGAACGTCGCCTGCATGCGGCCGGCGATCACGTCCATGACGCCCGGCATGGCGCCGCGATAGGGCACGTGCACGAGGTCGAGGCCGACGCGGCGCAGAAACGCATCGGCGACGAGATGCGGCGTGGTGCCGCTGCCGGCCGACGCGTAGCTCAGCTGACCGGGCCGCGCCTTGGCGTAGGCGATGAACTCCTGCAGCGAATGCACCGGCAGCTTGCCGCTGACGACGATGAACAGCGGCACCGCGCCGATCGAGCCGACCGGCACGAGGTCGTGCAGCGGGTTGTAGGACATGTGCGCGTAGAGGAACGGATTGATGACGATCTGCCCGGTGTTGGCGACGCCGAGCGTGTAGCCGTCGGGTGTCGCGCGCGAGACGAACTCCATGCCGATGTTGCCGCTGCCGCCCGGCTTGTTGTCGATCACGAACGTCTGCCCGGTCCGCGTCGTGATCAGATGGCCGAGCACGCGCGCGCAGATGTCCGTGATGCCGCCCGCCGCGGTCGACACGACGACGCGGACCGGCCGCGCCGGATAGGTCTCGGCCTGCGCCGGGGTGACGGATAGCGCGATGAAGGTCAGCCAGATCGAGGCGAGCGCCCGGCTCGTCACCCTCCCCTGAAGGGGGAGGGTCGACCGCCGGCGCGAAGCGACGGCGGTCGGGGTGGGGTGGCTGATGCGCCGCCACCCCACCCCGGCTCGCTTCGCTCGCCGACCCTCCCCCTTCAGGGGAGGGTGAAGCGCACGCGCAGTGCTCACCTCACCTGCCATCACGGCGCGCATCTCAGTCCTGCTTCGGCTTGTCGAGCCCGAGCTCGTCGAAGCGCGCGTAGGCGGCGTCGATGTCCTTCTGGTCGGGCCGCGCCAGCGGCGGGAAGCGCGCGCCGCCGAAATCCGGATCGGGGTCGTAGTCGAGGTTCTGGGTGGCGTCGATCAGCACCCAATTCCATTTGCCGGTGCCGAACAGCGACGGATTGCGGTCGCGCTTGCGCGTGGACGGATCGAGGCCGAGCCCGAAGGTCGCCGGCATGATGACGATGTCGTTCTCGCCCGCATTGACGCGGTGCGCGATCGCCCAGTCGACCGCCGCATAGTCGTGGATGTCGATGTCGTCGTCGACCACCGTGACGTGCTTGTAGCGCACATGGGCGGCCGACGAGCCCCAGACCGCATTGGCGGCCTGCTTGGCCTGGCCGCGATAGCTCTGCTGCATGCGGATGAAGAGGTTGATGCCCGCATGCACGGGCGGGCACCACACGTCGGTGATGCCGGGCACGCCGGCGCGGTCGAGCACGTTCCAGGCGGCGCCCGCGCGCATGATCGAGGAGGTCATGGCGTTCTCCGAATAGGAGCCGGGCAGCGCGCCCTCGATGGTCCCGCGCAAAATCGGATCGTTGCGGTGCGTGATCGCGGTGACGCGGATGGTCGGCTTCGGCGCCGGGTCGCCGGCGAAATAGCCGGTGAACTCGGCGAACGGCCCTTCCATCTCGTAGGTCGCGGGGTCGAGGCCGAGATAGCCCTCGATCACGATCTCGGCGCTCGCCGGCACATAGAGATCGACGGTCTCGCACTTGACGAGATCGATCGGCTCGCCGCGTAGCGCGCCCGCCACATCGTACTCGCACACGCCCTTCGGCACCGGCGCGCCGGCGACGAACTCGATCGCCGGCTCCAAGCCCATCGCGACCGCGATCGGCATCTCGGGCTTGCCGCCCTGCTGCCACGCGGTCACGTGATGGCCGATATGCTGGGCGCGCCACATCAGGATCGGAATACGGTCGCGCGCCGAGATCATGCCGCGATAGACGCCGACGTTCATCACGTCGTTGGTCGGATCCCTGGTGACGACGCCGCCATAGGTCATCACATAGCGGCCGCCGTCGAGCCGGTTCCAGTAGGGCACCGGAAGCTCGTAGAGGTCGATATCCTTGCCGGTGACGACGTTCTGTTTTGCCGGCCCGTCCTTGACGATCCGCGGCGCGATGCTGCCCGCCATGATGGTGCGGCCGAGCTTCACCAGCTCGCGCGCGTGGGTGTCGGCCGGCAGGCCGAGCATGAGGGCCATGCGGCGATAGTTGTTGAGCGCGTTGCTGAAGATGCGGCGGCAGCGGCTGGTCGGCTTGTTGTAGTCCTTGATGTTGTTGAACATGAGCGCCGGGCCGGTCCCGGCGCCCTGCGCCAGCCGCGCGATGGTCCCGAGCTCGATGTTCCAGTCGACCTCTGCGTCGATCCGGCGCAGCTCGCCCGCCGCCTCCAGCGCCGCGATCCAGCCACGCAGATCGCCGAAGGCGACCGGGTTTCGTTTTGTGGTCATTCGCAGGCGTCTCCGGGCCACTTGCGCGGCGCGTGCGCTCCCTCTCCCCCTGAAGGGGGAGAAGGAGCGCAGGCACCGTCCTCACCTCACCTACATAGCGGATCATTCGCGCGAACGCATGATCCTGTCGCGGGGCTCATGTGCACGCTCCGCGCGACGGAGCGTGGGGCTTGAGGTTTTGCGGAGCCTGCCCGATAAGAACGCAAGAACAAATGGGGGCGGCGCAGACCTATCAATGAACATCTCCGGCGAAATCACCGTCGCGGCGCCGCGCACCGCCGTCTTCGACAAGATCAGGGATGCGCCGTTCTTCGCGTCCTGCATCGACGGCGTGAAGGACTTGAAGGAAATCGACGCAACCCATTACGACGCGCTGCTCGAGACCAAGGTCGCGTACATGACCTTCCGCTTCAAGGTGAGCGTGGAGATCACGACGATCACGCCGCCCGATACGATCGAAGCCAAGGTCGAAGGTACGCCGCTCGGCGTGGTCGGCCGGCTCACCGCGACCTCGCGCACGCACCTCACGGAATCCGGCGGGAACACGATCGTCGCCTATTCGATCGAACTCGACGCTCGCCGGCAAGCTCGGCAGCATCGGCCAGCCGGTGCTGCGCGCCAAGGCCAAGGACATGGAAAAGAAGTTCACCGAACGACTGCGTGCCGCCTTCGCGGCCGGGGAGACGCCAAGGGGGCACAATGACACCGTTTGAATTGTCGGAGCCCACCTCCCTCAAGGAAGCGCTGGGCCTGCTCAACGTCGACGACCCGTCCGTGCGGCCGGTTGGCGGCTGCACCGCGCTCATGCTGATGATGAAGGCGGGCGTCTTTCATCCGACCCGGCTCGTCAGCCTGCGCAAGGTCGGCGGGCTCTCCGGCATCACGGCGGGCGGCGACGGGAGTCTCACGATCGGCGCGATGACGCCGCTCGCCGCACTCGAGCATTCCGCCGAGGTCGCGCGGCTCGCGCCGGTCATTACCGGAACCATGCTGCGGCTCTCCAACGTGCGGGTGCGCAACGTCGCGACCGTCGGCGGCGCGCTGGCGCACGGCGACCCGCACATGGACCTGCCCCCCGTGCTGATCGCGCTCGGCGCCAGTGTCAAGGCGGTGAGCCCGACCGGCGAGCGAACGCTCAAGGTCGAGGACTTGCTCACCGGCTACTACGAGACGGCGCTGGCGAAGAACGAGCTCATCGCCGCGGTCACGATCCCGGCGCAGGGTTCGCGGCGTTCCGCCTACATGAAGTTCACGGCCGGCTCGGCCGAGGACTGGCCGGCGGTCGGGGTCGCGGTCTCGGTCAATACGGCGGGCGACACGCTGCGCGACGCAATCGTGGTGGCGAGCGCCGCCACCACCAAGGCGACGCGGCTCGCGAGCGCCGAGGCCGCCCTCAATGATGCCCGGATGGGCGCGCGGGTCGACGACAGGGCGCTGAAGGCCGCGGGCGACGCCGGCGCGCAGGAAGCCGACATCATCGCCGACGTGCGCGGATCGGTCTCGTACAAACGCGAGCTGATCCGCGTGTACATCGGGCGCGCCGTTCGGCAAGCGCTTGCAGCAAACGGAGCACACTGATGGCCACGACCACGATGCCCGGCGCCCAAGTGGGCGGCAAAGTCGGCAGCCAGATCGGCCGCTCGCTGCCGCGCCTCGAAGGGCGCGAGAAAGTCTCGGGCCGCGCCGAATACACCCACAATCTGCGCCTGCCCGGCATGCTGTACGGCAAGATCTTCCGCAGCACCGTCGCGCATGGCCGCATCAAGTCGATCGACACCAGCGCGGCGAAGAAGATCCCCGGCGTCTATCGTGTCGTCACGGTCGACGACATCAAGACCGTCATCCCGCATCCCTATTACGGGCCGGCCTTCCACGATCAGCCGATCCTCGCCCACGAGAAGGTGCGCTTCGTCGGCGAGCCGGTCGCGGTGGTGCTCGCGACCGATCCCCATGTGGCCGAGCAGGCCGTGCAGGCGATCACCGCCGAGTACGAGGAGCTGCCCGCGGTCTACGACGAGGTCGAGGCCTTGACCTCAAAGGTGCATGTGCATGACGAGCTCAAGCCCGCCGGCACCTTCGCGGACCTCAAGCATCTCAAGGGCGCCAAGAACACCAACGTCGCGCTCGACTTCAAGCTGCGCAAGGGCGACGTTGAGAAGGGCTTCGCCGAGGCCGCGCACGTGTTCGAGCACACGTTCCGCACCCAGAAGGTGCTGCATCTCGCCTTCGAGCCGTTCGTGTCGATCGGCGACGCCAAGCGCGACGCGGTGACGATCTACACCTCGTCGCAGGGGCCGTCGTTCGTGCGCACCGAGATCGCGCGCCTGCTCGGCCTGCCGGAGAACCGCGTGCGTATTCGCGTGGCGTATCTCGGCGGCGGCTACGGCTCGAAGCTCTACATCAAGCTGGAGGCGCTCGTCACCGCGCTCTCGTTGCTGGCGCGGCGGCCCGTCAAGATCGCGCTGACGATGGAGGAGTGCTTCTACCAGATCACTAAGCACCCCTGCACATTCAAGATCAAAAGCGGCCTCGACAAGGACGGCCGGATCATCGCGCGCAAGTGCGAGGTCTATTGGAACGGCGGCGCCTATGCGGACGTCGGCCCGCGCGTGACGCAGAAGTCCGGCTTCACGGCCTCGGGGCCCTACGACATCGAGCACGTCTACGTCAACTCGTTCGCGCTCTACACCAACCTCACGCCGGCGGGCGCGCTGCGCGGCTTCGGCATCCCGCAGCTCGTGTGGGCGTACGAGAGCCACACCGACATGATGGCGCGTGCGCTCAAGATCGATCCGGTCGAGTTCCGGCGGAAGAACATCATCAAGAAAGGCGGCCTCCACGCGACCGGCACGCCGGTCAACGACGCGCCGATCGAACCGATCCTCGACCGCATCGCGTCGCGGCTCAACTGGAGCAAGCCGTACGACCACGGCAGCGGCACGGTGAAGCGCGGCCGTGGGCTCGCCATCGCCATCAAGGCGGTGATCTCGCCGACCACCTCGGTCGCGGTGCTCAACATGACGGCGGACGGCAGCCCGATCCTCTATTGCGGCACGGTCGACATGGGCCAGGGCTCCGACACCGCCATGGCGCAGATCGTCGGCGAGGTGCTCAACCTGCCGGCCGAGGCGGTGCGCGTGGTGCCGCGCGACACCGACATCACGCCCTACGACATGGGCACGCTCGGCTCGCGCTCGCTCTTCCACATGGGCCACGCGGTGCGCATCGCGGCCGAGGAGGTCAAGGCGAAGATCGCGGCGCTCGCGCGCAACGTCGGCGAGCCGGAAGGCAGCAACGTTCCGGTGGCGGAGTTGTTCAAGAAGAAATACGGCATGCAGGCCGGCAACCTCGTCGGCAGCGGCACCTACAAGCCTGACTACATCCCGCCGGCGCCCGGCACCGGGCTCACCACCAACGTGGCGCCATTCTGGATGACGGCCGGCGCCGGCGCCGAGGTCGAGGTCGACACCGAGACCGGCAAGGTGACCTGCACGCGGCTGATCAACGTGGTCGACTGCGGCAAGCCGATCAACCCGAAGATCGTCGAGACGCAGATCTCCGGCGCGACCCTCATGCAGTTCGGCTTCACCATGTTCGAGAAGATGCACATCGACGGCGGCCAGGTCACCAACGCGTCGCTCGCCGACTACAAGATCCCCGGCATCCTCGACGTGCCGGCCGTGATGGAGAACGAGGCGATCAACTCGATCCAGCCGAACGGCCCGTTCGGCGCCAAGGGCGTAGGCGAGACCGCGACCTTCTGCTGCGGTCCCGCCATCGCCAACGCGATCGAGGACGCCTGCGGGGTGCGCATCACCGAGCTGCCGCTCAATGCCGAGACCGTCTATCGCGCCATCCGCGCGCAAGCGAACAACCCACTTGCAGACGAATGACTGGGGACGAGTGACCATGGCCGGACGAACCATCAGCTTCACGCTCAACGGCGAGCCGGTCAGCGCCGAGATCGCCGCGCATCACACGATTCTGGAAGTGATCCGCAACGAGTTCGCGCTCTACGGCGCGCGCGAGAGCTGCGGCCAGGGCCTGTGCGGCTGCTGCACCGTGATCGTCAACGGCACCGCGGTGTCGGGCTGTCTCTATCTCGCCGCCTTCGCGGACGGCGCCGCGGTGACGACGATCGAGTCGCTCGACGCGCAGCGGCACGCTCGATCCGGTGCAAGAGGCCTTCATCGAGCAGGGCGCGTTCCAGTGCGGCTTCTGCACGCCCGGGTTCATCCTGATGACCAAGCAGTTGCTCGACCGCCATCCCGATCCGGACGACGACACCATCAAGCACTGGCTCTCCGGCAACCTCTGTCGCTGCGCCGCCTACCCGGAAATCGTCCAGGCGGTGAAGAGCGCGGCGAAGAAGCGGGCGGCGGCGAGGGGGTGAGGGGCTACCGAGTTGCTCACTTCCGGTGTGGTCGCAGCAATGAACCCGCGTTGATCGGCAACTCGAACCGCCCGCTTTCTGTGAGCGAGGTCTGCGCTACCATCTTCGGCATCAAGCGGATCAGTCTTGCAGTCGTCTCCTCGACCGTGAAGCCTTTCCAACTGCCGGCGAGAAAGAAGAATACGATGCGTGCGCGATCGAGCGCCGCACGCTCATGCGGTCTTGTGCGCAAATGTATGTCACGCGTGAGTACGGCCCAACCGCGATCTTGATCGAGCGCGTCGATCCACGTCACGTCCGCCATGTTGGGCGAATACTTGTCGCGCAGCGCAACGATTTGGTGGTCACCGTCAAACAGTGCGTTGAGCGCTCTTGCAATGCGCGGGGCCAGGTTGTGGTCGAGAAGCAGTTTCAAGCCGCAAGCTTTTGTTGAAATTCGACGGCATCGCGCACCGCCGCAACCGGTATCTCGTAGAGCGTCGATACGCGCTCGGGTGTGCCCTCGACCTTGACGGCGTGCACGATCGTTTCGACCGGCACGCCGCCGCTGTTGACGATCGGCCGACCGAAGGCGCGCGCCGGATCAATTACGACTGACCCACGCGCGCGACCCAGCGGGAACCAGCGTGCAAGGGCATCGGCTTCGAATTCGAGATCGTGCAGACTCGGCTCAACGATACGGTGAAACACATTCTGCCGACGCCGCAGATCCACTAGCTTGCCCTCATGAACTCCGTCGGTGATTTCATGGAAGATCGTCTTTCCATCCGTCCGAAATCGTTGAGTGGAGAACGGGCGCTGGTCCTGCACGACCTCGACCGCGCGATCGAAGCAGTCCCGAATCGTTTGCAGGCTGAGCCCAAGGTCGCGGAACGTCTTGACGAAGCGCAATTCGATCAGGTCGCGAAAGCTAACCTCCAGCGCCGGCTCATCCTCTGTCGGCATATAGTCTGGCTGCCATAACGGCTTCGAAAGCGCGCCACCGTGCTTGTAGCCATAGAGCCAGCGCGCAATGGTGATTTCGCGTCACCCGGCGCCGATCACCGCGAACGGCGCGCGATGCGTCCGGCCGCCGGAAATTGATCAGTCGGAGCGCTTCGGTCGAGCCGTACGAGCCTCGACCCAAAGCATCGTCAACGGTGCGCAACGCATCCATTGGTCCGACTCCGGTGCTTCTTCGACGAACGATCAGTAGCGCGAGTGATCGGGGTTGGTCCAGGGCCTCCGGAGCATGGGGTTGTCGTGGGCGTGCTCGTGAAACGGCTACCCGTGGATCGGAGGGTTACTGATTGAGCTTGATGCCGGCCGACTTGATGATCGGCCACCACTTTTCGATCTCCGCCTTGTGAAAGGCACGCAGCGCTTCCGGCGTTCGTTCGTCAGCCGGCGGAAGCTCGAATCCGAGCGCGGCGAATTTCTGCCGCATGGCCGGGTCGTCCAAGGCGCGGACGACCGCGGCGTTGAGCCTGGCGATGACCTCTTTGGGTGTCCCGCGCGGCACCCACATGCCATTCCAGAACGTGAGGTAGAGGCCCGGCACGCCGGCCTCGTCGACGGTCGGAATTTTTGGCGCCGCAAACCAGCGGTTCCGGCCCAGGATCGCGAACGCCTTGATTGCGCCGCTGTGCAGGAACGGCAGCGTCTGCGAGGCTTCCGCCCCCATCCGCAGGTCGATCTGGCCGGCGACGAGATCCTGCATGGAGGCGCTGCCGCCTTTGTACGGGACGAACCGAAACTGCGTCCCGGTCCGTTGCTGGAAGAAGATGCCGGCGATGTGGCTCGGGCTCCCCGCGCCCACCGTGCCGCCCAGCGCCGTGCCGGGATTGGCCTTGAGCCAGGCGATCAAGCCCTTCAGGTCGTCGGCGGGAAGCGTCCTCTTGCCGATGATCATCGTCGGCGCCAGCGGCAGCATGGCGACCGGCTCGAAATCCGTGAGGACGTTGTAGTGCACCGAGTAGATCGCCGGCGCCCCGACATGGCTCGTCCAGGTACCGATGCAGATGGTGTAGCCATCGCCCGCCGCGTGCGCGACGCGGGCAACGCCGATCGTCGAGCCCGCGCCGGGAACGTCCTCGACGATCACGGGCTGGCCGAGCGAGCCGCGCATGTGCTCGGCCAGGATGCGCGCCAGCGTGTCGGTCGGGCCGCCGGCCGTGTAGGGCACGACGAGCGTGACGGTGCGGGACGGATAGGTTTGCGCGCCGGCCGGCGCGACGCAGGCCGTCGTCAGTGCAAGCGCGGCCGCAAAGAGGCTTCTCATCGTGCCCTCCGGCGTGCGGACGTCCCATCCTATCCGGAGATCATCCAGGCGGTGAAGAGCGCCGCGAAGAAGCGGCAGGCGGCGTGGAGCTGAAGACCCGACACGCCACACACCGTCATGGCCGGGCCATAGCCGATCGAAGAACGGCGTCGCTTCGCTCGCCTATAGCCGTTCGAAGAACGGCGTCGCTTCGCTCGCCTATAGCCGTTCGAAGAACGGCGTCGCTTCGCTCGCCTATGCTCGGCCATCCACGCCTT
>CAVPGG010000089.1:0-4357 GCA_963703755.1 uncultured Pseudomonadota bacterium
GTTTTTTCGTTTCGAGTGGTAGTTGGCCCTGCGCCGTCTCGGGAGGAAGGGCCAGTTCGGCCAATCCGATCGGCTGGATTCCTACGGCCTTCGCCGTCGCGGCCAAGTTCTCGTCATCCGTATAGATGGTGCTAGCTTGCACGACGCGCGCGATCGCAACGATTTGCCGATCGAACTTCACTTTCGCCCACATCTCGGCACCCGAACCCTTCTTGTTCCCGGCCGCTATTGCGGTTCGCGTCATCACGGCCAGTTCGATCGCGGCTCGCATCTCAAATGGCTCGACACGGAACACCGCGGCGCCGTTGATCTCATCGAGAATACGCTGTGTCTCTTGCGGTGTCGCACGTACAAGCAACTCGCTCAGGACAGGCGTCGGGACGATGATGCGAGACTTACTGCCCTCGATAGTCTTGACCAGATACGTAACTCGTTCGGCCACGTAGTCGATTGGCTTTCCTTTGGAGTCGACGATCCGGGCCGGGACAGTCGGCCGAAACAGCAGCATCAGCATGGTGGTGTCAATGACCACCATTCTGCTTCTCCGGGGGGCCGTTTCTCAGAAAGTCGACATCATCAACAGTGGTATCGGTGAAGGCGTTGATTGCACGAATCCGCTGCAAGGTGTCGGAAAGCGGTTCATCAGTCAGTGGCTCGAACCGCTCGATCACAAACTCTCGCAGAACCCATTTCCCCTCGGCCGTGCGGTCCCATTTTCCGGTCCCGTGCAAGCGCACTTGTTCGAAGATGCGGCTCGCGAGCTGCTTCGCCATCACGCGATCGGCCCAGCAGCCAGCGAGAGCTTCGCCCTCGGTCTGCACCAGGACAGGCACCCATTTGTTGGGACCACCAACGCGAATCACCTCGCCGTGGATCGTTCCCCGTTCCCGAATGCCGACGAACTCTTCTTCGGCGCTTTGCACGCCCGGAAATGGGATGATGACGGCCTCGGAAGTCCTGCTCCTTCAATTCGCCGGTCCCGTTGTCAGCCAACAGCATCTTGTTGACGTTCTCATACGCGCGCTGCGCATCGCGCGGCGCGTCGCCGCGCCGAACAGAGCGTGCGCGGTCACGAACCTTTGGCACAGCCTCGGACTGGATGCGATGCACCAAAACCGTGCTCCCGCGCTGGAGTTTGACGAAGTGCACAGACGCGGGCTCGCCAAGGATGGTGGCGAGCCCGGCCATGTACTCCGCAAGACGCGCCATCGGCATCGTCTTCGGAGTGAAGGCGTCGATTCGGAAATAGAACTCTGTGGCGCCCGGCTGGCGCGGCTTCGCTGTCGTCGTTTTTTTCGTCTTCTTGGCCATCGCAATGGTTCTAACTGTTTGGGCTTCCGATCGGCGCCGCTAGTTAATCCCTGTACATAAGGCGCTTGCCGACGATACCACCGATGAGGCGATCGGCGCGAGCCTCGCTGTTCGCTCACATGGTGGTGGTGCCGATGATGCCGCGCTTGAAGATGGAGAAGTAGCCTTCAGAGATTTTGCTGAAAACAGCATGAGAACAGCGCAGGCCCGCGCCGCCTTTCAATTCCTTTCAATCGACACTTGGGCATCAAGTGGCCGAAATTCCTACGGATATTCGATTTTTGGCGCCGCTCCCGGCGGGCCTCGCTGGGGGGGGGTCCCACCTGAAAAGTCGTAAGTGACGAAAGCATCCGCAGATTTGCGCTCTTTGGCGCGTCCGCGCCGGCCCTCCCGCTTTCCCTGAAAACAGACGGAAACAGAGGGGGCAACCGCCCGCTTTGTGTCCCCCATGCGTCCCCGACCGGGGTTGCGCCGCCATCGGTTCTAGCGGGACGCCAAAATCTTGTGATTTTATACTAGGTTACGTGGTGCCCAGGGGCGGGATCGAACCACCGACACCGTGATTTTCAGTCACGTGCTCTACCAACTGAGCTACCTGGGCGCCGACCCCCGCGGACGCGGGGGATGGGGAGAGCGCGCGGTTTATAGAGACTCGGTTTCGCCCTGTCCAGGAAGACATAACCGCCCGCGCAGGCAGCGGATTTTCCGCCGGCCGGCGCGGGCCCGGCCGGTTTGGTCAAGGTCGGCCTGCAACAAGAAGAGCCGAACGTTCCCGCCCCCCGCGGCGTTAACGCTGCGGACAGACCGGACCCGAAGCCCATGCGGATCATGCCCCTCGCCGGCGCGGCGCTCGCTGCCGCCGCCCTCCTCGCCACCGCGGCGCGCCCGCAGGCGGATGCGCCCGACACGCTGCGCCAGCCCGCGGCCTTCGCCGACATCGCCAACCGCGCGGCGCGCTCGCGCGCGATCTTTACCGAGGCCGCCAAGGTGTTCACCTCGCCGCGCTGCATGAACTGCCATCCGGCCGGCAATCATCCGACTCAAGGCGACGACAACCATCCGCACGACCCGCCGGTCGCGCGCGGGCCGGCCGATGCGGGGATTGCGGGCACGCCGTGCGCGGCCTGCCACATGGACCGCACCGTCGATCTCTTCCCCGGCGCGGTCGCGCGCTATGCCAGCATCCCGGGCCGGCCGGGCTGGCGCCTCGCGCCGATCGAGATGGCCTGGCAGGGCAAGACGGTCGGCGAGATCTGCCGCCAGCTCAAGGACAAAAGCCGCAACGGCGGGCGCGACCTCGCGATGCTGCAGCAGCACGTCGCGCAGGATCACGAGCTCGTCGCGTACGCGTGGGATCCGGGCAAGGGCCGCAAGCCGGCGCCGGGCACGCAAGCGCTCGCCGGCGCGCTCATCCAGGCATGGATCGATAGCGGGGCGGAGTGTCCGTAGCCGCTCAGGATCGGCGCGGCCCATTTTGGCAGAAGGTCCTAACTGGGATAACAGCAGGAATTTCAATGGGCCGCAGTTTCAGCGCCCGTCGTCCGCGCCGGCGCCTTCGTCGCGTTCATCGTCCGCCTCGACCGCCGGCACCGCATAGACGCCGCTGAGCCAGCGGTGCAGGTCGACGTCGGCGCAACGGCGCGAGCAGAATGGGCGCGTGCGCGGATCGGCCGGCTTGCCGCAGATCGGGCAGGATTTGGTCGGCGTGAGCGGCGCGGGCATGTGCTCTATCTAGGCACGCGCGCGCGACCGCGCGAGGGCCTCACTCGTTCGCCCTGATCTGCGCGTCGGCGATCACCGGCCGCCATTTGTCCATCTCGGACTTGAGATGATGCGCGAGCTCGGCGGGCGTCGAGCCGACCGGCGTCACGGTGACGCCCGCCGCCGTCAGCGCGATCTTGTCGAGCCGCTCGGCGAATTCCGGCTCGCGCATCGCGCGACCCGCGTCGGCGCTGATCTTGCCGATGATCTCCAGCGGCGTCCGTGCCGGCGCGAACAGCGCGTACCACGACGAGACCGCAAAGCCCGGCAGGCCGGATTCGTCGACGGTCGGCAGGTCCGGCGCCCATGGCTCGCGCTTGGGCGACGTGACGGCGAGCGCGCGCAGCTTGCCGCTGCGGACGAGCGGCAGCGCGACGCTGGCGGACGGGAACATCACGTCGACCCGGCCCGCGATCACGTCGTTGAAGGCGACCCCGGGCGCCGGATAGGGGACATGCGTCATGTGGATCCGCGCCGTGCGCTTCAACAGCTCGCCCGCGAGGTGCGACGCCGTGCCGAGCGACGACGACGCAAAGGTGATGCCGCCCGGATTGGCGCGCGCGTGGTCGATGAACTCCTGCACGGTGCGCGCCGGCGAGGAGACCGGCACGGTCATGAGATGCGGATAGCTGCACAGCAGCGATACCGGGGCGAAATCCGCAACCGGATCGTAACCGGTCTTGTGCGGCAGGAACCCGTTGATCGCGAAGCCGATCGACGCGAGCAGGAGCGTATAGCCGTCGGGCGCCGCGTGCGCGACGAGCTCGGCGGCGAGGTCGCCGTTCGCGCCCTTGCGGTTCTCGATCAGCACCCGCTCGCCCCACATGTCGGCGAGGCGGGCCGCAAGCACGCGGCCGATCTCGTCGACGAGGCTCGACGACCCCAACGGCACGACGAGGTAGACGGGATGATCCGGATAGATGATCGGCTGGGCGCGCGCCGCGCTGCCGAACGCCGGCGCAAGCGCCGAGGCGGCGGCCAACTGGAGAGCCCGGCGGCGATCGATCACGGAAGGAATCCTGCGGTTCTTTTGCTTGGCGCATGTCCTTGTCGGCGAACCGGTATCCACCCCGGATCATGTCCGGGGCAGGCTTTCGCCGGGACATGCGCTGCGGAACTTAGCGCCTCGCGTCCATCTTCCGCAATTCGGTCTTGAGGATCTTGCCGTAATTGTTCTTCGGCAGCGCGTCGACGAAGACGTAGTCCTTGGGCCGCTTGAAGCGGGCGATGTGGTCGAGGCAGAGCACGTCGAGCGCGCCGCGCTCGGCGCCGCCCACCACATAGG
>CAVPGG010000090.1:0-10707 GCA_963703755.1 uncultured Pseudomonadota bacterium
AAACTAGCTAGAGCAAATTCCGCTGGCATTGAACGCCACGTCATGCCCGCGAATGCGGGCATCCACGCCTTCCTTCGGGCGATTCAGCGAGCAAACGTGGATAGGCGGGACATAGGCGAGCGAAGCGACGCCGTTCTTCGAACGGCTATGCCTGGCCATGACGGCGCGTCGATCACCTCACCGGCGCGGCTGATCGGTTGGAGCGGATTCGATTTTCGGAGTGGCGCGGTATGGTGCTGGTGGTCGTACATACGGCGCACGCAATGTCGCGTCATTGTCAGGCTTGGTGATCGCTGGCGCCACCGGATTGGCCGGTTCCGCTGCGAGCGGAGCGGCGTAAAGTGTTGCAGCAAGAAACCCGATCGCAATCGTCTTACCCATCGTCGATCCCTCCGCCAGGCAAGCAGCCGCATGGCAGCGCTTAAGCGTGGCGAAGATAAGACCAAAGGGGGTCATTCGCGACCGATTGAACAAGGCGGGACCAACGCATCTTGGCCGGTGCGCCTCCGATAGCGGACATCCCGTAAGGTCAGCGCGTTCGGACACCATTGGACAAAGTTCACGCGCGGTCCCCGGCCGGCAGCTCGATCGGCGGCGCGGTGAGCGGCCGACAATCCGGCGCAAAGGTCAGCGGCGCGCCGGTCTGCCGGCGCAGGTCGTCCTCGCGCAGACCATCGAGCACCTCGCGCACCACCATGCCGGCCGGCGTGATCTCGATGACCGCGAGATCGGTGAAGACGCGCTTGACGCAGCGCACCGCCGTGAGCGGCAGCGTGCATGTCTCGAGCAATCGCGGCGCGCCCTTGCGCGTCACATGATCCATGATCACCCAGACGGAGCGCGCGCAGGCCGCCAGATCCATGGCGCCGCCGACCAGCGGGCCCTTGTTGGGCAGACGCATGTCCCAGTTGGCGAGATCGCCATTGGCGGCGACCTCGAACGCACCGAGGATCGCCACGTCGATATGGCCGCCGCGAATCATCGCGAACGACGCGGACAAATCGACGAAGGCGGCGCCGGGCCGGACCGTGATGCGCCGGCTGCCCGCATCGACGAGATCGGGATCGGCGCGGTCAGGCGACGCGAGCGCGCCGACACCGATCACGCCGTTCTCCGACTGAATGAAGACATCGACCTGCGGGCGCATGTAGTCGGCCACGGCGATCGGCATCCCCAGGCCGAGATTGACCAGCATGCCGTCGGTGATGTCCTGGGCGGTGCGCCACGCGATCTGCAGACGGTTGAGAGGTTGCGGGCGCATGGTGTCCAGGCTCTTTGTGTCCAAGTTCTTGGCGTCCACACTCATGGCGTCACCGTCACCACGCGGTCGACATAGACGCCCGGCAATTGCACGCGTTCGTGCGGCATCGGCTCGTCGAGAACCTTGCGCACCTCCGCGACGGTGAGGTTCGCAGCCGCCGCCATGACGGGGCCGAAGTTGATCTGGGCATAGCGAAAGGCCAGGTTGCCGTAGCGGTCGGCGGTGTCCGCACCCACCAGCGCGAGGTCGCCTTTGATGGCGTGCTCCAGCACGAAATCACGGTCGTGGAATCGGCGCACTTCTTTTCCGTGGGCGAGCTCGGTGCCGTAGCCGACGGGCGTGTAGAAGGCCGGAATGCCGGCGCCGCCGGCGCGGATGCGCTCCGCAAAGGTGCCTTGCGGCACGCACTCGAGCTCGATCTTGCCGTCGGTCCACAATCGCTCGAACGCCGACGGCTCCTTGCTGTGACCTCGCGCGGCCGTGCAGACGACCTTACGGACGAGCCCCGCCTCGATCAGCTCGTGCGTCACGGAATAGCGGTGGGTGGCGGAGTTCACGACCAGGGTGAGGTCTTTCGGGCCGCGATCACGCAGCGCGCGGATCAGGAAATTGGGAAAACCGGCGCCGCCGAAGCCCGATATGAAGACGGTCGCTCCGTCCGAGACGCCGGCGAGGGCCTCGGCCGCATTGGCAGCGCGCTTGTCGATGGACATCGCCCTTCCACTTCCGATCAGGCAGCGTACTTCGCCACGGCAGAAGTCGCAGGTCAACCAACCGGCCAGGGCGTCACCGCCCCTTGGCCTTGCGCCACGCCTCGAAATCCACCTTCGTCTGCGGATCGGTCGGCGGATAGAGTCCCATGATCGAGCGCCCCTCGTGCACCTTCTCGCTGACGAAGTCCTCGAACGCCGTCATCTCCACCGCCTCGTCGGCGATCTCGTCGGCGAGATGCGCCGGGATGACGATGCAGCCGTCGGCGTCGCCGACGATCACGTCGCCCGGCCACACCGGCGCATCGCCGCAGGCGATCGGCACGTTGGTGTCGACCACCTGATGCAGGGTCAGGTTGGTCGGCGCCGACGGGCGCTGGTGGAACGAGGGGATCGCGAGCCGCGCGATCTCGGCCGCGTCGCGAAAGCCGCCGTCGGTGACGATGCCGGCGACGCCGCGCTTCATCAGCCGCGTCACCAGGATCGAGCCAGCCGAGGCGGCGCGCGGGTCCTTGCGGCTGTCGATGACGAAGACGGCGCCGGGCGGGCAATCCTCGATGCCCTTGCGCTGCGGATGGCCGCGGTCCTGGAAGACCGTGATCGGGTTGAGGTCCTCGCGCGCCGGGATGTAGCGCAGCGTGAAGGCCTCGCCGACCATGGTCGGCTTTCCCGGATCGAGCGGCTGCACGCCCTGGATCATCTGGATGCGCAAGCCGCGCTTGTAGAGCGCGGTCGCGATGGTGGCGGTGCTCACCGTCTTGAGCTTGTCGCGGGTTTTGGCCGAGAGGGGCATGGGGTGTTTTCCCTCGTCATGCCCGGCGAATGCCGGCTATCCACGTCTTAGGGCGGCGGACAAAGCAAGACGTGGATGCCCGGCATTCGCCGGGCATGACGGCGAAGCATCCTTTCATTCGGTCTTGGCACTGTCGACACCGGCTGCATCGGCCCCTCCCGACCTACTCCCGACCTGGGCCGACTAGAATCTGGGCAATGTGCCTCTGCGAGGGCAGCCGGTGCGGCCGGACAGTCCGGCACGCCGCAAGAATGGCGATGCGGGCGTCGTGCTGGATCCGGGCATGTCATCGTGAGGACGATCATGACGGATTTTCCGATGGTCGAATGCCTTGATGCCGTCGAGCCGCGGATCACGCGTGGCCCGCGCGGCGTGCGCGCATGGGCGTCCGGGAGGGTCTGGCATGTCGTTTGCTTGACAGATGTCATTGAGTTGGCGGCTAGGGTTCCGCATCCGAGCAGGGTGGCTGGTCCAAGAGCCGCTGCCGCAGCGGGAGAAATCCGCGCGGGACACGGCGGGACAAAATCCCGGGAGACCTCAGTAGCCAAGGAATTGGCCGTGCTCGGGTCTGTGCCAATTCCACGATCTTGGGTTCTCTGTGGGATTGGCGATGAATGCTCCGAAACCGCGACATCCAGCACCGCTCGGCAGCAGAGCGACGCCCGGCGCGTTTCCGGCCGGCGCATGCCCCCAAACCATCGGCGACGACCGGAGGCCGATCTGATGTCGGCCGCTTCGGACGCGATTGCGCGACGGTTCGGCGACGGCGGTCCCTCGGGCGAGGGCGCCGAGGACAATGAATTCATCCGCCGCGTGCTGTCGCGCAAGACCGTGCGTCGCTACCGCGACGAGATGCCCGGCGAAGCGCTGCTCGACCTCCTGGTCGCTGCCGCCTTGAGCACCTCGGCCAAGTCCGATTTCCAGCAAGCCTCGATCTTGCGCGTCCGCGATCCGCAAAAGCGCATGGCGATCGGCGGATTGTTTCCGGCCATGCCTTGGTGCGGGTCGGCGCCGGTGTTCTTCGTCTTCCTCGGCGACGCGCGGCGGCTGCAGCGGATCGGCGAGCTGCGCGGAAAGCCTGTCCGCAACGGCACCCTCGAGGGGTTCTTCAACGCGAGCGTCGATGCCGCGCTGGCGATGCAGACGATGATCCTATGCGCCGAATCGGTCGGGCTCGGCGCCTGTCCGATCAGCGTGATCCGCAATGAGGTCGACAAGGTCGCGGCCATTCTCAGGCTGCCCGATCTCGTCTTTCCCGTCGCCGGCCTTTGCCTTGGTTATCCGCAGGCGGAAGGTCATGTCAGCCTGCGCCTGCCGCGCAGCGCTACCACATACAGCGATCGCTACGACGACAGCTCGCTTGCTTCGGCGATCGACGATTACGATCGGCGAAGGAATGCCCTGCACGCAATCCCCGCCGATCAACAGCGCTCCAACCAGGAGTTCGGCGCGGCCGCGTTCTACGGCTGGTCCGAGGACAAGGCGCGTCAAGCCGCCAAGGCCGAAGGCGCCGCGTTCCCGCCCTATCTGCGGTCACACGGCTTCAGTCTGGACTGAAAGGACCCACAACGTACGTCCAACCCTGCCTCGCCGGCCACGACCTGTCTTCCCGTCAACGAAGGAGACCTCGCCATGTCAAAGTATGCGATTGCTTCCTGGAAGTCCGTTTCCCGCCGCCGGTTGCTTGGTTTGTTGGCGGCTCAGCTGGTGGCTCCTGTCCTCGCCGGAAAGGCGCGGGCGGCAAGCATGGATGAGATCAAGAAGCGTGGTCTGATCGTCGCGACAGAGGACGATTTTCGCCCATTCGAGTTCGTCAAGGATGGGGTGCCGACCGGCTTCGACAATGAGATGCTCGCGGACCTGCGCAAATACGCGACATTCGAGATCAAACAGCAAATCCTGCCGTGGACCGGCATATTGGCCGGCGTCAGCACCGGCAAATACGATGTCGCCATCACGGCCGCGATCATCACCAAGGAGCGAAAGAAGTCGCTCGACTTCACCAGTCCGATCGCCGACGCGACGCACTATTACGTCAAACGAAAGGGCGACAAAAGCATAACGTCGGTCAAGGATTTGAACGGCAAAACGGTCGGTATCCAGGCCGGCAGCGCGCTGCTTGGGCGCCTTCCCGAACTCGGCACGATGCTCGCGAAAACCGGCGGCCACCTCGGCAAGGTGGTCGAATACACGTCCTATCCCGAAGCCTACCAGGATCTGGCGCTCGGTCGGGTGGACTTCGTCGTCAACACCGTCATCAACCTGAACGCACTCGTCGCCGAGAAGCCTGCCGTCTTCGAGCTCGGGCAAGCGGTGTCGGGGCCATCCTTCCCGGCTTGGGCGGTCGCCAAGGGCAACAAGGATCTGCTCGACTTCCTCAACGGATTCATCGCCAAGCAAAAGGAAACCGGCAGGTTTGCCGAGCTGCAGAAGAAGTGGTTCGGGAAATCGTTCCCCGATCTGCCGGTGGCGTTCGAGCCAGAGTTCTGACGCCGGGCGGAAGTGGTCCGTCGTGACCGGCAGCGATATCATCGCCATCCTTCAGGGTGCCGTCGTGACAGTGACGCTGTCTGCGATCGGCATCCTGATCGGCCTGCCGATCGGACTGGGGCTTGCGCTGCTGCGGTGGGGCAACGTCCCGGCTCTCGCCCGTATCGTTGCGGTCTACGTCAGCATGCTGCGCGCGACGCCGCTGGTGACGCTGCTGCTTCTGCTGTTCTTTGCGCTTCCCAACATCGGCATCGAGATCGATCCGATCTCGGCTGCCATCCTCGCATTGGTCATGAATACGGCCGCGTTCAACTGCGAGGTCTGGCGTGCGGCGTTGATGAACTTCCCCAAGGATCAATTCGAAGCCGCACAGTCGGTCGGAATGCGCGCGACCCAACAATTCCGCCGCATTGTCCTGCCGCAGATCGTGCGCGTGAGCCTTCCGGGGCTCGTCAACGAGATGTCGTTGCTGATCAAGGTCACGCCGGTGCTCGCCGTCGTCGGCGTCGTCGATATCACGCGCGCGGCGGTGCGGATAGGTGCCGAGACATACGAGCCTCTGCCGCCGTTCCTGGTCGCGGTCGCGCTCTACGCGCCGATCGTGTTTCTCCTGGTGTCCCTGCAACGCTCGATCGAGCGACGCCAGGCCGCAGCGGAAGCGGCGGCATGATTCGCGACTTCGGCATCGTGTGGAGCGAGCGAGACCTTCTGCTCAGCGGTCTCGCCAATACGACGATCCTCTCGGCTCTGTCGGCGGGTGCCGCGCTGCTGCTGGGATTCATGCTGACGCCGGCCCTGATGTCGAAACGGCGGTCGCTGGCGTGGGCCGCACGCGGCTTCGTCGATGGCATGCGCTGCGTTCCTTTCCTGCTGTTCGCCTATATCGTCTACTACGGATTCCCGTCGCTCGGGGTCAGGCTCGACAACTGGACGTCCGGTCTGCTGGCCCTGACGATCTACAATGCGGCTTACATGGCCGAGATCCTGCGCGGCGCCTGGGCGGCGCAACCGCCCGAGCCGATCGAGGCGGGCGTCGCCTTCGGGTTCTCCAAATTCAGATTATTCCGGCGCATCATTCTTCCGTCGCTGCTGCTCGCGGCCGGGCCCGTGATCGGCAATCAAATGATCCAGATCATCAAGGACAGCGCGTTCCTGACGATCATCGCGCTGCCGGAGCTGACGCATGCCGCCAGCTCGATACAGTCGCGCCACTATGTTCCGTTCGCGGCGTTCATAACCGCGGTGTTCCTCTATTGGGGTCTTTGTCTCGTGGTCGAGGCCGGCGTCAGCTGGATCGGCCGCCGTGCCGAAGCGCGGCGTTAGGAAGCGAGATGGCGGGCACCAGCAAGGTCCTCGATGTGGCGGGTGTGTCGAAGCGCTTCGGCAACGTCGAGGTGCTGTCCGACGTCAGCTTTCAGGTCGACAAGGGCGAGACGGTCTGCGTGCTCGGCCCCTCGGGTTCCGGCAAGTCGACGCTGCTGCGATGCATCAATTGGCTCGAGCAGCCGGACGCCGGCCGGATCTATGTGAGCGGATCGCAGGTTGGCGTCAACCGCGCCGGCATGGTGATGAACGATCGCGAGCTGTCCGCGGTCAGAACGCGTATCGGCATGGTGTTTCAGCATTTTGCACTGTGGCCGCATCTCACCGTGCTGCAAAATCTGATGGAAGCGCCGATCCAGGTTCAGCGCCGGCCCAAGGACGAGATTCGCGATGAGGCCTTGGCGCTGCTGACGAAGGTCGGGCTGACGGACAAGCAGAACGTGTTTCCATCGCGGCTCTCCGGCGGGCAAAAGCAGCGCGTCGGTATCGCGCGAGCGCTGGCGATGAAGCCGGATCTTCTGTTGTTCGATGAGCCCACCAGCGCGCTCGATCCCGAGCTCGTGACCGAGGTGCTGGCGGTGATGCGCGATCTCGCGCGCGAAGGCAGAACCATGGTGATCGTGACGCACGAAATGGGATTCGCGCGCGAGGCCGCGACGCGCGTGCTGTTCCTGGATCGAGGACGGGTTGTCGAAACCGGGCCGCCGAACGTGTTTTTCGCTCACCCGGAAACCGAACGGGCGAGGCAATTCCTGCAGCGCTACGCCGGTGAGACATCGGCCGGACGGCGATCGGCCTGATCAGGAGGCCTGCAAAATGGAACCCATCTTCCACCTGTTGCCGGATGCCCCGAAGCCGGTCGCGCCCTACAGCCATGCGGTGGAGGCCGGGCAATTCATTTTCGTCACCGGGCAGCTTGCCACCGACCCTGACGATGACTCGCTTCCGGTGCCCGACGGCATCGCGGCACAGACGCGCAAGGTGATGGACAACCTGTCGCGCGTCCTGCGAGGTTGCGGGCTGACGTTCGCCAACGTCGTCTTCGTCCGCATCTACCTGACGGATTTCAAGCGCGACTATGCGGCGATGAACGACATCTACGCGACCTATTTCGATCCGACCAGACGCCCGGGCCGTACGACGGTCGGCGTCACCGACCTTGCGCGCGGCGGCATCGTCGAAATCGACCTGACCGCCGTGCGGCAGGCGCCGTGACCGAATCCTTTACGACGGGAGATGGACGGTGACTTCCGTGGCGACCAAACGAGCGATCGCAGAAGCCAATCGGCGGCGCTATGAAGAACTGCGCGCCGCCGGGCAGGAAGCAAAGCCCAAGGCTCTTCCCGCCGCCACCGCCCTGGACGGCGCGCCCATCGCCGCAGGCGCCGTGATCAGCCGCGAGGAAGTTCCAGCCGGTTGGTATGCGACGGTCCGATTGCGGCGCGGCGAGGCGCTACGGATCGGCGATCCAAGCGGCCAGTCCAGCGTTGCGATGATCGGCTGGCGCGAGGAAGACACCTGCGAGCGGATCAATTGTGCCGATACCGTCAAGGTCCAGTGGAGCGCCGCGATCTGCAAAGGGCGGATCATTCTGTCGGACATGGGACGGGTGCTTTTCTCGCTGATCGAAGACACCAGCGGCGCACATGATCTTCTGGTCGGCGGCTCGACGCCCGCCTCGACGCTCGATGCGTACGGCGAGACAGCGCGCAATACCCAGGAGAACTTCATCGCCGGCGCCGCCAAGATCGGACTTGGCGTGCGCGACATTCCGCCCTGCGTCACATTCTTTGCGCCCGTCTCGCCGGACACGACCGGCAGCTTCGTCTGGCAGCAGCAGCAAAAACGGCCAGGAGATTTCGTCGATCTGCGGGCGGAGATGAATGCGATCCTCGTCTTGTCGAACTGCGCCCATCCGCTCGATCCGGCGCGACCATCCGGTTCGCGGCCGGTCGCGCTCGTTCGTCATCGCGCTCCCCCGGCGGCGCCCCATGACCCCTGCCGGACCGGGTCGCCCGAGGCCATGCGCGCGTTCGAATTTACCGAGCGGCTTTTCGCCAAAGGAGGGATTTGATGACCGCCATCATTGCACCTTCGCGGCGAGACGTTGCGAAAGCGGTCTATGCCCAGGAGATCCCGGCGGAACGCCCCTGGTCGCGCGTGGTAACGCGGGGGCAGACGTTGCGGATCATCGACAGCGAAGGCCAGCAGGCGGTCGACGCCTTGCTGTATTGCGTCGCGGATACGGCCGAACGCTACAGCGCGCAGGACACGCTGCGTACGCAAGGGTCGGCCTATATCGATCTGGGCACGCGTCTGATCTCCAACCGGGGCCGCGTGATGGCGCGGATCACGGCGGATTCATGCGGGCGGCATGACACCTCGGCTGGATGCTGCTCGTGCGAAAGCAACGCGGTGCGTTTCGGCGAGCCCACCCGATACCAGCATGCCTGCCGCGAGAACTTCATTCTGGAGTTGTCCAAATACGGAATGACCAAGCGCGATATCGTCGCGAATTTGAACTTCTTCATGAACGTGCCGATCGAGCCTGATGGAAAATTCACCGTGGTCGACGGCATTTCGACGCCGGGAAACTACGTCGACATTTCGATGGACCTCGACGTGATATTCGTCATCTCGAATTGCCCGCAAGTGAATAATCCATGCAACGGCTTCAACCCGACCCCGATCCGCGTGGTGATCTGGGATCAGGACCGATTCTGAGCATTTTTCGGAAAGGTGGACACCCGCTTTTCCGCAGCGCGGCTGTCGGGTGAGCCACAGAAGGCGCCGCTCCCCTCCCCCCGCGAGCGAGGCGAGTGGCGGGGAGGGGTTGGGGGTGGGGGGCGCCGCTTGCTCGAAGCAAGCTTTTCGCGCGCCTTCGTCGGATTCAGAACAAGCGTAGTCCCGCCACCCCGTCCGCCGTCGCTGCGCGACGGCGGCCGACCCTCCCCGCCAACGGGCGAGAGGGTAACGCGCGGCATTCTCAGTGCCTGCGCAGAAGTGTTACTCGCGCTTGAGCCTCAGCTTCCGCTTGAACAGAATCTGCCACAAATAGCTCAGGCCGGATGGATCGTACCTGAGCATCAAGGCGCCATGAGTCGGTCGATCGGACTCTTCGGACGGCCTTCGCGAAGGAATTCCGTATTATCGCTTTCCAGCTCCACGCTTTTGCGCTCGGCCTCGGAATAGCACGAAATCCAGATGAAATGCTCGAACGTCATACGCCACCAATTCGCGATATGAATGCGAGTAGCGGAACGCGCAGAACGCCATGCCGGCGAGCGCGGCGAAGCGAAGCACCAGAGCAGGTGCGTGCGACTGAAGACGCCCTGCAAGGGATGGCCGAAGGTCAGGATGAGGATCAGCGAATGATGATGGCGAAACCTTTCGCATAGTAGACGGACTGCTCTGCCTGACGCCGGTAGGCGGCCCGGTTGCCGCCCACTGACAAAGGCCACGATGAGCAGTAGCGGGAACCCCAGTGCGCTCGTCGCGCTGGCCCCCGTGACCAGCGCGCCGGCCTCCACGCCGACCAGCGCGGTCGCTGTGGTCACGCAGCCCGTCAGCAGGCTGCTGCCCGCTCCGGCGCCGATCGCGGCCATGAACGCCAGGCCGATGAGCGGCCCCCCGTGCGTGCCCGTGCTGGCGAAGGCGGATGCCGCGGCAGGCCATGGCCCCGGCGGTGGCCGCCGCCGTGGGCGAGGCGGCCGAGGAAGCAGGCAACCTGTTTTTCGGTCCGACCCCGGTGCGGTTCCCGGTGACCACGGCCGTCGTCAACTGCTACGCGGACGCGAAATGACAATCCGGTGAGCCTCGTGTTAGCTCACGCGGTCGCCGGGGTGGTGGTCGGCTTCGACAGGCAGCCAAGCATCCGCCGCTTCCAGCCCGATAAAGCATGTCATGATAATCGTTATGGAGAACGAGGCCTACAGCAGCGTGATCGGGAACGCTTCCGCTCCCTATGAGACGCTCCTCGCATCGCAGTATGCCGTCGCCGCCGACTATTTCGCCGTCTCTCACCCTTCCCTCCCGAACTACCTGGCGCTAGTAGCCGGCGCCACTTTCGGCGTGAACTCTGACTGCCTCCCATCCCAGTGCAGCCTCCCTAACACGACAATAGCGACGCT
>CAVPGG010000091.1:0-33450 GCA_963703755.1 uncultured Pseudomonadota bacterium
TATGTATATGTGTCTGTCTCTTCATTACATCCTGTTGGCGGTGATCTCCATGCTGACCTCGTCGAGCAGCCCGGCCCGCACGACCTCGTGGCCGAGCATCATGTTCTGCACGATGTCCAGGTTGTCGCACAGCGCCGGGCCTGGTAGACGGTCGCGATGCCCAGGGCGGTGGCGTCCTTCAGGGCCGTCCAGATCGACGGCTTGCCGTTCTCGAGGAGTTCGCCGCTGGTCAGCTTGCATATCCCCGGAATGGTCTTGATGAGCGTCGATTTGCCTGCGCCATTGTCGCCGGGCAGAGCGGTCACCTGGCCCTCGGGGATGTCGAGGTCGGGGTCGGCCAGGCATGCGCCGGCCGAAGCTCTTTCCGATCCCGCGCAGGCGCAGCAGTGGCGCGCCGTCACGGTCGGCCAAGGACCGTCGCCGGATCGTTGCGCCCGGCCCGCTGATGCGGGCCGGGCGCCGTGGTTGCGCAATTGGTCATCGTTCTCGTCATTCATTCGTGGTCTTCTCCGATGCCGATGACGCCGTTCGATCCGCCGGTCAACTCCTCCCACTGGAAGACGGTGGCCCAGACGATTTGCGCGAACGCGAGGGTGAGCATCGCGAGGTAAACGCCGGAGAGACGGACCGCGAACCAGCCGAACAGCAGCGCGCCGGCGAGCGCCGCGACGGGGGCGGCGATCAGCGCCACGCCCATGCTCGCCGTGAGCCATTTCACCAGAAGCGCCGCCGCATAGGCCCCGAGGCCGAAAAAGGCAGCGTGGCCGAACGAATGCATTCCGCCTGGGCCGGCGATGAAGTGCAGGCTGGCGGCGAAGATGACCGCGACGAGCACGTCGATCCCGAGAACGAGGATGTAAGGCGTGCTGCGCGCGAGCCAAGGGAGCGCGAGCAACAGCAGCAACACGGCGGCGCCGAGCCATTTCTGCATCGAGGTCGCCGGTTTGAGTGGGCTCTCGGGCGCGGCGACCGGCCGTACATGCGCCTGCGGCCGGCCGAGCAGGCCATAGGGACGCGCGATCAAAACCACCGCCATGACGAGAAACTCGGCGACCAGCGTGAACTTGGTGAAGTTGACGGAGAGCCCGGCGATCTGCACGACGCCGAGGGCGATGCACATCGCCTTCACCTCGGCAATGACGACGGCGGCGAGGTAGGCTCCGGCGATCGAGCCGAGGCCGCCCACGACGACCACCACGAACGCGTCACCGATCGCCACCATGTCGGTCGCGAGACTGGCCGGCTCGCGCGCCACCTGCAGTGCGCCGCCAAGCCCGGCGAGCGCGGCGCCGATGGCAAAGACACAGGTGAAGAGAAGCGCCTGGTTGACCCCGAGCGCGCCGACCATTTCGCGGTCCTGGGTCGCGGCGCGGATCAAACGGCCGAGGCGGGTAGCCTTGATTGCAAAGTGGAGGAGGACGAGCGCGGCGGGGCCGACGAAGATGAGAAACAGGTCGTAGCTCGGCAGCCGGCGGCCGAGAATTTCCACCGCGCCGCCGAGCCCGGGCGCACGCGGGCCGAGCAGGTCTTCGGGCCCCCAGACGTAGAGGGCCGCATCGTTGATCACCAGCACGAGCGCGAAGGTCGCGAGCAGTTGAAACAGCTCGGGCGCGCGGTAGATCCGCCGCAGCAGCAGCATCTCGATCAATGCGCCGAGGATCCCGACGAGGGCCGCTGCGGCGACGATTCCGCCCCAATAGCCGAACCATCCGCCGGCGCGCGTGACGAGCGAGTAGGCGATGTAGGTCCCCAGCATGTAGAGGGACCCGTGGGCGATGTTGATTATCCGGGTGACGCCGAAGATCAGCGAGAGGCCCGCCGCGACGAGAAACAGCCCCGAGGCGGTGGAGAGCCCGTTAAGGGCCTGGAACAGGAAGGCCGAGAACGTCATGGCGTGATGTCTGTCCCCGCAGATGAAGACAGGCCGGGTCCCAGGAGGCGAGGAGGGTACCGAACGCGTCCGGGCGGGGGAGGCCGAAACGCTTCTCCCCGACCCGTTGCAGCATTCTCCGCCCCGGCGAGCAAGGAGAATGCAACGGGAGCGTCTTCGTCAGTTCGCGCTGGCGGGACGCAACTTCGCGACCTCCGCGGGGCCCGGCAGCACCGATGCGCCGTCGACATATTTGAAGTCGACCATGGTACCCTTGCCGTTCTCCACCGAGAGCTTGCCGACATAGCAGCCCATCGTCGCCTGGTGGTCGCTGGCGCGGTACTCGAACGGCCCGAACGGGCCATCGACCGGCAAGCCCTTGAAGGCCGCGACGACGGCATCCGGCTCGGCCGAGCGAGCCTTGGCGAGCCCGCCCGCGATCGACCTCATCGTGAGATATCCGACGACCGACCCGAGCCGCGGGTAGTCGTTGTACTTCTTCTGGTAGGCGGCGAGAAATGCCTCGTGCGCGGGCGTGTGGATCTTGTTCCAGGGATAACCGGTGACCACCCAGCCGGTCGGCGCCTCGTCTTTCATCGGGTCGAGATATTCGGGCTCACCGGCGAGCAGGTTCACGACGAAGCGGTTCTTGAATATGCCGCGCGTGTTGCCCTCGCGCACGAACTTGAGAAGATCGGTGCCGAACTCCAGGCTCAGAATTGCGTCGGGCTTGGCGTCGTCGATGGCTTGTGCCACTGCGCCTGCGTCGATCTTTCCCACCGGCGTCGCCTGCTCGGTGACGATCTCCACGTCGGGTTGCGCCTTCTTGATGAAGTCCTTGAAATTCTGGCTGGCGGCCTGGCCGTATTCGAAATTCGGGTAGACCAGCGCCCAGCGTTTCTTGCGGGCCGCGAGCGCGTCCGGCATGATCATCGCGATCTGCATGTAGGTCGAGGCGCGCAGGCGGAAGGTGTACTTGTTGCCCTCGGACCACGTCATCTTGTCGGTGAGCGGCTCGGCGCCGAGGAAGAAGATCTTCTTCTGGCCCGCGAAGTTCGCCACCGCGAGGCCGACATTGGACAGGAAGGTGCCGGCGAGAACCGTCACGCCCTCGCGCGAGACCAGCTCCTCGGCGGCGCGGACGGCCTCGCCGGGGTTGGCGCCGTCGTCGCGCGAGATCACCTCGAGATGCTTGCCGTTGACGCCGCCGTTCGCGTTGATCTCCTCGAGGGCCATTTGCCAGCCCTTCTTGTACGGCTCCGTAAAGGCCGGAAATGCCTTGTAGCTGCACAGCTCGCCGATCTTCAACGTCTGCTGTGCGATCGCCGGGCCGGCAAGCGCCCGCGCGCCGGCAACGAGCACGACCCCGAAGGAACGCCGAGTGACCTTCATGACTGTCTCCTTCGACTGCTGCGGACGCGCCACGAGCGGTCTGTGAAAACAGAATTCCGTCTCGCCGGCTCTGTCGTCCAGGTTCGCAAAACTTGTTGGTGTGCAAATAGTCACATCGCGCCGATCGCGTTGTCAAGCGAACCTAGTGAGGACCAACAGCCGCAGACTGAAGCGATGATTCACTCGCAGGTGCATTTGCCGACGAGCAGTCCTGGCCGGTTCATCACTTGCGGTCGCGCACCCGATCCATCAGCGCCTTTTCCTGGCCGCCATCGATCTCGATCATGGTTCCGTTGACCATGTGCATGAGCGGAGATGCCAGCATCGTGACCAAGTTGGCGCATTCCTCGACCTCGGCGATGCGGCCCATGGGGATCGATGCCGGCGCGAGCTTGTCCGCCTCTTCGTAGGGGATCTTCATGTCGCGCGACATCGCGGCCACGAGCCCCGCCCACCGCTCGGTGCGGACCGGGCCCGGATTGACGGCGCAGAAGCTGATGTTGTGCTTGCCGTACTGCCCGGCGAGCGACTTGGTGAGATTCTGGCCGGCCGCATTCGCCGCGCCCGGCACGATCTCCCAGTAGGACGGTTTGACGCCGTCGTTTCCGATCAGGTTGACGACGCGTCCACCGCCCTGCTTCACCATGATCGGCAGGACGTAGCGCAGGCAGCGCACGTAGCCCATGAACTTCAGTTGCAGGCCCCTTTCCCAGTCGTCCTCGGAGAGGTGCTCGATGATGCCGCCGGGCGCCGCCCCCGCGTTGTTGACCATGATGTCGACGCGGCCCAGCGCCTTGTGTCCCTGCTCGATGAAATTCTTTGCGTCGGCGTCCTTGGTGAGGTCGGCCGTAATGGGGATGATCTTGCGGCCCGTCGCCTTCGCGATCTCGGCGGCCGTGCCCTTGAGGACGTCCGCGCGCCGGGCGCAGATCGCAACGTCGACGCCTTCCTTGGCCAGCGCGAGCGCGATGCCTTTGCCGATTCCTTCGCTGCCGCCGGTCACCAGGGCGGTCTTGCCATTGAGTTGAAGGTCCATGTGCGTCTCCTTCGTATGCGTACAAACGAACTGTAATTCAAGACCCGGCCGGCGCGCAAGGCGCCGGCCAGCCATGCCCTGTACCGATCGAGCGCCTCACCGCCCGAAGATCGCTTTCGCCGCGTCGCCGACCGCCTCGACATTTTCGCCCGCATCGAGAAACGCGACGATCCGGCATGGCGAGGCTTCGAGGCCCTCGTAGCGCCAGGGAAACGCGCCGATGAGGCAGCGCTTGTTGAGCATGAGCTCGATGTCGCCGCCGAGATTTTCCGCGTGTAGGAGGCCCTCCTGGAAAGCCCAGCTGTGGAACGGAAAGACGTTCGGCGGTCACCTTGCGTCCGGATTTCTTGTGCACGTAGTGAAAGGTGCCGAAGAACTCCGCCGGGGTCTTGCCGTGCTGCTTGGTGAATTGCGCCGCGAGGTCGGGGCGCATGTTGCGAATCGATGTGTTCATGGCGTGGTCGCACGATCCGGTATCCATGCCCCACCATCTGATCTTCTTGGCCAGCATCCAGTGGAGCGTGTCGAGATTGGGGCCGGGGTGGTAGCAAAAGTACTTCACCAGATCCTGTTGTGGCTGCCCCTCGTAGTGCCTGTGCCAGCCGGTGTGGAGTATCAGGATGTCGCCGTCTCGGATGTCTGCGCCGGCGCTCTCGATGATCTCAGGCGTGATGACGGACCAATCCGAGACCCTGGGAGAAATGTCGACGACCACGCCACGATTGACAAGGTAGTCGAGCGGCAGCGAGGCCATATCGCCCTTGCGGTTGTCGGTGGCGTGCATGGCGCCATCGAAATGCGTACCCACATGGAGGGCTGTGTCGATCCGTTGCGCGACGATCGTTTGAGTTTGCAGGTTCTGCGCGTAATACATTTTGTTGCCCGCATAGCCGACCCAGCCCGGCGTGTGGACATTCATCACGTGGCTCATATCGACAATCTTCATTGAAGCGTTCCACTCTTTGTTGATGCGAGAAGTTGTGGGGGGAATCACGTCCTATACTGCTGGCGCTTCGTGCCGGTGCCGCGTGGCCCAGCTTGGCTTGGATTTCAATCCTCGAACTGCCCCTTGCGCCATTTCAGCGCTGCCGGAAGACCTTCCTTGGCGGAGCGCTCGCGGAACTCGGCACCCACGTCCGTCGTCGCCGCGTAGAGCGGCGCGACCACGTCGATGCCGGCCTGCATGGCGTTGCGGAAGCCGGCCGCATCGGCGCCGCGGTTGATCGCGAGCTTGGTGGCGGCGAGCGCCTCCGGCGCGATCAGGGCGAGCCGACGGGCGAACTTTTCGGTGGCGGCGGCCAGCTCCTCGCGCGGTACCACGCGATTGACCATGCCGAGATCGAGCGCGGTCGCCGCGTCGATCATGTCGCCGAGATAGAGGAGCTCGCGTGCTTTCTTGAAACCGATGATCCATGGCATCACGAACCCCGGTCCGGCCTGGGAGAAACGCGTCTCCGGCTCGCCGAACTTGGCGTCGTCGGCCGCGATCGTGAGATCGCAGAACATCGCGAGCTCGCAGCCGGCGCCGAGCGCGTGACCCTGCACCGAGGCGACGACCGGCTTTCTCATGTACCAGGGGGTGAGCTCCAGCGCGAGGCTCGCGCCGAGCCGCTGGTGAAATTTGAGCGCATCGCGCCGCCACGCCTCGTTGCCCGAGCCGCCGAGGTCGTAGCCGACGCAGAAGCTGCGGCCGGCGCCGCGCAGCACGACCACGCTCGTTGCCGCATCCTCATCGGCCTTGGCAAAGGCGCCCGCGAGCTCGCGCCGCACGTCCATGCTGAGCGCGTTGAGCTTGTCCGGACGGTTGAGCGTGACGAAGCCGATCTTGTCGGCGGATTCGTAGAGGACGAGTTCGGGCATTGTGGCTCCTATGGGCAAAGCGTCATTGCGAGGAGGCCGAAGGCCGACGAAGCAATCTCGATCCATGGACTCATGCGTCTGCGGATCGAGATTGCTTCGGCGCTGCGCGCCTCGCAATGACGGAATGATTTACGACGCCACCCATTGGGTGAAGCGCTGCTCGATCTCCGCGATCCGCTCGGCCTCCCAGTGGTCGTCCTCCTTGACCGAGATGGCCTGGTTCGCCGCGAAGGTCGGCAGCTGGCGCGCGATGTCGGGCGGGATATACGCGAACGCGTCGGGGTTGATGGGGCCGTAATAAAGCCGCGTGTCGAACTCCGCCTGCTGCTTGGCGCCGCAGGCGAACTCGATCAGCTCCCAGGCGAGCCGGCGGTTGGGCGCGCCACGCAGCACGCCCCAGGTGCTGGTGCTGCGCACCGCGCCGTTCCACACCAGCTCGACCGGCACGCCCTGCTGTTTGAGCTCGGTCGCGCGCGCGTTCCAGATCGACATCATGTCGACCTCGCCGTCGCGGATGAGCTGCTGCGACTGGTTGCCCTCGCGCCACCACACCTTGATGTGCGGCTTGATCGCGTCGAGCTTGCGGAACGCACGGTCGAGGTCGAGCGGATAGAGCTTGTCGATCGCCACGCCGTCGGCGAGCAGCGCGAAGATGAGCGTGCGCGGCGAGTTGCTGATGCACAGGCCACGGTTGCCGGGGAATTTCTCCACGTTCCAGAAGTCGGCCCACGAGGCGGGGCCGCCATGCGCAAAGCGGTCGGCGCGGTAGCACAGGTTGGTGCCCTGGATGTTCGACGCGATGCCGTGGCCGTCGGCGACGATCGCGTCGGGCGGAATCTTGCGCTTGTCGATCACGTTCCAGTCGATCGGCTCGGCGAGACCGTCGCGCGCGGCGCGCAGCCACTGCATCGAGTTGAGCGACGTCATGTCGAACTCGTAACGGCCCGACTGAACCTGCGCCTTGACGCGGCCGAACGATACCGGCGTGACGGTACGGATCGCGATGCCGGTGGCCGCCGTGAACGGCTTGAAATAGGCCGCGTCCTGCGCCGCCGTGTAGCTGCCGCCCCACGAATTGACGTAGAGCGTGCGGGTCTGCGCGATGGTGCGCGGGGTGATGAGCAGGGGGCCGACGAGCGCGGCCGCGCCACGCTGCAGGAAGCGGCGGCGGTGGCGATCGAAACGGAAGGTCGTCTTCATTGCGCCTTCTCCACGCGGCGCGTAGCCCGGATGGAGCGAAGCGTAATCCGGGGACACTCTATCCGCGGAAACGCTTTCCCCGCATTTCGCTTCGCTCCATGCGGGCTACAGGGCTCCAATCTATCTCCTCGCCAGCACGTGCGCATCGGGGGGCGACCAGGCGAGCCGCAGGGTCGCGCCGGGCGTGAGCGTCCCGGCCGGACGGCCGACGAGGCGGGCACGCAACGGCAGGCCGTGCGTGCTACCGATGACCAGCAGCGAATCGCCGTAGTTGATGGTGTCGTCGACCGTCATCTCGACGGCATTGTCCCCGTCGGCGGCGGCGCCGGCGCGCAAGCGCTCGGGGCGGATCAATAGGTCGACGTCGCCCGCGTGCGCGACCGTGGGCGTAACGCGAACGGCACCGAGCCGGTCGAGCACGACCCAGCCGGGGCGGGCCGGATCGGCTCGGCCGGCGAAGAAGTTGCTGTCGCCGATGAACTCTCCTACGAATCGACTCGCCGGCCGGTCATATACCTCGAGCGGCGAGCCGACCTGCTCAATGCGGCCGTCGCGAAACACCGCGACGCGGTCCGACATGGTCATCGCCTCGGTCTGGTCGTGCGTTACGTAGATCATGGTGATGCCGACCTCGCGATGGATGCGCTTGATCTCGACTTGCATCTGCTCGCGCAGATTCTTGTCGAGGGCGCCGAGCGGCTCGTCGAGCAGGAGCACGTCCGGATTGAACACGAGGCCGCGCGCCAGCGCGACGCGCTGCTGCTGGCCGCCCGAGAGCTCGCGCGGCAGCCGGTCGGCGAAGCGCGCGAGGCCGACGAGGTCGAGCATCGCGCGCGCCCGCGCCTCCATGTCGGCCTTGGGGAAGCGGCGCATGCGCAGCGGGAAGATCACGTTCTTCAAGGCCGTCATGTGCGGAAAAAGCGCGTAGTTCTGAAAAACCATGCCGATGTTGCGTTGGTACGGCTTGCGCTCGGCGAGGTTTTTGCCGCCGAGCTCGATCGTGCCGCTGGTCGGATGCTCGAACCCGGCGATCATCATCAGCGTCGTGGTCTTGCCCGACCCGCTCGGTCCGAGGAACGTGACGAACTCGCCGCGCTCGATCGCGATGGCGATGCCGTCGACCGCGTTGGTCTTGCCGTCGTAGGTCTTCACCACGTCGCGCAGCGAAAGGTAGCCCACGCGTCTCACCCCTTCGCGTCGCTTGTCGTGACGATGAGCGCGTCGACCACGACGCAGCCGTCCGGGCGCACCTTGATGGGATTGAGGTCGATCTCGGCGAGCGCATCGGCATGCGCGTGCGCAAAATCCGACAGCGCGTAGAGGCAGGCGGCGAGGCTTTTCGTGTCGGCCGCCGCCCGCCCACGCATCGGCCTGAGCATGGCGCCGGCGCGCGTCTCGGCGATCATCGCCTCGACGTCGCCTTGCGCGAGCGGCAGCATGCGCAGGGCGAAATCGCGCGTGACCTCGATGGCGGTGCCGCCGAGCCCGAAGGCGAGCGACAGGCCGAAATCGAGATCGCGCGCGACGCCGGCGAAGACCTCGACGCCGTCGGCGACGAATTCCTGCACCAGGAAAGCAGCGCCAAAACCTATGTGATCGCGCGGCTCGATCCGGCCGAGACGTTCGTGCAGAACCGCGAACGCGCGAGCGAGCTCGTCGTCGTTGCGCAGGTTGACGGCGACAAGGCCGTGCTCGGTCTTGTGCGGAATATCCTCGGACAGCGCCTTGAGCACGACCGGGAAGCCGAGCGTGCGGGCGGCGTCCTGCGCCGCCGCGAGCGTCTCGACCCGTCGCTCGCGCGCGACCGGCACCGCATAGGTCGACAACAGCCGCTTCGACACGAATTCGTCGAGCGTGCGGCCCCGCGGCAACGCGAGACGCGACGTTCTGCGTCGGCGGGCGCGTCGGCGCGCGCCCCATCATGTAGCGGCCGACGCGGTCGATCGCGGCGAGGCCCTGGCGCGTGCCGCCGATCTGCACTAGGCCGTGCTCGCGCAGCGCCTTTGCCTGCGCGGAGTTCATCACGCCGGCGCGCGTGCTCATGAGGTAGTAGGGCTTGCTCGAACGCATCGCTGGCTCGGCCAGCATCTTCACCAGCTCGAGCGCGCGTCCCGGGTGGCCGATGTGCCCCTCGTTGGCCGTGTCGGCGCAATAGACGACGGCATCGATGCGCGCGCTCCTGTCGGCGACCGACATCGCGTGCGGCAGGTTGACCTGGTAGTTGCCGTTGCCCCAGGCGTCGAACGGATTGCCGTCGCCGGTGATGCGGCCGATCACGCGCTCGGCCTCGGCGCGCTCCTCGACCGAGAGCGGCGGCAGGTCGAGGCCGATCTCGCTCGCGTTGTCGAGGATCATCTCGGCGAGGCCGCCCGAGCCGATGACGACCGAGATGCCGCGCCCGCGCGGCCAGCGCGCCCCCTGGCACACGGCGAGCACCTCGGTCATCTCGTCGAGATCCTCGACCTCGATCGCGCGGTGGGCGCGCAGCACTTCGGAGAATACGCGCGCGGAGCCCGCGAGCCCTCCGGTGTGGCTCGTGATGGCGCGCTGCGTGCGCTCGCTGCGGCCGACCTTGAGCACGACCACCGGCTTGCCGGCATCGGCCGCGCGGTCGAGCGCGGCGACGTAGCGCTCGGGCTCACGCACCGTCTCGGTGAAGGTCGCGATCACCTTGGTGGCGGGATCGTCGATCAAATACTCCATGTAATCGACGGTGCGTGTGACCGCCTCGTTGCCGGCCGAGACCGCAAGGCTCACGCCGAAGCGGCGCAGGTCGGAGAGGAGCGCGATGCAGACGGAGCCGCTCTGCGAAATGATGCCGACATTGCCCGCCAGCATCTCGGCGTTCATGATCGTCTGCTTGTAGGTGGTGACGCGCGCGGCTGGATTGAGGATGCCCATGCAGTTCGGCCCGCACACCGCCATGCCGGCCTCGCGGCACAGCCCGGCGATCTCGTCCTGCAGCCGCGCGCCCTCCGCGCCGAGCTCGGCGAAGCCGTTGTCGTAGATGACGGCGGCGCGCGCGCCGCGCTTGACCGCGAGGCGGACCTGCTCGGGGATCAGAGGATTGCGGATGCTGAAGACGACGACGTCGGGCGCTTCGGGCAGCTCGGCGAGGCTCGGATAGCAGGCGTGGTTGAGCACCGTCGGGTATTTCGGGTTCACGGGGTAGATCACGCCGGTGAAGCCGAGCGCGCCGAGCGAGTCGATGACCGAGCGCGCCGTTCCGCCGGCACGCTCTGTCGCGCCGACGATGGCGATCGAGCGGGGTTTGACGAGCGCATCAATGGGCATGGGCAGGCCTGCGGCGCAAGAATAGCGAGACGAGGACGCCGGTCAGCACGGCGCCGGTGAGCAGCGTCGAGACGACCGCGATGACCGGATCGGATTCGAGGCGGATCGATTCGAACATCTTTTTCGGCAAGGTCGAAGCGTCGCGGCCGGCGATGAAGATCGCGACCACGGCTTCATTGAACGAGTGCAGGAAGGCGAATAGCGCGCCGACCAGGATGCCGGGGCGCAGCACCGGCAGCGTCACCCACAGGAAGGTGCGCAACGGCCCCGCGCCGGCGTTCATGGCGGCGCGCTCGAGATTGCGGTCGAAGCCCTTGAGCGTCGCGCTCAGGACCAGGAAAGCGATCGGGATCGACAGCGCGCTATGCGCCACGATCATGCCGGCGCGCGTGCCGACCAGATGGGCGAGGCTGAGGAATCCGTAATAGCCGAGCGCGCTGACGACGCCCGGAACGATCACGGGCAGCATGACCAGCAGGTTGAACGCGCTCTTTCCGTGAAAGCGGTGGCGCACGAAGCCGAAAGCGGCGGGCAGCGCCACGATGAGCGTCACCACCATCGAGCCGAGCGCGACGACGAAGCTGTTGAGCGTGGCGTCGAGCCAGGACTTGCTGGTGAAATAGCGGACGTAGTAGCCGAGCCAGTAGCCGGGCGGCGGAAACTCGAAGGAGATCGCCGAGGAGAACGACATCGGCACGATGATCGCGATCGGCGCCACCAGGAAGAGGGCGGCAAGGATCGCAAGCGCGAGCGGAACGTGGCGCGCCACGGCGTCAGCCCCACAACCGGTCGAGGCCGGCGAAGCGGTTGTAGACGCCGAGCAGCGCCAGCGTGAACGCGAGCAGAAGAACCGCGATCGCCGACGCGAAGCCCCATGCGAGCAGATCCTCGATCTGCTGGCTGATGAGCTGGGAGATCATCATGTCCTTCGGGGTGCCGAGCAGGATCGGCGTGATGTAGAAGCCGAGGCACATGGTGAAGACGAGCACGCAGCCGTTGACCACGCCGGGCAGGCTGAGCGGCAGGAAGATGTGGAGGAAGCCGCGCCACGGCGGCGCGCCGAGGCCTTCGGCGGCGCGCAGATAGGAGGGATCGATCTTGCGCATGACGCCGTAGAGCGCGAGCACCATGTAGGGCAGGAGAATGTGCATCATGCCGAGCGTCGAGGCGAACGATGTGAACAGGAGCTGCGGCGGCCGCCCCCAGCCGGCGGCCGCATAGAGCGCGCTCACCGGCCCCTTGTTGCCGAGGATGACGAGCCACGCATAGGTGCGCACCACGAAGCCGCTCCAGAAGCTCAGGCCCACGGCGACCAGCAGGATGGCGGCGATCGCGTCGGTGCGCCGCGCCGCGACGTAGGCGAGCGGATAGCCGAGCGCGAGGCAGGCGAGCGTGACGACGAGCGAGGTCCTGAACGTGTTGAGCATCACGTCCGCATAGAGCGGCACCGTGAACAACCGGCGGAAATTCGCGAGCGACACGCTCGGGTCGGTGACGCTGAGGATCAGCACGTAGCCGACCGGGATGACGAAGAGGGCGACGATGTAGAGTGCCGCGGGCGCAACCAGCAGTGCGGCGGCAAAACCGTCGCGCGAATCCGCGCTCCCCCCGGTCGTCTGCATGTGCGCAGCTTTCCCTGTGTCGGGGATCATGTAACATGAGCGGAAAGTTGCAAGCGACAAGAAAGCAAGGAGCGGGAGGGCGATGATCCGTCGACTGTCACGCCGCAAGATGCTGGCGCTCGCGGCCGGCGCGATGGCGGCGGCTCCGCTTGTGCGCGGCGCCCGCGCAGCGAGCAAGATCGTCTACGTCAACTCCTATGGCGGGGTATGGGAGAAGTCGTGGCGCAAGGCGTTCTTCGATCCGTTCACGGCGCAGACCGGCATCGCGATCAAGACCGTGCCGGGCGTCTCGTTCGCCAAGCTCAAGGCCGAGGTGCAGACGCACAATTACGAATGGGACGTGATCAACCTCGGCGACGTTGAGTACGCGCAAGCCGTGCTCGAAGGCCTGCTCGAGAAGGTCGACAAGACGGCGGCGAAGACCGACCAGCTGCCGCCCAAGATGGTGCGCGACTATTGCATCACAAGCTATTCGCTCGGCACCAACCTGGTTTATCGCAAGGACAAGTTTCCGAACGGCGGGCCGCAGAGCTGGGCGGATTTCTGGGACGTGAAGAAGTTTCCCGGCCCGCGCTGCCTGTTCGACCGCTCGTTCACGTGCCTTGCCTTCGCGCTGCTCGCCGACGGCGTGCCGAAGGACAAGCTCTATCCGATGGACATCGATCGCGCCTTCCGCAAGATGGACGAGATCAAGCCGCACATCAAAACCTGGTGGCGCGACGGCTCGCAGTCGCAACAGCTCATCCGCGACGGCGAGGTCGACATGATCGCCATGTGGAGTGCGCGGGCGATCGACCTGATCGACGACCACGTGCCGGTCGAGATCGTGTGGAACGAGGCGGAGATCTATTACGCCAACCTGCAGATCCCGAAGGGCAACCCGAACGCGCCGGCGGCCTGGGCGTTCTGCAACTTCGTCGCCCAGGCGAAGCCGCAGGCCGACTTTGCGATGCTGCTGCCCTACGGGCCGGCCAATCCGGGGGCGCGCGCGCTGATGAGCGAGGCGCGCCTGCGCCAGACGCCGGCCTGGCCGGACAACGAGAAGGTCGCGTTCACCCACGACGCCGCCTGGATCGCGCCGCGCCTCGCGCAAATCCGCGAACGGTGGACGCAGTGGCTGGCGACGTGAGGGTCCTCGTCATTGCGAGGCCCCCGTAGCGGGCCGAAGGAATCTCGCGCCACGAACACATGCGCTTGCCGATCGAGTTTGCTATCGCCCTAATGGCCCGCGACCGCTAACCCGTCGGCATCCGCACGCGGCAGCGAGAGCCGAGATGATGGCGCAATGTCGCGCCGCTGTAGTCCTTCCGGTAGAGGCCGCGCCGTTGCAGCTCGGGCACGACGAGATTGACGAAATCGTCGAAGGCGCCCGGGAAATAGGCCGGCATGACGATGAAGCCGTCGGCCAACCCGCCGCAGAACCATTCCTCCAGGATATCGGCGATCCGCTTTGGTGTCCCGTAGATGACCCAATGGCCGCGCGCCGCGGCCGTGATGTTGTAGAGGTCGCGCAGCGTCATGTTCTCGCGCCGCGCCATGTCGAGCAGCACTCGGGAGAAGGCCTGGCCGCGCTCGGTGGTCGCCGGCAGGTCGGGCACCGGACCGTCGAGCGGGAAGCCGGAGATGTCATGGCCGAGGCGCTGCGACACCAGCGTCAAGGCGTTGGTCGGCGACAGCCAGCCCTGCAGCGTGTCGAGCTGCGCCTTGGCGTCCTCGTTGGTCGCGCCGATGATCGGCATGACGCCGGGCAGGACCGGCACATGCGCGGGGTCGCGACCGTACTTGATGGCGCGCTGCTTCAATCCGTCGTACGCGACCTTGGCCGATGCCTTGTCGCCATTGACGACCGAGAAGACGAGATCGGCGGTCCGTGCCGAAAGGTCCTGTCCGGGCGGCGAGCCCCCGGCCTGCACGATCAGCGGAAACCCGTGCGGGCTGCGCTCGATGTTGAGCGGGCCCTTGACCGAATAGAACCGTCCCTTGTGGTCGAGCGGACGCACCTTCGACTTGTCGAGAAAGACGCCCGTCGCCTTGTCGGCGATCACGGCGCCTTCGTCCCAGGTGCTCCACAGGCCCTTCACAACGTCGACGAACTCGTTGGCCATCTCGTAGCGCAGGTCGTGCTCGGCGAGCCGCTCCCGTCCGAAGTTGAACGCGGCCGCGTTATGCGTGCTGGTGACGATATTCCAGGCGGCGCGGCCGCCGCTGATGTGGTGCAGGGTCGCGAAGGTGCGGGCGACCACGTAGGGCTCGCTGAAGCTGATCGAGACCGTTGCGCCGAGCCCGACATGCCGGGTCGCGGCGCTCAAGGCCGCGATCAGCGTGGTCGGCTCGAAGCGCGACACGAACGATGGGTGATCGCCCGGGTCCATGATCACCGAATCGGAAATGAAGAACAGGTCGAACTTGCCGCGTTCGGCGATCTGCGCGCCGTGCAGGACGACCGGCCAGCTGGCATTGCTCGCGGCAGCGCCCTCGTGGCGCCAACCGGCGGAATGGTTGCCGGTGCCGAGCCAGAACAGGCCGAGGTGCATCTGGCGGTTTGCGTCGGGCATTACGACCACTCTCTCGTTGTCGTCATGGCGTGACGGAGATGTGCCTCTCACGCGCGAGGCCCCGCCATTTTTCGATTTCCGTCGCCATCTTCCTGGCGAGGACGTCCGCAGAACCGCCGGCCGGCTCGAAGCCGAGCCTGGCGAAGCTTTCCTTCACGTCCGGCATGGCGAGGGCCGCATTCGTCGCCTTGTTGATGGCGTCGACGATTGTCGGGTCGGTTCCGGCCGGCGCGAACAGGCCGAACCACACCGGCACGTCGAAGCCGGGCAGGCCGGATTCGGCGATCGTCGGCGCTTCCGCCATGACCGGCGTGCGCGCCAGGCTGGCAATGCCGAGAAGCCGGATCGTTCCCGACCTCACATGCCCCATCGATGTCGAAACGCCGTCGAAAATATAGTCGATCTGTCCGCTCATGAGATCGGTGAGCGCCGGCGCCGAGCCACGGTAGGGCACGTGGTTCGTCTGCGTCTGCGCCATCATGTTGAACAGCTCGGCGGCGAACTGGTTGATGCTGCCCACGCCGTAGGATCCGTAGCTGAGCTTGCCGGGCTCCCGGCGCGCCAGCGCGATGAACTCGCTGACCGAGTGCGCCGGCAAATTCCGACGCGCCACCATCATCAGCGGCGACTGGGAAACGAGCACGATCGGCGCGAAATCGCGCACCGGATCGTATTCGAGATTTGTGTGGACGCTCACGTTGGTCCCATGCGTGCTCACGGTCCCGACCAGCAGCGTGTAGCCGTCGGCCGACGCCTTCGCGACCAGCGCCGCACCCACCATCCCGCCCGCGCCGCCGCGGTTCTCGATGATGACCGGTTGACCGAACAGATCGCTTAGCTTGGGAGCGAGAATGCGTGTCGACCACATCGACGGCGCCGCCCGCCGTGAACGGCACGACGATCTTGATGGGCCTGTCCGGAAACACCGCCGCCGTCACGGTGACGAGGGACAGTGCCGCGATCCACAGGGCAGCCACGAACGTCTTCACAAGATGACCGACCATCCTCAGGTTCTCCTGCCGCAGCGCGCCAGTATGCGCTCTTCGCCGAAGCCGTGAAGTACGTGACACTCGTGTGTGCACGGTGGATCTTGAGCACAAAATAGCTCGTGTGTCCGGCACCGCAAATCCGGCCGGTTTGGACGCAAAAAGTTTTATGCTTGGTGAGCGCGTGGGGACTCGAACCCACGACCACCTGATTAAAAGTCAGGTGCTCTACCGACTGAGCTACGCGCTCGTGGCGGGTGGCCTATCAGGCGCTTGTGACGGATTCAAGGGGCGACGATCGGCGCCCGCTGGATTGTCGTGGGAAATTCGAGAGTTAGCGGCGTCCCGCGCGCTCAGCCTGGCGGCGGTCGCTTGCGCTCGTAGCCGGTTAGCGATTTGACCAGCGCGCTCAGCCGTGCGCGCGTCCACCAGTAGGCGTGGCGGGTTTGGCGGAAGCGCAGCGGCGCCTTGGCGTGGCCGCTCGCGAGTTCCTCGCCGCCGAGCCGGGCGTGGAAGTCGTACCAGCCGTGCGCGAGCGAGCTGCGGCGGGCGCGGTCGAGCCGCACGTGCAGCCAGTCGTAGGCGGCGGTCTCGAGGCTATCCCAGTCGGTGATCGTATCGCTCACCGGGCCGGAGGCGCCGGGCGGAAAGCCCGCATGGGCGTTCTGGTTGACGACCTTGAACTGGCGGTAGCCCTTTGTGTAGAGCAGCGCCAGGTATTCGAGATGGTGCGCCTCGACGGACACGTATTGCGGCCTCGCCGTGAGGTCCTTGAGGCAGATCCATTCGTAGCCCTCAACGTCGATCTTGACGTAGAAGGGCGTGCCGTAGTCGGCGAACAGCGCCGACAGCGTCGTGATCGGCACCGCGACGGTCGAGAAGCTGCCGCCGCGCTGGCCGAGCTCGGGCACGAAGCTCGACCATTTGTCCTCCGTGCGGTTGACGTAGAATTCCGCGCTGCCCGCCGCAGCGCCGATGCCGACGCCGAGGAGCCGCAGCTTGCCGGCCGCGATGGCATCGGCGAAGCGCTTGCGCCCGGCCTCGACCAGCTCGGGGTTGGCCTCGACGGCGAGCACCTCGAATTCCGCGCGCGAGGTAGTGGGCCGTATCGTCTCCGTTGTTGAAGCCGATATCGAAGATCAGTCGAGGCGCGTCCTGCATGGGGCGGAACCTATCGTCCGGACGCACCGCGAGTCCATCGGCGGACGCGGCGGATGGGGCAGGGCACGCCAGTTTCGCCAAACCGCCCGCGGTCTGCTAAGTTTGGGTCTACGTCCCCTATGGTGCCCGCCCGGATACGCAAGGAGCTCGCCGATGCCGATCGTCAACCGCCTGTCCGACCTGCATGCCGAGATCACGCAATGGCGACACGACATTCACGCGCATCCCGAGCTTAAATACGAGGTGCACCGCACCGCCGCGACCGTCGCCGACAAGCTCAAGTCGTTCGGCTGCGACGAGGTGGTGACGGGCATCGGCCGCACCGGGGTGGTCGGGGTGATCCGCGGCAACCGGCAAGGCACGGGCAGCCGCCGCGTGGTCGGTCTGCGCGCCGACATGGACGCGCTGCCGATCGAGGAGGCGACCAACGTCCCTTACAAATCGACCGTCCCGGGCAAGATGCACGCCTGCGGCCATGACGGCCACACCGCCATGCTGCTCGGCGCCGCAAAGTACTTGTCCGAGACGCGCAACTTCGCCGGCACCGCGGTGATGATCTTCCAGCCCGCCGAGGAGGGCGGCGCCGGCGCGCTCGCGATGCTCGAGGACGGGCTGATGGATCGTTTCGGCATCGAGGAGGTCTACGGCATGCACAACCATCCCGGCATGCCGATCGGCGCCTTCGCGATCCGCTCCGGGCCCGCGATGGCCTCGGCCGATGCCATCGACATCGACATCGAAGGCAAGGGCAGCCATGCGGCGAAGCCGCATATGGCGATCGAACTCGGTGCTGGTCGGATCGCAGATCGTCAACGCGGTGCAGTCGATCGTCTCGCGCAACGTCAACCCGCTGCATGCGGCGGTCGTCTCGATCTGCGTTTTCCAGGCCGGTCACGCCGAGAACGTGCTGCCGCAGACCGCCAAGCTACGCGGCACGGTGCGCGCCATGCTGCCGGAGGTGCGCGCGCTCATGGAGAAGCGCCTGCACGAGGTGGTGGAAGGCACGGCGCGGCTCTACGGCGCAACCGCGAAGCTCACCTATAACCACGGCTATCCGGTGCTGGAGAATCACGAGCGGGAGACCGGGTTCGCGGCCGCGGTCGCGGGCGAGATCGTCGGACGCGAGCGGGTCGACACGTCGGCGCCGCCCGTCATGGGCGCGGAGGATTTCTCCTACATGCTGCAGGCGCGGCCCGGCGCCTTCATCTTCATGGGCAACGGCGACACCGCCGGCCTGCATCACCCGGCCTACGATTTCAACGACGAGGCCATCCCGGTCGGCACGTCCTACTGGGCGCGCCTGGTCGAGACCGCGATGCCGGGGTGAATGACGCTACTGCGTGGCCTCGACCTGGTTCTGGATCGGCGCGGCCGTCGGCCGCACCGTGGCGCGGCGCAGCCGCAGCGCCATCAGCGGGGCGACGCGCAGCCGTAGCGCCGCAACGCCGGCGACGAGGCGCGCCTGGGCGTCGTTCCAGAACGCGAAGCTGTTGAAGCGTGTTTCCTCGAACAGCGCGAGCGCGGCGGCGGCGAGGAACGGCAGGCTCTGCACGATCAGCACGGCGCCGAACAGGTTGATCTCGCGCACGCGCGAATAATTGGTGGCGAATACCGTGATCGCGCCGGCGATCAGCAGCACGCCCAGCAGCGCCTCGTAGAAGGCCGGGAAGGTGAGGCGCTTCTTGCGCGCATGGCCGCCCTTGGCGGTGCGCACGAACGGCAGGTGCTCGGTCACGATCCCGTAGGCGACGGCGCGCGCCACGGTCCATTGCATCGACATGGCGGCGATCATCGCGGCCGCCATCTGGCGCGGCGGGATGGCGACGCGGCTGCGATAGAGCGTGACGAAATGCGCGACCGACACCCCGAACGCGACGATGATCGGCAGGGTCAGGACCTTATCGGGGATCGCCATGCTGGCGAAGGCGACGACCGGCACCCAGATCAGGTTGAGGATCGCGACCACGACGCCAATGCTCTCGGCGCCGAGCCAATTGAGCCAGCCGACGGCGAACTCGCGCTTCTGGTCGCGGGTGAGGTGGCTCTTGCCGGGGATGAAGCGGCGCCAGTGCTTGCGCATGATCTGCAGGCCGCCATAGGCCCAGCGGTGACGCTGCTTCTTGTAGGCCTCGAAGGTGTCGGGCAGCAGGCCATGCCCGTAGCGGCGGCGCGTGTAAAGCGTGAGCCAGCCCTTCTCGATGACGGTGAGGCCGAGGTCGGTGTCCTCGCAGATCGTGTCGCTCGACCAGCCGCCGGCGGCGTCGAGGGCGGCGCGGCGGATCAGGCACATGGTGCCGTGCACGATGATCGCGTTCTGCTCGTTGCGCTGGACCATGCCGATGTCGAAAAAGCCGGCATACTCGCCGTTCATCGCCCAATGCAGCGGCGTCGTCTCGTCGCGATGGTCCTGCGGCGCCTGGATCAGGCCGACTTTCGGATTCGCGAACGCCGGCACCACGTCCTTGAGCCAGTCGGGATGGACCACATAGTCGGCGTCGATCACGCCGATGACCTCGGCATCGGGCGCGGTGTGCGTCAGCGCCATCCGCAAGGCGCCGGCCTTGAAGCCCGCGAGCTTCTCGACATTCACGAACTTGAAACGGGGGCCGAGTTCCGCGCACAGCGCCTCGATCGGCTGCCAGTAGGCCGCATCAGGCGTGTTGTTGATGACGATCACGCATTCGAAATTCGGATAGTCGAGCCGGGCAACCGCTTCGAGCGTCTGCCGCAGCATCGCGGGCGGCTCCATGTGCGCCGGAATGTGGATCGACACCTTCGGCGCATCGGCGGGCGCGGCGGCGGCCGTGGTCGCGAGCAGGCGCGTCGGCGCCGGTCCGAACAGGATGGTGGCGATTTCCTGCACGCGCGCGAGCGCGATCAGGATCAGCGGGACCAGCAGCGCGAGGCCGGCGCCGAGCGCAATGCCGGCGCCGACTACGAAATAGTGGCCGTTCCAGTAGCTGAAGACCGTGGCGGCCCAGGCGCCGACGGCGTGCGAGGCAATCACCAGCATGGTCGACTGGCGCAAGGTGGCGCCGGCGATCCCGAGGATCGGCAGCGAGACGAGGAACCCGATCGCGACCGCGAGCGCCGCGATCTTCCAGTAGTCGGCGATGCCGATCGGGCCGTCGAGGGTGAACTTGGCGTGGCGCGACGTGTCGAGCACGCCCCAGTAGGCGCCGACGCTTCCCTCGGCGGACTTCCACGGCTGATCGTAGGCCTCGATGATGTTGTACTCGATGCCCAGTCGCTCGGCCTGCGTCACGAACTCGCGCAGCACCGTCGCCTGCTCGATTTCGCCGGGCTCGGCGCCGCCGCGGTTATAGCCGGCGCTCGGCCAGCCGAACTCGGCGATGACGATCGGTTTGCCGCGCAGCACCTTCTGCAGCTTGTCGTAATACGTCGTGAGCGTGTCGTCGATAGCGTTCCGATAGGGAATCTCGCCCCAGTACGGCAGGATGTGCGCGCCGACGAAGTCCACCGGATTGGCGAGCTTGGGATACTTGACCCAGATATCCCAGGTCTCGCCGGTCGTCACCCGCACGTCCTGCGGAAGCTGACGCTTGACCCGCTGGATCACCTTGGTGAGCTCGTCGACGTTCCACTCGGCCTTGATGTCTTCGACGGGCCGGTTCTGCTTGGCGGATTCCCAGCGCAGCCCATCTTCCCATTCCTGCTTGATCGCTTTCAAGGCGGAGCGGAAGTCCGCATACGTCACCTTCTGATGCGTCTTCGGGTCCTCGTGGGTGTTTGGATGGATGAACGCGTCGTATGCCTCGTCGGCCTCGCCGGCCGCGACCATCGAGCGGCGGAGCGTGGTCTCGTTGCCGACCACGACCGCACTGATGGTGCCCGCATAGCGGCGGGCGAGCTTGAGCCCGGTGCGGATTTCCAGCTCGTTGCGGGTGATGCGCTTGTCCGGATCGTTCGGACTATCCGGATCGGGTACGAGGTCGTAGTCCCCATCGCGGGTAAGGTTGGTGTCGAGGTAGATGCCGAGCGTCACCTTCATGTCGAGCTCGGCCGCGATCGCCGGAACGACCTCCATGCCGCGGGTCGACCGGTAGGTGCGAATCTTGGGCGCGAAGGCGCGGATCGCGGTGAGGTCGGCGCGGACCTGGGCGGGCGTCGGGATCGGCGCCGCATCCGCGTTGTCGCGCTTACCTTCGAACGGCGAATAGGAAACACTGGCAAATGAGTTGATCGGCGGGGGCGTGCCGGTGGAACGAAGCGACACCCACAGACCCGCATGCAGGCACGCTGCAAGCGCGACCACAGCTGCGACGGAGCGCATTGACTCAGAACCGTATGGGGCGGGAGAGCGCGGACCCGGGCCTGTCCCCTAGGCCCGACCGGGGGGCGTCGTCATCCAACAACACTTCCCGGGAGAGGCATCCATTCATGTATTCCGCTCACATGGCAAATCAATGGCAGTAGTGCTGCCGGATCATAAAAATCTCGCGGGAAGAGCTGCAGATTGAGTGCACGAGAGAAACGCGCTCAGCGCGCGCCGGTTCCGGCAGTCGCGGGTGGATTTGCCGGCGCGGTCGCGGTGGCCGGCGCGGCCGCCGGGGGGGCGACGCTTGTCGCGGCGGGATTGACCCAGCACGTCCGAACGAGGCTTTCCAGGCTGGTGCCATCCTTCGAGACCGGCATGCCGATGCGCAGCGCGCAGCGGAAGCTCGTCTGGACGTGGGCACCCGGACAGCCGAAGCGGTCGTACAGGTCGATGTGGCGGAAGGCGGTGTCGAGATCGTTGCGCATCATGAGCGAGATGGCATTTTCGCCGAGATGCGCGCATTCCGGCGAGCCGGCCGCCCCCTGCACCTGGCGGGCAACGTCGGCCAGATGCGCGGCCTCGCTCTTGTTCTCGGCCTTCTGCTGATCCGGGGTCTTATTGTCAGCCGGAGCCTGCGCGAAGGTCGGAGACCCGACACTGGCCAGGAAACCGGCGACGACGAGGACAACGATGCTACGCAAACTCGACAATGACATGCCCCGGCTGTGGTTAGTGTTCGCCGCCCGTGTCCTCACCACCCGATTGGGCCGGCAATGCGGCGTGCCGCCGGTCGACGGGTGCCTCACATGCAACGGCGGCGGCCGTCTTGTCCAGCGCGGGCCGTGGCCTTGTTTAAGAAAAGGCGCGCGGCCGGCCGAAAGGCGCGGTGCGGGAGGGTTTGGTGCGGTAGGGCTTGGCGTCATGGCGTGAGCACGATAATTCCTTCTGCTCATCTACCCCTTCGTTCCTGAACCCGCGATGAACTGGCGATGAGACTGCCCCAACTGCCCCTTGGCTTGCTGGCGGCGAGCGCCGCCGCGATCGTCGCGGCATGGTGGTGGCTCGGCCAGCCGATCCCGATGCCGCCGCTTGCGCCGGGCGGCGACGCCAAGCTGCAGTGCGTGTCCTATGCGCCATACGGTGCGGACCAGAACCCGCTCGACGACAGCACCTGGGTGGACCCAAAGAATATCGAGGCCGATCTCATCCGGCTCAAACAGTTCACCGATTGCGTGCGCACCTACTCGACCGAGCACGGCGACGACCAGATCGCCGGTATCGCGCAGCGGCTCGGCATGAAAGTCATGCAGGGGATTTGGGTCAGTCCCGAAAAGGCACGCACGCGCGCGCAGATCGATACCGCCGTCGCGCTCGCCAGGCGCTACCCGGACACGGTCACGTCGGTCGTGGTCGGCAACGAGGTCTTGCTGCGCGGGGACATGTCGGCGGTCGACCTCGCGGCCATCATCCGCGACGTGAAGGCGGCGGTGCCGTGCCCGGTCACCTATGCGGATGTGTGGGAGTTCTGGAATCGCAATCCGGACCTCGCCAACGCGGTCGATTTCGTCACCGTACACATGCTGCCCTATTGGGAGGACTTTCCGATCCCGGCCGACAAGGCCGCCGCCCACGTGGAGGCGATCCGCCGGCAGATGGTCGCACGCTTTCCCGGCAAGGAGGTGGTGATCGGCGAGGTCGGCTGGCCGAGCGCCGGACGCATGCGCGAGGGGGCGCTGCCGTCGCCCGCGAACGAGGCGCGTTTCCTGCAGGAGGTCACCGCCAATGCGCGCGCGGGCCACTACCGGGCGAACGTCATCGAGGCGTTCGACCAGCCGTGGAAGCGCGCGCTCGAGGGGACGGTCGGCGGCTACTGGGGAGTGCTGGACGCCTATGCGCGCGTGCCGAAATATGCGCTCGGCGCGCCGGTCTCCAACCATCCGGGCTGGCGCTGGCAGGCGGCCGGCGGCGTGGGGCTTGCGATCGTGGTGTTTGCCGTGGCCGGGGCGCTGGCGCGGCGACGCGGCATCGTGCCGCCGACAGACCGCTGGGTCGGGGCGGCCGTGATCGCGACGGTCGCGGGCACCATGATCGGCTGGGCCTGGGCCAATGTCGCGACCGAGAGCTTGGGGCTCGGCGGATGGATGCTGGGGATCGCTTGGCTTGTGGTCGCGCTGGTGGCGCCGGTGGCCGCGGCCGCAAGCCTCGTCGTCAGCGTGCCGGCGCCGGGTTTCGGCGCGATCCTCGGCCGGCGCGGCGAGCGCCCCTGCGCCCCGATCGCGGGCGTTGCGGGCGCCGCGCGCGTGGTGCTGACCGTGCTGGCGCTGCAGATCGCCCTGATGCTGGTGTTCGACCCGCGCTACGTGGACTTTCCGTTCGCGCCGCTGCTCGCGGCCGCGGCGCCGTTTCTCGTGCTCGCGGTGTGGCTGCCGCGCGACAAGGGCGTACGGCCGGCGGCCGAAAAGCTTGCCGCCGCGGTGCTCGCCGGCGCGGCGGTCTACATCGCGATCAACGAGACGTTCGCCAACTGGCAGGCGCTGATGACGTGCGCCGGCCTGCTGATGCTGGCGCTCACTCTGGCTCGGGTGCGGGTCGCGCCAGGCTGACGACGAGGAGCGCGCCGGCGAGCGCCGAGAGCGCCGGGTTGTGCAGCACCATGCCGAAGCCGGCCGCCGCGAGCGAGATCGCGAAGATCGGCAAGGACGGCCGCAGCAGATGGATGACGGCCGCGCCGAGCGCGACCGCGCCGAACACCCAGTGATTGAACATCACGATGACGAGGCGGAATATGGCGCACAGCCACGTCTGCAGCCCGGCCTGGCAGGCGAGCGAAACGTCGGAGAATTCCAGCGCCCGGTAGCGCAGGTACATCGCGTAGCCGACCGACAGGAAGCCGATGCAGATAAGCCAGTTGGTCTGGCGGGCGGTCGGAACGAACCGGCGCGTCATGGTGTCTGACTTGGCGTCTTGCTTGGCGTCGCGGCGATCAGCGCAGGTCGAGGCGCTGGCCGTTGAAGGTGGAGGGCCGGCAGGCCACGCGGACCGAGGTGAGCGCCGCGCACAGCCGGGTCGCCGCATCCGCATCGGCGAGCGGGCCGGCGATCAGGTGGAAATCAGTAAAGCCCGGCCGCGAGCTTTGCCGCACCGACACCAGCGGCTGCAGGCCTTCGAGGATCGCACCGTGCGCCTGCTTCACCGATCCCCAATGCGCCCGCAGCGTATTCACGTTGGTCCCGGAGCCAAGGTCGATCGCGTAGCTGCCGGCGGCCGCCGTCGGCGGGTCTGGATTGGCCGCGGCGAGGCGGGTCTGCGGCGTGCCCGGCGCCGCCGTGGTTGAATTGACATAGGACTGGATGGTCGCGAGCGGGCCGGGGCGCGGCAGCGGGACGTCGGCGGGCTGGCCGACGCCGGGTTGCGGCGGCGCGGGTTGCGCGGCCGGCATGGCGTGCGTGTCGTCGCCCTTGGTGCTGCTGAAATTGATCGGCGGCACCTTCGGCTCGGCGACCGGAGCCGGCGCCTCAGGGGCCTTGGTCTCCGGCGGCGGATTGGGTGCGGCGGCGGTGGTCGCGGGCGTCCGTGGAATCGAGCCGGTCAGGTCGGTGAGATTGTGCTCGAGCGCCGCCACCCGTTCGGCCAGGCGGTCGCGATCGGCCGTCAGGGTCCGCACCTGCTCGGCGAGGCGCTGCTCGTTCTCGTCCGGGCCGCTCGGTTGTGACGCCAGCAAATTGCTGGGATGGGTCACGAGATCGACCGGCGCATTGCGCAATGTCGCGAGCGCGACCCGGGCCCGGGCATTGCCCACGTCGGTGCGGCCGGCCAGGACCGTGGCGCCGACGGCCACGACCGCGCAGACGCCCCACATCGTTAAACGCAATAGCGGACGCATATCGATATGACCCTCATCGTCGTCGTCTGGGTAGCGGGCCATGGCTCACCGTGCGCAATATGCGTGGCCGAATCGGCCAAACACCGGTGCCGGGAGGCTAGCAGAAAGCGCCGCCACCCGCCTGCCTCGTCCCGCGTCCTGCGGTCCCCGCCTTTTCCATTCTGTGCCCGCAGGTTATGACGGCGCGGCGATTTGGTCGAGAGTGAAATTTAAGGCAAATTAACGAGGCCGACTGCCGTGGCTGCCAGGACGTGCCTTACCATCATACTTGCGGCCGGCGAGGGCACGCGCATGCGCTCGTCGCGCCCCAAGGTGCTGCATGCGATCGGCGGGCGGACGTTGCTGGGCCATGTGCTTGCGACCGTGCGGGAAATCGCGGGGCAAGCCGCGGTGGTGATCGGCCCGGGCCAGGATAAGGTGGCCGCGGCGGTGCGGGCGGCGCTCCCGGGGGCGACGATCTTCGTGCAGGCCGAGCGGCGCGGCACCGCCCATGCGGTGCTGGCGGCGCGGCTCGCGCTGTGCGGCGGGGCCGACGATGTTCTGGTCGTGTTCGCCGATACGCCATTGGTGCGCGCCGAGACGTTCGCCCGCCTGCGCGAGCCGCTGGCGCAAGGCAAGGCCGTCGCGGTGCTCGGGTTCCGTCCGTCCGATCCGACCGGATACGGGCGGCTGATCATGCGGGGCGAGCAGGTGATCGCCATTCGCGAGGAGAAGGATGCGAGCGCGGATGAGCGCGCCATCACGCTGTGCAATGCCGGATTGATGGCGCTGCGCGGCGACGTGGCGCTCGCGATCCTGGATCGCATCGAGGATCGCAACGCCAAGCGCGAGTTCTACCTGACCGACGCGGTCGCGATCGCGCGCGACATGCGGCTCGATGCGGTCGCGATCGAAACCGAGGAGGATGAGGTGCGCGGGATCAACTCACAGGCCCAGCTCGCGGAAGCCGAAGCCGTGCTGCAGCGTCGCCTGCGCGCCGCCGCGCACGAGGCGGGCGTCACCATGGTGGCGCCCGAGACCGTGCATCTCGCGGCCGACACGAAGCTCGCCCGCGACGTGACGATCGAGCCCTTTGTGGTGTTCGGGCCGGGCGTCACGGTCGAGGAGGGGGCGATCATCCGCTCCTTCTCGCATCTCGAAGGCGCGCATGTGGGAAAGGGGACCACGGTCGGCCCCTATGCGCGGCTGCGGCCGGGCGCGCGGCTCGGCCCGGACGTGCGGATCGGGAATTTCGTCGAGGTGAAGGAGGCCGATATCGCCGCCGGGGTGCGCGCCAATCACCTGAGCTATATTGGCGACAGCCGGATCGGGGCGGGCGCCAACATCGGCGCCGGCACCATCACCTGCAACTACGACGGCACCGCCAAACATACGACCGACATCGGCGAGGGGGCTTTCATCGGCTCGAACTCGGCCCTGGTCGCCCCGGTGAAGATCGGCAACGGCGCCTATGTGGGGTCCGGATCGGTGATCACCCGCGACGTGCCGGCGGACGCGCTGGCGGTCGGCCGCGCCCAGCAAGTCATTAAGCAAGGTTGGGCCGCGCGCTTGCGTGCGTTGCGTTCGGCAGGCAAACATAAGGGCGAATAAGCGCTTAGCGGCGATTATCACGAAGCGCACAGCGGCGAAATACTTGGTGATTTCATAAGGTTGTAATAATCACTTAAACGATTTCCCTAGCCAGGCAAGCGAGGGGGAGCTTAGCGCATGTGCGGAATCGTCGGCATTCTGGGTCGCGAACCGGTCGCGCCCCTGATGGTGGATGCGCTCAAGCGCCTCGAATACCGCGGCTATGACTCGGCCGGGGTCGCCACCCTCGAAGGCGGCCATCTGACCCGCCGGCGGGCCGAGGGCAAGCTCAAGAATCTGGAGCGGCGGCTCGACCGCGAGCCGCTCGGCGGTACCATCGGCATCGGCCATACCCGCTGGGCAACCCATGGCGGCCCGAACGAGAACAACGCCCATCCGCACGCGACCGAGCGGGTCGCGGTCGTGCACAACGGCATCATCGAGAACTTCAACGAGCTGCGCGAGACGCTGACCGCCGACGGCGCGGTCTTCTCGAGCGAGACCGACACCGAGGTCATAGCGCACCTCGTCACCAGCGAGCTCAAAAAGGGCAAGACGCCTGCCGACGCGGTCGCGGCGGCGCTGCCGCGGCTGCGCGGCGCGTTCGCGCTCGCGTTCCTGTTCGAGGGCGAGGAGAATCTCCTGGTCGGCGCCCGGCACGGCCCGCCGCTCGCGGTCGGCTACGGCGACGGCGAGATGTTCCTGGGCTCCGACGCGATCGCGCTGTCGCCGTTTGCCAACTCCATCAGCTATCTCGAGGACGGCGACTGGGTGGTGCTGCGGCGCGAGGGCGCCGAGATGCGCAACGCGGCCGGCCATCCGGTGACGCGACCCGTGCACAAGCTGATCGCGAGCGCCGGCCTGATCGACAAGGGCAACCACCGCCATTTCATGGCGAAGGAGATCCACGAGCAACCGGAGGTCGTCGGCCACACGCTCGCCCACTACATCGACATGGCGGCCGGGCGCATCAAGCTGCCGCTGGAGCTGCCGTTCGATTTCAAGACGATCAGGCGCATGGCGATCTCGGCCTGCGGCACCGCCTACTATGCGGGGCTGATCGGCAAGTATTGGTTCGAGCGCTTCGCGCGGCTGCCGGTGGAAATCGACGTCGCCTCGGAGTTCCGCTACCGCGAGGCGCCGTTCGATCCCGGCAATCTCGCGCTGTTCGTCTCGCAGTCGGGCGAGACCGCCGACACGCTGGCGACGTTGCGCTATGCGCGCGCGCACAAGCAGCATGTCGTCTCGATCGTCAACGTGCCGAACGCGACGATCGCGCGCGAGAGCGACGTCGTGATGCCGACGCTCGCGGGTCCCGAGGTGGGCGTTGCGTCCACCAAGGCGTTCACGTGCCAGCTCGCGACGCTCGCGTGCCTCGCGATCGCGGCCGGGCGCGCCCGCGGCGTGCTTTCGGCGGATGACGAGCACAAGCTCGTGCGGGCGCTGATCGAGGTGCCGCGTCACATGACCGAGGCGCTCGCGCTCGAGCCCGCGATCGAGGGGCTGGCGCGCGACCTCGCCAAGGTGCGCGACGTCCTCTATCTCGGCCGCGGCACCAGCTACCCGCTGGCGCTTGAGGGCGCGCTCAAGCTCAAGGAAATCTCCTACATCCACGCCGAGGGCTACGCGGCGGGCGAGCTCAAGCACGGGCCGATCGCGCTGATCGACGAGGCCATGCCGGTGGTCGTCATCGCGCCGTTCGATCGCGTGTTCGAGAAGACCGTGTCGAACATGCAGGAGGTAGCGGCGCGCGGCGGCCGCATTATTCTCCTGACCGACGCGCAGGGCGCGCGCGAGGCGACCGTGAAATCGCTCGCCACCCTGACGATGCCGGAGATGCCCGCGACCGTGACGCCGCTGGTCTATGCGATCCCGGTGCAGCTGCTCGCCTATCACACGGCTGTCATCATGGGCACCGACGTCGACCAGCCGCGCAACCTCGCCAAGTCGGTGACGGTCGAATAGGCGGACGCGGCGCCTGCGCGGCACCGCGTCAACTGGCAAACTGACACGTTTATCCCTTATATTATGTCTGACTCGGGGGCGGGGCGCGCCTCCCGCAATCGCGACATCGATCGCGCACATCACGCTTGACGAAAATGCCGCTCGACGAAACTGACGCTCGAGAAAAATGATGCTGAACGAACCTGAGCCAGAGCCGACGCCGGTGCTCCCGGCGCTCGCGCCGACGCCGTCGCATCATCACGGCGCCGGCTACCGGTTGCGCACGTATTTCCTCACCGGCCTGGTCGTGGCGGGCCCGTTGGCGATCACGGTCTACCTCACCTGGTCGTTCGTCACCTGGGTCGACGACCTGGTGCGGCCGTTCATCCCGGTCGCCTACCGTCCCGAGACTTACCTGTGGTGGCGCGTCCCCGGGACCGGCCTCGTGGTGGCGTTCTTCACCATCACGATGCTCGGCTTCCTCACCGCCAACCTGGTCGGCAAGACGCTCGTCGAGGCGGGCGAGACCCTGCTCGACCGCATGCCGCTGGTGCGCTCGATCTACAAGGGCCTCAAGCAGGTGTTCGAGACGCTCTTTTCCGAGTCGGGATCGAGCTTCCGCCGGGTCGGCCTCGTCCAGTTTCCGGCGCCCGGGATGTGGTCGCTGGTGTTCCTCTCCCAGCCGCCCGGCGGCGAGATCACGGTGCGGCTGCCGCGCCAGGACGAATACGTCTCGGCCTTCATGCCGTGCACGCCCAACCCGACCACCGGCTTCTTCTTCTATGTGCCGCGCCGCGAGGTGATCGAGCTTGATATTCGGGTCGAGGCGGCCGCCAAGCTGATCATGACGGCAGGCCTGATCCAGCCGAACGGCGGCCCCGAGACGCAGAAGAAGCTGCAGGCGATGGCGGAGACGGCGCGTGCCGCGCAGGGAGTGCGCAAGGAGCCGGAGACGGCGGGGACGGAGTGAAACCTCGTCATTGCGAGGGGCGCGTGAGCGCCCCGAAGCAATCTCGATTCGCAAGCGCATGCGTCTGTGGGACGAGATTGCTTCGCGCAGTTTATCCTTGGGCTCGCCGGAGGCGAGACCCGAGGGCTCGCAATGACGGACGTTACCCCGCCCGCAGCAGCCTGATCGCCTCGTCGCGCTCGAACAGATAGAGCAGCACGCGCAGCGCCTCGCCGCGTTGGCTCTCAAGGTCCGGATCGCGCGTCAGCGTCAGCGCCGCGTCGTCGCGCGCGGTCTGCAGCAAATCGCGATGCGTCTCGATGCGGGCGACGCGGAAGCCGGGCTCGCCGCTTTGCCGCGTGCCGAGCACGTCGCCTTCGCCGCGTAGTTTCAAATCCTCCTCGGCGATGCGGAAGCCGTCCTCGGTCTCGCGCATGATGGCGAGGCGGGCCTTTGCGGTCTCGCCGAGCGGCGCGCGGTAGAGCAGGAGGCAGGTCGAGCGGCCGGCGCCGCGGCCGACGCGACCGCGCAATTGATGGAGCTGCGCGAGCCCGAAGCGCTCGGCGTGCTCGATCACCATCACGGTCGCGGCCGGCACGTCGACGCCGACCTCGATCACGGTGGTGGCGACCAGGAGACGTGTCTCGCCCGCCGCGAAGCGCTCCATGGCGCGATCCTTGTCGGCGCCCTTCATCTGGCCGTGCACGAGCCCGACCAGCTCGCCGAAGCGTTCCTGCAGCGACGCGAAACGATCCTGCGCGGCCGCGAGATCGCTGGTCTCGGATTCCTCGACGAGTGGACAGACCCAATAGACCCGACGGCGCTCGTCGAGCGCGCGACCGACCGCGGCGACCACCTCGTTGATGCGGCCGAGCGGGATCGTGCGCGTGTCGATCGGCTGGCGGCCGGCGGGCTTTTCGCGCAACTCGGAAACATCCATGTCGCCGAAAAAAGTGAGCACCAGCGTGCGCGGGATCGGCGTTGCGGTCATCACCAGCATGTCGACCGCCTCGCCCTTGCGGGCGAGCGCGAGGCGTTGGTGCACGCCGAAGCGATGCTGCTCGTCGATCACCGCGAGCGCGAGATCGCGGAACGCGACCTCGTCCTGGAACAGCGCATGGGTGCCGACCAGGAGATCGATCTCGCCGGCCGCGAGGCGCGCCAGCACGTCGTCGCGCTGCGCGCCGCGCTCGCGGCCGGTGAGCAGCGCGACGCGCGGGCCGACCGCTTCGGCTAGCGGCGCGATGGTGGCGAGATGCTGGCGCGCGAGAATTTCCGTCGGCGCCATGAGGGCGGCCTGCCGTCCCGCCTCGATCACGGCCGCACAGGCGATAAGGGCGACGACCGTCTTGCCCGAGCCGACGTCGCCCTGGAGCAGGCGCAGCATGCGATGCGGCTCGGCGAGGTCCTTGACGATGTCGGCGACCGACTGCACCTGCGACGCAGTGAGCCGGTACGGCAGGGCCGCGACGATCTTGTCGCGCAGCCGGCCCGTCGCCGGCGGTGCGCCGTCCGCTGATGCGGCGCAGATGCGCGCGCGTCAGCGCGAGCGCAAGCTGGCCGGCAAGCAGCTCGTCATAGGCGAGCCGCGACCAGGCGAGCGAGCCGGGAAGGATATCGTCCGGAACCTCCGGCCGATGCAAACGTCGCAGCGCGTCCGTGAAGCCGGGGAACTTGGCGCGGGCCAGATAGGCCGGGTCCTGCCATTCGGGCAAGGTCGGCAACTTGTCGAGCCCGCCCTCGATCGCGCGGCGGAGCTGACTGGCAAAGAGCCCCTCGGTCAACGGATAGGTGGGCTCGATCAGCGGCAGCTTGGCGAGCCCCGCCTCGTCGACCACTCGGTCGGGATGCACCATCTGCAGCATGCCGTCATAGAGCGCCGTCATGCCCGACACGTAGCGCGTCTCGCCGACCGGCAGGAGCTTGGCGATGTAGTCCGTATGCGCGCTGAAATAGGTGATCACCAGGTTGCCGGTCTCGTCGCTCGCATAGACGAGATACGGCGCGCGGCCGCGCCCCGGCGGCGGCGGACGGTGCCGGTCGATCGTGACCGCGACCGTCGCGACCGTCCCAGGCTGAACGTCGCGCAGCTTCGGCCGCGCGCGGCGGTCGACCGAGCCGGTCGGCAGGTGGAATAGCAGGTCGCCGACGCGCGCCCCGTCGTCGCGCCCGGTCAGGCGGGCGAGCAGCTTGGCGACCTTCGGTCCAACGCCCGGCAGGGTCGTGACCGACGCGAACAGGGGGTTGAGCAGGGCGGGGCGCATGCGTCGGCCGGGCTGGTTCCTTACCGCAGGCGCTGCGTGCCGGGGTCCGGTCTATTCTTCAGGATTTTCGCGCTCGCGCGCACCATGCACAATAGCAAGCACTTCGACCTCGCCACGCTCGCGATGGACTTCATAGACGATGATGTAAGGGTATTCGATGAGTTCTCGTGTCCCCGGATCGAGTCCGGGGCGCCCCATGCTTGTGAGGCTGTCCAGCTCGAGAAAGCTGATCCGATCCCGAATTCGCGCCACCATCTTGGCGGCGGCCACCGGATTGGCTTCGCTGATCCACGCGAAAATACGATGCAGGTCCTCTTCCGCGGCTTCGCGGACGCTGACCTTCATCCGCCGTAGCGTCGGCGCAGGCGCTCGTTGAATTCGGCGAGCGTCATGGTCTTCGGATTTCTTTCGGCACGGCGCCGGCGCACTTCGGCAAGTTGCTCCTCACTGAGTTGCAGCTGGCTGCCATGCTGCTCCTCCATGAGCTCCACGACGTGCGCGACATCCTCCTGTCGTTCAGGCGGCCACGTCAGCACACGATCGAGAATCTTTTCGACCTGCTCTTGTGTCATGACGCAAACATATCACACGGTCACGCTGCGGTCTCGCCCAGCAGCCGGCGCATCACCTCGGGATCTCGCTCGATGGCGAGCAAGAGCGCGCGCGCCGGAGCGTCGGGAGTGCTGCGATGCTGCTCCCAATCACGCAAGGTCGTAATCGGCAGATGGAAAGCGGCGGCGAACTGCGCTTGGGTCATGTCGAGGCGCTGCCGCAGGACTCTTACGCGCGACACGCGCCGCATTCCTGCCAACTGTTCGGAGGTCAGCGGCTGTGCGTCAGGGCCCGAGCGTGCGGCGGCCATCACCTCGTCGTCGGTCATCGCCCGCGGGCGCACCCAATCGGTCTTGCCGCGCGGCAGACGATCACCAGGTTTCACCGTGATCCGCGTAGTACCGGTCTTGCTCATGTCTTGTTGCTCGTCGGGCTGATCATCCATTCATAGTCCACGGGGCAGCAGTACCGGATACCGGTACCTCGGTCAATGCTGACCTGACAGCGCGCGCCCGCACCCCTATATCTGGTCCTCGCCCGGCCCGTCCGGGCTTTTGGCGTTTGGAGACCGCAATGACCGGGACGACGCGATCGAGCGAGGGGCTGGATGTCCGGCGGCGGCGACTGCTCTACCGCTCCTGGCATCGCGGCACGCGCGAGATGGATTTGATCATGGGACGATTTGCCGACGCGACGATCGGCACGTTGACGGAGGGCGAGCTCGACGCGTTCGAGCGGCTGTCCGATCAGCCGGAGCCCGACCTCTACGCCTGGATCACGAGCGAACGGCCGGTGCCGGCCGAGCACGACACGGCTGTCTTCGCCAAGCTGCGGGCGTTCGCGCGGGGTGAGGCCAAAGGGACCAAGGGGACCGAGTGAACCAGGTGAACACCAAATCCCGTTCGCCGGCCGATCTGCTGGCGCCCGGGCGCCCGCTGACGCTGTCCGGCGTCGCGGAGGGCGCCGAGGGGCTCGTGCTCGCCGACCTTGCGCGTGCCGTATACCGAACCGAACCAGTAGAGGAACAGAACACG
>CAVPGG010000092.1:0-28790 GCA_963703755.1 uncultured Pseudomonadota bacterium
ATGGCAATCTCGGCCTCGTCGGCGCGACGGTCTCGATCACCTCGGGTGCATTCGCGAACGACGTGCTCGCCGCGACGACCAGCGGCACTTCGATCACGGCGAGCTACAACTCGACGAGCGAGACGCTGATTCTATCGGGCAGCGACACCCTCGCGCATTACCAGAGCGTCCTCGACACCGTGACGTTCAACGCGGGCGAGAACCCGACCGATTTCGGCGCCGACCCGAGCCGCACGGTCACCTGGGTGCTCAACGACGGCTCGACGTCGAACAACCTGAGCACGGCGGTAACGAGCACGATCGGCGTCACCAACGTCAACGATCCGCCGACGCTGTCGAACGTCGCGACCGGCGCGCACTTCACCCAAGGCGGCGGCGCCGTCGTCCTGTCGAACGCCGTCTCGGTGAGCGATCCAGACAATCTCGATCTTGTCGGCGCGACGGTCTCGATCACGACCGGCACGTTTGCGGGCGACGGCGACGTGCTCGCGGCCAACGTGTCCGGCACCAGCATCACGGCGAGCTACAACTCGACGACCGAGACGCTGACCCTCTCCGGCTCGGATACGCTGGCACACTACCAGTCGGTGCTCGACACCGTCTCGTTCAACTCGACCAGCCTCAATCCGACCGACTTCGGCTCGGTTACCAGCCACCAGGTCACCTGGGTGCTCAACGACGGCTCGGGCTCGAGCAACCTGAGCACGGCCGCGACCACGACGGTCAGCCTCACCGGCGTCAACGAGATTCCGACGCTCTCCAACGTCGCGACCAGCGCGCACTTCACCGAGGAAGGCGGGGCCGTCACGCTGTCGTCGAGCGTCTCCGTCACGGATGCGGACAATCTCGACCTCGTGAGCGCGACGGTGTCGATCACATCGGGCGCCTTCACGGGCGACCTGCTCGCCGCCGTCCCGACCGGCAACATCACGGTGAGCTACAACTCGACCAGCGAAACGCTGATCCTCACCGGCTCGGACACGCTCGCGCACTATCAGTCCGTGCTCGACACCGTCACGTTCAATGCGGGCGAGAACCCGACCGGCTTCGGCGCCGATCCGGCCCGCACCGTCACCTGGGTGCTCAACAACGGCGGCAGCTCCAACAACCTCAGCACTGCCGTGACGACGACGATCGGCGTCACCAATGTCAACGATCCGCCGACCCTGTCGAACGTGGCGACCGGCGCCCACTTCACCCAAGGCGCGGGCGCGGTCGTCCTGTCGAACGCCGCCTCGGTCAGCGACCCCGACAATCTCAATCTGGCCGGCGCCACCGTCTCGATCACGACCGGAACCTTCGTCGGCGACGGCGACGTGCTCACGGCCAATACGTCGGGCACCTCGATCACGGCGAGCTACAACTCGACCACCGAGACGCTTCTGCTGAGCGGCGCCGACACGCTCGCGCATTACCAGTCGGTGCTCGAACTCGGTATCGTTCAACTCGACGAGCCTGAACCCGAGCGACTACGGCTCGGTGCTTGCCCACCAGGTCGTCTGGTTGCTCAATGACGGCAGCGCGTCCAACAACCTCAGCACCGCGGCAACCACCACGGTCACCATCACGCCGGTGCATCAGCCGCCGACGCTCGCGTCGGTGGCGGCCTCCGACACGTTGCCGCTCAACCAGACGATCACGCTCTCGCCGCATGCCGCGGTGTCCGACCCGGACAACCTGACGATCGCCAACGCGACGCTGGCGCTCACCGGCGGCACCTTCGCGGGCGATGGCGACGTGCTGGCGGCCAACGTCTCCGGCACCAGCATCACGGCGAGCTACAATTCGACCAGCGAGACGCTGACGCTGACGGGCAGCGACACGCTCGCGAACTACACGAGCGTGCTCGACAGCGTCACCTTCAGCTCCGGTCCGAACCCGAGCAACTCGGGCCTCGATCCGACGCGCACGCTGACCTGGACCGTGAACGACGGGGCGGCGTCGAACAACATCGCCAGCGCGACGACGACCATCACGGTCTCGGTGCCCACCAAGAACGACTTCAACGGCGATCATACGTCGGACATCGCGTTCCAGGACGTCGCCCCGCCGACCAGCGGCGGCGGCGGGCGCGGCCATGGCACCTCCGATCCCACGTCCGGCGACGCGCAGATCTTCCTCATCAACAATGGGACGGTCTCGGCTGCGCGGACGCTGTCGGCGCCGGGATCGAACGCCTGGCGCATCGTCGGCTCGGGCGATTTCAACGGCGACGGCAATGCCGACATCGTCTGGCAGAACACCAGCACCGGCGCGCCGATGATCTGGACGATGAACGGCACGACCTACACCAGCACCACGACGCTCGCGTCGCCGGGCTCGAGCTGGACGGCGGATGCCGTCGGCGATTTCAACGGCGACGGCCATCCGGACATCCTGTTCCAGAACGTCGACGGCACGCCGATGATCGACACGATGAACGGCACGTCGATCACCGCGCAGACGCTGCTGCCCGATCCGGGCGCCAGCTGGCACGTCGTGGCGGCCGCCGATTTCAACGGCGACGGCAAGTCGGACATCGTGTTCCAGAACACCGACGGCACGCCGCAGGTCTGGCTGATGAACGGCACGAGCATCACGGCGGCGGCGCTGCTCACCGATCCGGGATCGAACTTCAAGCTCGTCGGCGCCGCCGACTTCAACCACGACGGCGACGCCGACCTCCTGTTCCAGAACACCAGCACGGGCGCACCGGTGATCTGGACCATGAACGGCACCTCGGTGACGAGCCAGACTACGCTCGCGGCCGCGGGCTCGAGTCTCACGCTGGTCGGCGCCGGCAACTACTTCGGCGGCACCCAGCCGGTATCTGCTGTTCCAGAACGCCAGCACGGGCGCCCCCGTGATCTGGACGATGAGCGGCACCTCCGTCACCGGCTCGACGACGCTGGCGAGCCCCGGCGGCAGCAATTGGCACGCCAATACGGGCTGAACGCGAGCACCGCGTCCGCGCTCCCCGCGTTCCACCGTCGCTGGACCTTCGGCGGACGGCGGCGGGAGAGGGACTGCCCGCCGTAGCCGCCTGGCGCAGGCGGGTCGGGGTCAAGGGGGCGTCGCCCCAAACTCCGCGTTCGCGTCAAGAACGTTCTTCGCTACGATTGTTCTTGAGCGCCGGCGGCAATTCCATTAATTGGCGAAATGCGACACGCAGCCATGTGCCCGGCGCCGGAAACGGCCCGGGTTTTTTGTTGCCTGCGGTCAACACGGGTCGGAAGCAGGAAATGGGAAGAGACACGTGCCGCGACATGCAAGCGATATGCAAGCGACATGCAAGCGACATGCAAGCAAAAAGCGAGGCAGCGGCCGCATAGCTGATCGCTTGGCATTTTCCTTGTTGTTTACAAGTGTGTGCGGCGCAGCATCGCCCGTAGACCGATGACCCGTCGCATCAACCCGTGCATGCATGCGGCGGCGGCCTTCGGTCGGACCACTCGTGCCGACGCGGATCAGCTCGACTGAAGCGATCGGCTCAGTTGAAGTGGTAGTTCACGCCGAAGCGGAAGATGTGATCGTGCACCGAGAAGACGCTGCTCGTCGTCTGCGAGGTGGCCGGCGCCTGGAACGGGTCGAGCGCGCTGGTGAATGAGTTGGTCACCTTGCCGAGGTCGACGTAGAGATATTCGGCCTTCGCCGACCACCGGTCCCACAGCGGGATTTCGGTGCCGGCACCGATCGTCCAGCCGAACTTGTTCTGACTGAACACGCCCTGCATCGGCGCGCCCGCCGCGAAGAAAGGCGGTTGCGCGATCAGCGTGACCGTGTCCTCGACGCGGCCCCAGGCGGCGCCGCCGGTCGCGTACCAGAGCGAGCCGTTCGGCGCGACCCAGCCGAAGCGTCCGCGCGTGGTGGCGAGCCATTTGATCGCCTGATCGTTCGTGACGCCGAGCGGCAAGCCCGGCGTGACCACCACGGTCGGCGGCGGCTGCAGGCACTGCGAGACGCACGCCGAATCCGTCTGGTTTGTCCATTGCCAGTCGACCTCGACGCCGGCCACCCATGACGGGGCCACCTGCCGGTTCCAGCCGAGCTGGACGCCGAACACGCCGCCCAGCGGCGCCTGCGTGTAGCTGTCGATGCCGCCGACCGGAAACGCAATGGTCGACGGGGAGAAGATGAACGGATTGCTCGTCGGGTTGTGGGCGATCGCGCCGCCCGCATTGACGCCGCCGTAGAACCCGTTCCAGTTCGCCGCGCGCGGCGCCGCCTCGTAGGCGCTCGCATAGGCCATCGGTGCGCCGCCGGCGCCGAAGTGATAGTTCACGCCGAGGCGCACGATGTGGTCGTGGATGCTCACGGAGTTCGTGGTCGCCGCAGAGGTGGCGGGCGCAAAGGCCGCTTGCGCGAGAGCGCTCAGCGGGCTCGAGAACGCGTTGTTGACGTTGCCGAGGTCGACGTAGAGGTACTCTGCCTTCAGCGTCCAGCGCGGCGCGATCGGCGTCTCGATGCCGGCGCCGGCGGTCCAGCCGATCTTGGTCTGGCTGAAGCTCGCGGTCGTCGTCGGGCCCACGGCGAAGAACGTATCGCCGGTCACGGCCAAGTTGTCCTCGACCCGGCCCCAGGCGACGCCGCCCGTCGCGTACCACAGCGAGCCTCCGGGCGAGAGCCAGCCGATGCGGCCGCGCGCGGTCCCAAACCATTTCATCGATTCCTGGTCGGTGATGCGCAGAAGGGCCGGCGGCGTGCTCGCCGGCAAGCATGCGTAGGTGCAGACCGTGTCGGTGCGGTTCGACCACTGCCAGTCGGTTTCGACGCCGAGCACCCAGGAGGGCGCCGCGTGCCAGTTCCAGCCGGCCTGCAGGCCGAAGATGCCGCCCGCCGGCGAATGGTGGAAGAGGCCGCTGGCGAACTGCGGCGCCGGGAATCCCGGCAGCGCGGTGGTGTCGTTCGTCGTGTTGCGGCCGATGCCGATGCCGGCATTGAGGCCGCCGTAGAATCCGTTCCAGATGTCGACCGCGACGGGAGGCGGCGCCTTATAGACCGGGACGGCAACGTCCGCCGCCATCGCGGCGCCGGACATCAATCCGATCAGCCCGATGCTGCGCATCAGGAGATGTTTCATGCCTTCCCCCGGGCTCCGATCTGTCCAACGCGCGCGTGCACAAACACGTTCGATCGCTACCCAACCCTGGGAAGCATACTAAGCAAATCGAGGGCATGCTGTGACTTTTCCGCAACTGCTGGTAATAAAGTGGCATGGTGCACTCGTTATTAACAGACTTGAAACGGGTTCACGCGCTGGTCGAGAGCCGACCTTCCGGATCGCATTACGGCCGCTGGCTCGGAGCCCATTTCTCTTGTTGGATCAGTTCCTTATTGGAACTGCCCGAGGGGTCGAAGGGAGCGAATCGCCGGCGCCAATTCGGGTGGACGCCGGGCCGCATAATCGGATAAGGGTGGGTCGAGGTTGAGCGCGCCAACCCCTCCCGGAATCATATGAATATCGCCGTCACCGCAACCCCCGGCATGTCAGGCTTGGCCTGCCTGTCCGCGATTGCGCGCTTTCATGGCCTCGACCTTTCGGAACCCTATCTCCTTCAGGTTGCGAGCCCGGGGCGCGACGGCCGCGTGACCCCCGCCAATCTGGTCCAGGTTGCCCACAAGGTCGGCCTGACCGCCAAGCTGGTGAAATTGTCGTGGCGCCGGATCGCCGCCCTCGGGCAGGCGTTGCCCGCGATCCTGCCCCTGCGCGACGGCGAGGCGGTGGTCTTCTCCGGCCTGCGCGAGACCGAGGCGGGCCTGGAGGTCGTCGTGCGCGACCTGCGCGAGCCCCAGCTCGGGTTCCAGTTCTGGGACCGCGCCGCCCTCGAGGAGCGCTGGGACGGCAGCGTCGTCCTCATCAAGCGCAAATATGCCCTGACCGACGCCGCCCAGCCGTTCGGCATCCGCTGGTTCATCCCCGAGTTCCTGCGCCAGCGCCGCGCCTTCGGCGACGTGGTCGTCGCGGCGCTCACCCTGCACGTGCTGGCGCTCGCCACCCCCATCTTCTTCCAGCTGATGATCGATCGCGTCGTCGTGCACCGCGTGCAGGCGACCATGGTGGTGCTCACGATCGGCGTCGTGCTGGCGATCCTGTTCGACGCCGCGCTCGGCTACGCGCGCGGCCTCATCCTGCTCTATGCGACGAGCAAGATCGACATCCGCCTCGCCACCACGATCTTCCGCAAGATGATCTCGCTGCCGGTCGACTTTTTCGAGCGCAACCTCGCCGGCGTCATCTCCAAGCACATGCAGCAAGACCAGCGCATCCGCGAGTTCCTGTCTGGCCGTCTCCTCTTCACCCTGCTCGACGCAACCGCGCTGTTCGTGTTCCTGCCGATCCTCATCTTCTACAGCTGGGAACTGACGCTGGTGGTCCTGTTCTGCGCCTCGCTGATCGCCGCCATCATCGGCGTGCTGGCGACGACCTTCCGCCGGCGGCTCACCGAGCTCTACCGCGCCGAAGGCGAGCGCCAGGCCATGCTGGTCGAGGCCATCCACGGCATCAACACCGTCAAGGCGCTCGGCCTTGAGCCGATGCAGTCGAAGGCCTGGGACCAGAGCTCGGCGCACGCGATCGAGCGGCGCATCGAGGTCGGCCGCATCTCGACGCTCGCGCGCGCCGCCTCCACGACCATCGAGAAGGGCATGATGGTCGCGGTGATCTTCGTCGGCATCCAGTCGATCTTCGCCGGCACGCTGACGGTCGGCGCGCTCGTCGCCTTCCAGATCCTCGCCGGCCGCGTCACCGGCCCGCTCGTGCAGATCACGACGCTGATCAATGAGTTCCAGGAAGTCTTGCTGTCGGTGCGCATGCTCGGCAACATCATGAATGCGGCGTCCGAGCCCGGCATGTCGCGCGGCCTGCGCCCGGCCGTCCGCGGCAAGGTGACCTTCGAGGACGTGAGCTTCAACTACGGCAGCTCGCCGATCGCCGCGCTCGACCGCGTGACCTTCGCGATCGAGCCCGGCCAGGCGATCGGCATCGTCGGCCGCAGCGGATCGGGCAAGAGCACCGTGATGCGGCTGCTGCAGGGCCTCTACGCGGTCCAGCGCGGCCTCATCCGCATCGACGACTACGACATCCGCGAGCTCGACAAGGTCCACCTGCGCAATCACATGGCCGTGGTGCTGCCCGAGAGCTTCCTGTTTCGCGGCACCATCCGCGACAACATCTCGGCGGGCAAGACCGGAGCCTCGTTCGAGGAGGTCGCCTGGGCGGCGCGGCAGGCCGGCGCCGAGGAGTTCGTCGAGCGGCTGCCGCAAGGTTACGACACGCCGCTGGAGGAGGGCGGCGCCAACCTCTCCAGCGGCCAGCGCCAGCGGCTCGCCATCGCCCGCGCGCTGGTGCGGCGGCCGACCCTTCTGCTGCTCGACGAGGCGACCAGCGCGCTCGACCCCGAGAGCGAGATGATCGTGCAGGACAACATGTCGCGCATCGTCGAGGGCAAGACGACGGTCATCGTCTCGCATCGCCTCTCGTCGCTGCGCAATTGCGACAACATCCTGGTGTTCGACAAGGGCCAGATCGTCGGCAGCGGGCCGCATGACAGCCTGCTGGCCAGCTGCGTGACCTATCGGCTGTTGTGGGACAAGCAGAGCAGGTCGTTCCGATGAGCGCGCGATTGGTCCCCTTCCGCAAGCCCGCGACGCCGCCGGCGAAGCGCATCGACCAGGCCGCCGTCGCGTTCCAGCCAGACGCCGCCGTCATCGAGGAGCGCGCGCTGCCCTGGATCGCACGCAGCGTCATCTACATCGTCGCGGCGCTGCTCATCACCGCGGCGCTGTGGGCCTCGCTCGCCCAGGTCGACCGGGTGGTCACGGCGCGCGGCAAGCTCATCACCATCGACCCGATGATCGTGGTGCAGCCGCTCGAGACCGCGGTGATCCGCACCATCGACGTGGGCGTCGGCGACTACGTGAAGGCCGGGACCGTGCTGGCGACCCTCGATCCGACCTTCACCGAGTCGCAGGAGGTCGCGAACCGCGAGCGCCTCAACAGCATGCGCGCGGAAGCGCGGCGGCTGGAAGCCGAGATCTTCCAGAATCCGTTTCCGGTCGACGACGACGCCAAGACGCTCGACCCCAAATATCTCGCGCTGCAGACCGCGGTCTACAGTCATCGCCACGCCGAATACGTGGCCGCGGTCTCCTCGTCGGAGGCCGACATCGCGCGCTACCAGGCGGCGCTGTCGACCAACCGCGAGGCGCAGCAGGGCCTGCAGGAACGGCTGAAAGTGGTTACCCAGATCGAGGGGATGCGCCAGGAGCTCTTCAACCTCTCGGCCGGCTCCAAGCTCAACCTGCTCACCAGCAAGCTCGACCGCCTGAGCCTGAGCGACCAGCTCGCCGAGAAGCAGTACCAGGAGAAGGAGCTGCTCCAGCAGGTGGCGGCGGCGCGCGAGCAGAAGGAGAAATACATCAACAACTGGGTGCGCGAGGCGGGCGAGCGGCTCACCACCGTGCAGCAGGACATCTCGACCGCGACCCAGCAGCTCGCCGCCGCCGAGCGCCGCCGCTCCCTCGTCGTGCTGCGCGCGCCCGCCGACGGCATCGTGCTCGAGCTCGCCCACCGCTCGATCGGCTCGGTCGCCAAGGAAGCCGAGCCGCTGGTCACGCTGGTGCCGGCGGGCAACAAGATCGAGGCCGAGGTCGACATCGACAGCGCGGACGTGGCGCGGCTGCGCATCGGCGACCCCGTGCGCGTCAAGCTCGACGCGCTGCCCTACCAGCGCCACGGCACGATCTCGGGCCTCCTGCGCATCGTCACCGAGAACTCGTTCCAGGACGACAAGGGCGGCGCCCGCTCCCCGACCGACAAGCCGGACGGCCAGCCTGCCTTCTTCCGCGCCCGCATCTCGCTCAGGCCGCTCGAGCTGCGCAACGTGCCGCGCGATTTCCGCCTGATCCCCGGCATGACCACCACCGCCGAGGTGGTGGTCGGCAAGCGCACGGTCATCTCGTATCTGCTGGATCCGGTCGTGCGGCTGTTCGACGAAGGGCTGCGCGAGCCGTAGGGTGGGCAAAGGCGGCCCGTGCGCTTGAAATCCGGCAAAGCAAATGATCCGCCGTGCCCACGCGTGCGACCGCGCAAGCTGACGTGGGCACGGCGGATCAAGCGCCGCAAATCGACCGATGGTTCGGGGCCGCCTTTGCCCACCCTACGGCAGAATGCGCCGCCTTGTCAGGCAATCCCGGCGTTCTTGCGGGTCGCGGTCGCCGAGATCGCTTCGGTCGCCTCGTCGAGCACGATCCGCTCGACCACGTAGCCAACGTCGCGGCCGTAGAACACGTGCGTGATGTTGGGCAGCGGCACGATGACGAAGCGGCCCGCATAGGGCCGCAGCGCCGCCTCGATGCGGCGGCTCACGTCGAAGAACGACAGCGGGTTCTTCGCGTCGGTGTGCTGGGTGTCGCGCACCGCAATGCACACCTGCCCGACGCGGCGAAAACCCTCCTCGATCAGCCGGCGATGGCCATCGTGGAACGGCTGGTAGCGGCCGATGAACAGCGCGGTCGGACGCTTGGGGTCGAAGGCGGGACGCAGCGTGCGGAAGATCTGCTCCGCCCAGTATTGCGGCGTGCCCTCGGCCTCGACGCGCACGTCGAAATGCTCCGGCCGCTCGAACACCCGGTTGGTGTCCTCGAACCGCCCCGTCTCGATACGGTCGATGAACACCGTGAACGCCGCGCCGAAGGCCGCGCAAGTCTCGGCGGTCGGGCAGATGAAATCGGCGATGGCGACGCCGCCGCTGTCGACCACGCGGTCGCACAGCCAGCCCATGCGGCGCGCCTGCTCGACCCGGTCCTCCATCGAGAAGCCGAGGTCGCGGTTGATGTTCCGGCGCACCTCGTCGTTGTTGAAAACCACCGCGTTGAGCATGGGGGCGAGCGCACGGGTCAGCGTGGTCTTGCCCGATCCGGGCAGGCCCATGACGAGGATCTTGCGGTTCATCGCGGCACTCTCTCCAGCCCCATGGCCGGCATCTATAGTGGAAAGCCCGTCCCGGACAAGGGTGACGCCGGGGGCGCTAGCGCGCGCGTGGACGCCGGACGGACAACACTTAGGACCCGCCACTCGGGATTCCGCCACTTGGGATTTTCGGCCGTTTCGGCCATCATGCTGGCGCCTTGCGGCAAGCGGCATTGGGAGACCTGCATGAAAGCATCGGATGTCATGACACGCGACATCGTGTCGATCGGGCCCGATGCCTCGGTGCTCGAGGCGGTGCAGCTCATGCTCGATCGCCGGATCAGCGGGCTCCCGGTGGTCGACGCCGCCGGCAGCCTGCAAGGCATCGTCACCGAGGGCGATTTCCTCCGCCGCACCGAGACCGGCACCGAGCGCAAGCGCTCGCGCTTCGTCGAATTCCTGCTCGGCCCCGGTCGGCTTGCCGCCGAATACGCCCATGCGAGCGGCCGCAAGGTCAGCGAGGTGATGACGCTCAACGTCCGCACCGTCGCCGAGGACGCGCCGCTCGAGCGGGTCGTGCACCTGATGGAACGTCACCGAAATCAAGCGCGTGCCGGTGGTGCGCGACGGCAAGATGGTCGGCATCGTGACGCGCGCCAACCTGATGCGGGCGGTCGCGAACCTCGCCTTGGCCGAGCATCCGGTGGCGGCCGGCGACGCCGACATCCGCCAGCGCCTGCTCGCCGAATTGAACAAGCACGCCTGGGCGCCGGTCGGGCTGATCGACGTGGTCGTCAAGGACGGCGTGGTCAAGCTGTCGGGCGCGCTCACCGACGAGCGCGAGCGCCAGGCGATCCGGATCGCTGCCGAGAACATCGCGGGCGTCAAGAAGGTCGAGGATCACCTCATCTGGATCGAGCCGAACAGCGGCGTCATCGTCGAGGCGCCGGAGGAGTGAGACCTGTCGAGCGTGCGCGCAGGCCCGCTCCCCGCGGCCGAAGACGCGACCATGAATTGACCCGACGATGAATCCGCCACGCCAGCGCCCCGTCGCGCAACTGCGCTCCCGGCTCTACGGCATCCTCGAGCACGGCCTGGTCGGCGACCGGCTCGGCCGGATCATCGGTCAGTTCATCGTCGCGCTGATCGTCCTCAACGTCGCGGCCGTGATCGTCAAATCTGTGCCGGCCTACGGAACGCGTTTCCACACGACGTTCCTCGCGCTGGAGCTGTTCTCGCTGGTCGTCTTCACGATCGAATATGCGCTCCGCGTCTGGGTCGCGGCCGAGCACGCGCCCTACCGGCACATGACCAGGCTCGCGGTGCGGCTCAAGTTCATCGCGAGCCCGTTCGGCGTCATCGATCTGCTGGCGGTCCTGCCGTTCTGGCTCGCATTCGTTGCGCCGGCGGACCTGCGTGTCGTCCTCATCTTCCGGATCGTGCGTTTCCTCAAGCTCGCGCGCTACTCGCCCGGTATCCGCTCGTTGCTCGCGGCGCTCTATGCCGAGCGGCGCGCGCTGATCGGCTGCCTCGTCATCCTGCTCGGTGCGACCCTGGTGTCGGCCGCCGTCATGCACCTCGTCGAGCGCGACGCCCAGCCGCACAAGTTCGGCACCATCCCGGACGCCATGTGGTGGGCGATCGGCACGCTCAGCACGATCGGCTTCGGCGACGTTGTTCCGATAACGCCGCTCGGCAAGCTCGTCGCCTCCGCGACGGTCGTCATGGGCCTGGTTATGATCGGGTTGCCGGTCGGCATCATCGCGACCGCCTTCGCCAACGAGGTGCATCGGCGCGAGTTCGTGGTCACCTGGAGCATGGTCGCGCGGGTGCCGGTATTTGCCGGCCTGAGTGCGATCGAGATCGCCGATATCATGGGATTGCTGAGCGCCCAGCAGGTCGATGCCGGCGAGGTGATCGTGCGGCGCGGCGACCCGGCGCATTCCATGTATTTCGTCGCGGCCGGCGAGGTAGAGATCGCGCTCGATCAGGAGCGCGTCCGCCTCGGGGCCGGCCATTTCTTCGGCGAGGTGGCGGCGTTGCGGCGTGCGCGGCGGTCCGCCACCGCGACCGCGCTCACGCGCACGAGCCTCCTCGTCCTCGACGCGCGCGACCTGCGCTCGCTGACGGATCGCCAGCCGGCCATCGCCGCGCGCATCCACGAGGTGGCGCGCGAGCGGATCAAGCAGCGCGGCGGCAGCGCCAAAGGCGATCTCCTCACCGAGGAGCTGGCGGATTCGGACGACCCCGGCGATCCCGGTGCGCATGTGACGCCGTCCGGCCGGCACGGATCGGAATGACACCGCGACAGGCGTCCCGACCACACGGGCCAGCCGGCTATTTCGGGCGCGTCAGCGGGGCCTGAGCGGCTGGGTTGCGTTGCGCTCTTCTCCAATCTTCTGGTGTGTGCAAGAATAAGTCGAGCCGGAAGGGTGTCCCCGGAGGAGACCGATGAAGGCGCACATCGTCGGTAGCGGCTTTGGCGGACTCGCCGCGGCCGCGCTCCTGATCCGCAACGCCGGCGTGTCCGGGTCGGATATCACGGTCTACGAAGCGGACGATCTGCTGGGTGGCGGGTTCTTTCTCGGCGGCAGCGCGCAGACCGGCTACAACCTGCCGGGCTCGGTCTTCGACAAGGAGTTCCGGTGTACGTTCGATCTGCTCAAGTCGATCCCTTCCGCGCGCAATCCCTCCATCTCGGTGACGGACGATTTCTTCGCCTTCAATACCGGTGAGCCGTACCAGGACAGGGCGCATATCTTCGATCGCAACGGCGGCATCGTTCATGGCCCGCGTTTCGGCCTCAGCCTGGGCGACGGGCTGCGCCTCGCGCGGCTCGTGCTGACGTCGGAAGCGGTGCTGGACGGGCGGCGGATCGACGAGTTCTTCTCACCGCAATTTTTCTCGACCGAGTTCTGGTTCCTGTGGTCGACCATCATGGGATCGCTGCCGCAACACAGCGCGATCGAGTTTCGCCGCTACATGTGCCGCTTCCTGTATCTGTTCCCGGATCTGTCGGACATGCGGGGCGTGATGCGCACGCCGCTCAACCAGCACGAATTCTTCATCGAGCCGCTGGTCGCGTGGCTGCGCCCGCGCGGCGTCAACTTCCTCACCGGCGCCTTCGTGCGCGATGTCGGCTTCGCGCCGGCGCCCGGCCGCATCATGGTCGATCGGCTCGACTATGAGCGGGGCGGCGCCACGACGTCGGTTGCGGTCGCGCCGGAGGATATCGTGCTCCTGATCACCGGATCGCAAGCGGCCGATTTTTGCGCGGGATCGATGACCGCGGTGCCAAGCCCGCGGCCGAGCGGACGGTCCTGGGCGCTGTGGGAGCGCCTCGCGCGCGGCCGCACGGATTTCGGCAAGCCCGACGTTTTCTTCGGCGAGGCGCGGATAGCCGAGTCGCTGTGGGTGACGTTCACGGTCACCGACACCGGAACCGAATTCGTCAACCAGATCGCCGCGCTGACCGCGAGCAAGGCGGGACTCGGCGGGCTCGTGACACTGAAGGACTCGCCCTGGGTGCTGTCGCTGTCGATCTTCCACCAGCCGGAAATCAGCGACCAGCCGGCGGGCACGAGCGTGTGGTGGGGCTACGGTCTCTATCCCGACCGCATCGGCGAATTCGTGCAGAAGCGCATGGATCAATGCACTGGCGCCGAGATCCTCGAGGAGACGCTGAAGCAGCTGCGGCTCGACAAGCAATTGGCCGCGATCATGGCCTCGTCGATCTGCGTGCCGTGCTACCTGCCCTACGTCAACAACATCTGGCTCCCGCGCCGCCGCAGCGACAGGCCTCCTCCGGTGATCGAGGGGGCGACCAATCTCGAACTCCTCGGTCAGTACGTCGAGGTGCCGAGGGAAATAGCCTTCACGATCGAGTGCTCCGTCCACTCGGCGTGGGAGGCGATCCATACCCTGCTCAAGCGCGGCCCCGCCCCGCCGCCCGTTTACCAGGGCCAGTACGATCTGAAGGCGCTGCTCGGCGCGCTCAGGATATTTCTCCAGTGAGTTGCGCCACCGCGCGCGCGGGGTGCCTATGACCCGGTGAGGGGTCTCGTCGCTTGTCATCGGCGTTGGCGCGGCCGCATGATGCGCCATCCTGATGCCAATCGAGAGTCCCATGAGCCGAGACGCCGCCATCGCCCGCGCCGCCGATTACTTCGATACGGGCGGTTTCAAGTCAGACCTCGCGCGCCGCGTCGCCATCCCGACCGAGAGCCAGAATCCCGACCGCGCCGCCGAGCTCGCGCGCTACGTCGACGCCGAGATGAAGCCCGCGCTGGAGGCGCTCGGATGCGCCTGCCGGGTGCTGCGCCATCCCAAGGCGCGCGGGCCGTTCCTGGTCGGCGAGCGTCGCGAGGGCGACGACCTCCCCACCGTCTTCGTCTACGGCCATGGCGATGTGATCCGCGGCCTCGACGCAGGCTGGAAGCCGGGGCTTTCGCCGTGGCAGCTCGTCGAGACCGACGGCCGCTACTACGGGCGCGGCACCGCCGACAACAAGGGCCAGCACACCATCAATATCGCGGCGCTCGCCGCCGTCCTCGCCGTGCGCGGCCGCTTCGGCTTCAATCTCAGATGGCTGATCGAGATGGGCGAGGAGACCGGCTCGGCCGGCCTGCGTGAGATGCTGCGCCGAGCACCGCGATCTCTTCACCGCCGACGTCCTGATCGCCTCCGACGGCCCGCGTCTCGGGATCGACCGCCCGACCATCTATCTCGGCAGCCGCGGCGCCTTCCCGATCGACCTGTGGATCGACGCGCGCGAGGGCGGCCATCATTCCGGAAACTGGGGCGGGCTGCTGTCGAGCCCGTCGATCCAGCTCACCCATGCGCTCGCCAGCATCGTCGGCCCGACCGGCCAGGTGCGGATTCCCGAATGGGTGCCGACCGAGATTCCCGCATCCGTGCGCCGCGCGCTCGCCGATTGCGAGGTGCGCTCCGGCCCGGGCGATCCGGTGATTGATCCCAATTGGGGCGAACCCGGCCTGACGCTCGCCGAGAAAGTCTATGCCTGGTGCTGCTTCGAGATCCTGGCGATGACGGCCGGCAATCCCGAAAATCCCGTCAACGCCGTGCCGCCGCGCGCCTGGGCGCGCGGCCAGCTCCGCTTCGTCGCCGGCATCGATCCGAACGCGATCCTCCCGGCGCTGCGCCGCCATCTCGATCGGCATGGTTTTCCGATGGTGCAGATCGCTCAAGGGCGCGACGAGATTTTCCGCGCCACCCGCCTCGATCCCGATCACCCGTGGGTCAAGTGGACCGCCGCCTCGATCGCGCGCACCACCAACAAGACGACCGCGGTGCTGCCCAATGCGGGCGGCTCGCTGCCGAACGACATCTTCGCCGAAGGCCTCGGACTTCCCACCGTCTGGGTGCCGCACTCCTACCTCGGCTGCTCGCAGCATGCGCCGAACGAGCACCTGCCGCTCGCGATCGCGCGCGAGGGCCTGCGGATGATGGCGGGCGTGTACTGGGATCTGGGCGAGGCCGGAAGGCCGCCAAGATAGATGGCGCGGCTTGCCGGCGAGCTACGCGCCAGCGCGCGCGTCGGACTCTGTCTCCTCATCCGCTTCGGTGTCGGCCCGACGGCGCGCGACGACGAACGGCTGAGTCATCATCTCCATCCAGCTCGCATACATGATCAGCGGGACGTACAGCAGCGGCATGGCAATCTCCTTTGCCACCTCCCGCGTTGTGGTGTGCCGCCGAGTAAACCCGTATCGCCACGCCGCGGTTCCGCGTCGGCCGATGAGTGCCGCCCATTTGTGCACCACATGGCGACGGTCACGCCTCGGTGATCGATGAAACAATTCGGCGAGCGATGAAACGAAGTGCGCGCAGGGTCGCGTGGCGTGAAGGGTGCGCTACTTCACCACCAGCTGCTTCGGATCCGTCAGCACGATCTCGGGCTTGCCCTTGAACATCTGGATCCTGCCCGACACGCACACCTGCTTGCCTTGCAGGCCTTTCTCCGGCGTGCCGAACTTGGCGCGGTTCTCGGCAAAGATCATCGCCGTGAACGCCGCGTTCGGGTAGGGCTTGCCGAAGTCGATGAAGGTGAGGCCGCCCCTGACCTGCGCGGCGTATTTCGCGCCGGCGACCACGCCGCACACCGTGACGTCCTCGCCGGCGTGCTTGGCGGCGTCGTCGGGGCTGATCGGCTCCGCCTGTGCGGCGGCCGCCCAGCCGACCACCGACCAGGCGCATGCGGCCGCGGTGATCCATAGCGTGAATGCGCGCATCGTCGCCCCCCTCGATCGCGACACGTCCCGGCAAGGACGATGCGGCAAGCTTAGCGCATATGGCGGCGAGCACGCCACCGGATAGCTCGACCGTCGCGGCGCCAGCGGCCTCAGTTCGTCAGGTTGTTGCAGGCGACGTACAGGCCGTCGAGATAGATCATCGGCAGGCTCGTCTCCGAGGCATTGCTGAAGATGGTGATCGCCATGTCGAGGCCTGCGGTCTGGTAGAGGTCGGGCCGCAGCGTGGTGCCGACATTGTCCGCCAGCCACTGCTTCACCTGGGCGGCGAGGGCCGAGGTCATCTCAACGGCCTGACCCGGGGTCGGATAGAACGTGAAGGGCGGCGTCGGCACGAGCTGGAGCGCGATCGGCACCCGCACGTTCGGCAGGCTCGCGCCCGCCGGCCCGCCCGGGATGAGCGGATAGGTCAGCGCCACCTCGGTGCGCATGCCACCCGCGGGCCGTTGCGGTTGGGCGGCCGTGCCCCAGAGCAGCGCGTAGTAGAGCCGCGCCAGGATGTCGCCGAGCGAGTTCGGCGCTGGTCCGCCCGGTCCATATTCCAGCACCGGCAGTCCCGCCTGCATGAGATCGATCGTCTCATCGGTGTGGCTGATGAACGGCAGCACCCGGTCCTTGGCGGCGACCACGCCGGTGACGTACTGGAATTCCTGTCGCAGACCCTCGTTGCGGTAGATCTGCAGGTAGTAGCGGCCGTTGTGCCAGTCGACGATGTCTAGCGGCCGAATCTTGAGCGAGCGGTCCGCATTGCCGATCGCGTCGATCGCCATCAGCGGCTGCTTGTCGCCGTTGAAGAACTGGTAGTTGCCGTCCGGTTGCACCGCGCTCGTGTAGAGAGTCGCGTCGGTCGACGACCGGCCTGGCTGCGTCTGGTCGATCACCACGATCGGGATCGGCGCGTCCGTAAGCGAGCCGTCGATTCGTGTGATGTTCGCCTGCCACGGTGTCTTCGCTGGATCGGGATTGGGATTCGTCTCGGTGGCGAAGAACTCGACCAGCTTGAAAGAGCTCCCGAGCGGCGGCTTGCCGATGTTGGCGGCGTCCGGGACATAGTGGAAGTTGTCGCTCAGGCATTGCACGAGCAGAACGAAGCTCGTGATCGCGTCGACCGTGTCCTGCGGCAGCGGCGGCTGCCCGCCGGGCAGGCGCAGGGTCGAATCGAACGTCGCCTGGATCGACGGATAGAGCGCCTGGAACAGGGTCAGCACGTCGAGCAGGTCGAGGCTGCGCATCGCCCCGAACAGCCTCGGCTTCGGCTCCTGGTTGAGCACGGCCGTGATGTGCATGGTGTCCTGTGCCGCGAACTGATGCCGATAGGTGCAGTCGAGCGACCAGGCCTTGACCTCGGTGAGCTTCGTCCCGGACAGCTCGGAGAAGCCCTGCGCGCTCAGCGTCGGCATCGGCGGATAGCTGCGCAGCGGGAGCGGGATCGTCGGCAGTGGCTTCGCGAGCGACAGGTTGCGGCCGGTGTCGGTGATGAAGCGCAGCCACGTTCCGGTGACGTATTTGCGCGCCTTGCCGCCCGGCTCGTCCGGGTCGACGATGTCGATCTCGCCGTCGACCAGTTGCAGCGCCTCGACGTAGAAGGTCTCGGGCAGGGTGAAGTCCGCCTGCCAGTCCTTGTGCCGCGCGCTGAGCGACACCGCCATCGGCGCGGCGAGCGGCAGCTTCCGGCCCTGCGCATCGATCAGGCTCTGGCCCGCCGACACGCTGACGTTCGAGCCCTGCGGGATGTCGAAATGCCCGTAGACGATGAGCTTGGGTGGCGTCTCCGGCGCGTTGACCGACAGCGTCAGGCTCGCGGCCGCGTCGACCGCGTAGTAGTTGCGCAGGTCGAGCAGGCAGGCCTGCTGGTACTTCGTCTTGGCGGCGCTGTCGTCGGGGGTGCCGCCGGTCAGCACGACGACGCGCGCCGCGAGCTTCTCCGCCAACGACTGCTTGTTGGCGATGCAGGTGTCGACCTGGGCAGCCTGCGAGATCGCCGCCGGAATGGCGTATCCGGGCGACAGGAAGCTCTCGATCGCGGTCAGCGCATTGCTTAGCACCGCGTCCATGTCCATGCTGACGGCGTTGAGCGGCCAGCTCAACTTGCCGAGGTAGCTTGCCGGGAAGGCATAGTTCGAGAACAGTGTCTGGCCGATGTTGCTGCGCGACTGCAGCGAGGTCGCGATCGGCGTCGGCGCGAAGCCGCTGCCGCCCTGCTGGAGCGCGACCTGCAGGCCCTGCGCCTGCCAGCGCAGCAGCCAGAACTGGGCGGCGCCCGGTACGTCGAGGCTGCCGCCCATGACACGGAAGCCGAGCGGCGCGAGCGTCGCCTCGAGTTCGGTCGCGAACGGGCCGTAGCCGATCGGCGCAGCGGTGCTCGTGGCGTTGGCGCCGAGCATGGCGGCTGCCTGCTGGAACGGCGCGAGCGCCGTGCTCTTGACCAGGATCGGGTTGTCGCCGCTCGTCTCCATGCCCGCGACCACCTGGCCGGCCCGCCTGAATACCAGCGACGCCGTGAGGTGATAGAGCAGCATGTCGTTGTAATTCGCGCTCGAGATCGGCGTCGGCAGCGGGAAGGTGAGCGAGCCGAGCGTCTTCGTGCGCCCGTTCGGGTCGAGCTTGGACTTGTCGGTAATCGCGAGCAGCGCGAGGATGTTGTTGCGCAACACCGTCGCGGCGGCGGTCTGGATGCCCGGGGTCGCCGGCGGGCTCTTGGCGAACGAGGCCGTGGCCGTCACCGTCGTGGTCTCGAGCTGGTGGAAGATCTTGACGTACTGCGGATAGATGGTCTGGCGGAAGGTCTCGTCAACGTCGTCGCCGTTCATCTGCGGGATGTACGTCATGCTCACGGTGAGCACCGGCGCGGTCGGGCCGCCCGAGACGCTGAAGCCGTAGGACAGGGCCGGCCAGTCGTCGAGGCCGAGCAGCGGATCGACCAGGTTGATCGGCAGGTTCGCTGCCGTGAAGCTCCCCGGCAGCGTGTTGCCGTAGAAGTCGATCCAGCCGTAGCCGAGCGCGAGCGCGGCGCCGGCGAACTGATAGGGATTCTTGGCGGGGTCCGGCGGGTTCGGATAGGTGTCGGGCCCCCGGCCGATGGCGGCGAGCAGGTCGAATTGCGCCCGGTAGTAGTGCGTCGTATCGCTGTCGGCCTGGGTGCTGAGCCGGATCGGCCCGACCACGTGTCCGGCGCCCGCCACCACCGGCCGGCCGGACAAGGGCGGAACGAATGACGCGGGCTCGCAGTCGATCAGGTTGAACAGGCCGTCGAGGCTGCGCTGGTAGTTGCCGTCGCCTTCGTTCGACCAGTCGGGCCGCTTGATCTCGACGCCGACGAATCCGGGCGCCATGGTGGCCTGCGGCGCCGTCACGCTGTCGGAGCGCAACGCGAGCTCGACCGTGCCCGCCTGGTCCTTCGCGGCAAGGCGCAGCGTGCTGAAATAAGGCTGCATCTGCCGGCCGGCGCTGGTGAAGCCGGAAACCGCGAGCGTCAGCCACGCCATGCCGCGCGCATCGAACATGGCGGGCGGCAGCGTGGCGCCGCCGAGGTTGAGGTAAAGATAGTAGCCGCCCGAGTTGGTGAGGCCGCCGGTGAGCAGCCGGCCCAGGAACACGAGCCTCGGGTCGATCGCCGGCGCCGCCGCGGCAAGCCGGCGCGCCGCCATCAGCAGCGCGATGCGTGGCGGGTTGGTCTCGGTCGAGATGTTGCTCTGGAACAGGAACACCTTCGGCAGCGGCGCGCCCGGATCGACCGCAACGAATGTGGGCGCCGACGGATTGGTGCCGCCCGTCGTCTGGTTGGCGTCGACGCCGTAGACGATTTCGAGCGTGCTGAAGTTGAGCGCACTGGTGCTCGCCTTGTAGATCTCCTCGAGTCGCTCCATGCCGTCGCTGCGCACCGACACCAGCGCATAGACGTTGTCGAGGAACTTGCCGGGCTGCCCCGGATCGGGCACGCGCTGGATGCGGAAGTCGATGGTCGAGCACCACGCCCACTTGCTCGCGTCGACCTTGCTCCAATCGCTGTTGGGCTGCGGCTTGTAGTAGAGGTCGAACTGCGCCGCCTTGCCCGCATTGGCTTGCAGCGCGCTCGGCAGCGCGCGCAGGCTCGGCGCGGCGTCCGGCGGTCCCTGCGTGACGGCGAACTGCAGCGGCACCGTCACGGTGCTCGGCATCGCGTAGGCGCTGACGCCGGTCGAGGTGACCGCCGTGACGTAGCCGGCGATCTGCGACGGTGAATGCACCGCGGCGTTCGCGTCGGTGCTCGCCAGCGTGAGCGCGCCGCCCGGCACGGTCACGCCCCAGGTCGCGCCCTGGGCCGTGATCGTGACGCTCAGCGCTGCCGCCGTGGTGTCGATCTGCCCGAGCTCCTGGCCGGCCTCGCGATAGAGTGGGATCAGCCCGTCGTTTGCGAGGTAGCGCGAGCCGTGCAGCATGAAGCGCGTCGCCATGCCGACCGCGTCGGTGACGCTGAACCCTGACGCCGCATAGGCGTCCTTCAGCGTCGTCCTTTCGGGCTTGCTCGACTTGACGATCGCGTTGAGCACGCTGGTCGCGACCATCATCGCATAGGCGCGCAGCACCTTGTCGGCAACGTCCTGGTCGCCCTTCGTGACGGTCCCGCCCTTGGCGCCCAAGGCGAGCCCCTGGACGAGCGGGAAAAATCCGAACTGCGCGTCCGCGCTCGGCGCCGTGAGCGTGAGCTGGTTCTGCCCGAAGAAATCCTGCAGGGCCGCAGCGAAGCCGGTCGGCGGGGTGCGCGGGATCGCCTTCAGCGCGTCGATCAGGTAATCGACCGGGCTCATCATCCGGTCGAGCGCCGGGTCGTAGGTCTGCGTGAGGTCGATCGTGAGGCTGGCGTAGAACTCGTCCGGCGTCGTCGGCGAGCCCGAATGCTTCCATGCCGCATCGACCGCCCAGGCGGTGACGAACTTGGCGAAGTCCGCGAAGGTGCCCTGCGCGGCCGGCGCGGCTGGCGCTGCGATCGGCAGCGCGAACTGCAGCATGTAGGCCCATGCCGGGGTGCCGGAGGGCGTCGGCAGCTGCGCCGCGGGGAGTCCGCGGCTGAGCTGCGGCACCACGTAGAGCGCGATCGCGGCGTTCAGACAGGGCGGCTTTGCGAAGTTGAGCGTCAGCCCCGCCGCGGCGAGCATCGGCCCCGGCCGCGCCGCCATCAGCCTGACCTGCTGCGACGGCGACCATGGCGCCAGCCGGTCCTGCCCGAACTGCACCTGCAGGCTCACGGTGGTCGAGAAGCCGACGTGGATATGGATGCTGAACAGGCCGAGATTGATGCTGACCGTGAGCTGGACATTGACGCTCACCGAGGCCTGCACCTGCACCGCCTTGTAGGCCTCGGCCGTCACGGTCGCGATCAGCTTGATCTCGACCAGCAGCGACGCCGTGATGATGGCGAAGTCGATCTTGCCTTGCAGCTGGCCGACGATGCCGAGCGAGGCGACGATCTTGTAGTAGTCGGTGTCGACCGGCAGGTCGGTGTGCAGGTAGGGCGGCAGCTGGGTGTAGTTGGAGAACACGCCCTCGAAGATCGCCTGGATGGTGACCGAGATGCTCGCCGACAGCGGCCCCTGCGAATAGCTCTTGCCGATGCCGACGCGCAGACCGATGCCGATCTCGGTGACGGTGTTGAACACGCCGCGCGGCGTGTTGCCGGTCATCGGGACCGGCGGCAGCGCGCTCGCGGTCGCGCCCGACAGGTGCCCGTAATAGACGCCGCCGGCGCCGATGTACTGGCCGGCATTGATCACCGCCGACTTGGAGAAGTCGCCGTTGTGCGGGAAGCCGACGTTGATGAGGAAGTCGCCGTTGGTGTAAACGTCGACCGAGATCGACGGCAGCTGCAGCATGAACGCGCCGTAGTTGATCAGTCGGACCTTGTCGGGCAGCGTCAGCGTGCCCTGGTAGACGCCGATGCTGTCCGTCACCTTGCGGTAGAGAATTTCCGCATAAAGCCCGTCGAGCGCCGCGAGCGCGGAGGGCGTGTCTTTCTTCTTCGTCACCTTGATGACGGCGCCGTAGATCAGCGGGTCGGCGAACACGAACTGGAAGTCGAGGGCGCCCTTGATCACCATGTGGGTGGCGACCAGCCAGCCGCGCGTCGCATCGAACGGCGGCAGGTTGTCGGGATCGGAGCCGCCGATCTTTCCCGCGAGGTCGGCGATCTTGGCGACCGCGGTCTCGACCGTCGCGTCGTCCGGAATGTCGATCTTCACGCGCTGGCCGGCGGCGACGAGCTGGATGTCGATGATCTTCGAGCCCTGGCCCGGCACCGCCGGCGCCTCGCCGGGCGCGGTCGGATCCCAGGTCGGATCGGTCACGCCGCCCAGCACCGGGAACGTGCCCTCGACCTTGAACGACAGGCGCTTCAGCGCGGGCTTCTTCGGATCCGGAACGTAGCTGAGCACGAAGGCCTTGATGGTGTTGCCAAAGAAATCCTTGTTGATGTCGTACGTGATGGTGACGGTCTTCGCCTTTGTGCCGTCGTCCTGGTCCTTGAAGTAGATCTTGATCGTGGTCTTGGGCAGTGGGATCGCGTTGAGGATGTCGCTCCACGGCGGCGGCAGCATCACGTAGGGATTGCCGGTGAAGATTCCCGCGATCTGCCCGATCAGCTCGCCGAGCGTGCGGCCGTCGAACGTCGTGGTCAGCACGCCCTTGTCGAGGTCGTAGCCCACGTCGATCGCGAGCTGCGGCACCTGGATGTCGAGCGACTTGTTGTTCGCGCCGGTGCACTTGTAGGTGACCTTCAGCGCGAGCCCCGGCCCGCCGTCGTCGCCGATCCGCATGTCGGCGGTGACCTGGCCGGTCGGCTTGTTTGTGCCGTCGCTCGCGATCGCGACCAGCGTGGTGGCCTTGAACGTGGCGTCGCCGAGCTTCCAGTCGACCCCGACCCCGATGTTGAGCCCCCACGTCACCGGCTTGGCGAGCGTGACGGTGCCGTCGAGCAGGTTGATCGTGAACGTGCTGAGGAAGTCGAGCGCGCTCGGCAGCTGGACGTTGAGCACCGACGAGACGATGTCGGCGACCGTGACCTTCTGCTTGCCGAGATTGGCGGCGGTCGCCGCCACGTCCATCTCGCCCGAGATGGTCCAGCTCTGGTCGATCCCGCTCCCGCCCGTCACCAGGACGCCGAGCACGATGTTCTTGAAGACGGTGAGCTCGGCGCCGAGCGTAACGTCGGTGCCGGTTGCCGCGTGGCTGAGCTCCATCGTGATGCTGTCGAGCCCGAGATTGTCGACGATCGGCAGCGGCTTGCCGTCCGTCGTCTTGATCGCGGCCTGCAGATAGGCCGAGCCGTCGCGGATCGCGAAACCGAGCCGCAGCGTTTCCAGCACCAGCGGCGCCAGCGCCGCCGGGCAGTCGAGCTTGAACGCGCCGAGCAGGTTGGGGAACGTGACCGTGGTGCCGGCCGGGATTCCGCCCGCGAACGCGATGCTCGGACAGCTCAGCGCCGCGTCGAGCGGGAGCTTGCCGTTGATGTTGAGGCTGGCGCCGATCGTCACCACCGTGAGGCTCGGCGAGCTCGGATAGAACGTGACGAGCAGGCTGTTCACGGTGGCCGCGAGCGGAATTGGAAACTTGCTGCCGTCGAGCGTCACGTCGAGCGTCAGCGCGAGCGAGATGCAGAACAACGTGTTGTCGGTGGTGTCGACCGTGAACGTCACCGTATCGAGGGTGGCGATGTTGCTCTGGAAGATCGGCTTGATGAAATCCTGCTTCGGCAGCCATTGGCCGATCGGCAGTCCCGGCACCAGCGCGGCGATGCGGTAGAACGTCGGGCAGCTTGCCGACGAGATCGGCGACGTCGACCGTCACGATATGCAGCGGGCCGGGCAGATCCGGCTCTTGCGCCAGCAGGTCGCTGATGGCGATGTCCGGCTGGTTGCCGGACTGGATCGACTGCTGGATCTTCTGTGCGAGTGACGTGTCGGCCACGTTTACGTCTCCCTCGTCACGCGTACTTGATGACGATCGGCAGGTGGTCGCTGAGAAAGCTCGTGTAGACGATCGCGGCCGCCGTGTAGGCGTCGGAGCCCGGCGGCAACGTGCCGGGGTCGGCGAGCCAGGCCTGGAACACGGCGGCCTCCGCCGCGCTCCACGCCTTCGTCGCCAGGAAGGCCGGGACGATCGTTCCCTTCAGGAACCGGGTCGTCGCGCTGGCCGTCAGGTAGCTCCAGATCACGCTGCCCTTGTCCTTGATGTCGACTTCGGTGACCTTGCGGATGCTCACCGTCGGTGCGCTGCCGCCCGGCGCCTTGAAGCAGGCGAAGTCGCGCGCGCTGCCGTAGATCCCGGTGCCGGTGCGGAACGAGCCGTTGTAGTTGAAGACGTGCACCATCGACGGGGTGAACGTGATCGGCCCGTATTTGAGGGTCGGCAGGTATTGGTTCAGCAGGCTCTGCTGGATATCGAGGAACACGTTGAAGTCGCCCGCATAGACGCAGTCGGCGCCCTGCAGCTGATCAACCGCGCATCCGATCAGCGTGCCGTAGATCGGGCTGCGCGAGGACTTCTGTCCGACCGGGGCGTGATAGACCACCAGCGGGACGCTGCGCGTGCCGCTGACGTGCATCTGCACGCTGCACGGCCGCCGGCTGCCGAGCTGCTGGGGAATGTCGTCGTCGCCGTATGTGTTGCCCGAGCGGAGCCGGCGCGGCGTGTCGCCGCTATTGACCGCCTGCATGCAGATCGAGCGCGGGAAGCCGATCGCCTGGCTCGCCAAGGCCGAGTCGAAGATGATCGGCGCGACCTCCGGCTTGTTGAACTTGAGCGGCTTGCCGTTCGAGGCGAGCTCCACGTAGTGCTCGAGCTTTCGCTTGCTGCTCCGGCGCGGCTCGAGGGTGTCGATCCCGGCGGACATCTGCGATCCCGGCAGCGCGTCGAGCGCGCCCTTCTTCCACAGCACGCCGTATCCCTCGTTGTTGGCGCTCTGGACGAAGCCGAGCAGCTCGAACCTGTCGAGGTCGCCGGCGGTCACCTGCGCGCCCGGCAGCCAGTCGAAGTGCCATTCGCCGGTGAGCAGCTTTTTGAGCTGGGCGAGCAGCGCGGTTCCGTCGGATCGCATCTCCTGGATCACCACCACGTCCGCGTTCATGTTGTTGATGACGGCGGCGACGAGACCGCAACGCAGGTTCTCGTAGTCCTTTCCCAGGCCGGCCTTGCCGATGCCGAACTGCTCGATGTTCCAGACGACCGCCGTCAAAGGCATGGTGATTTGTCCCCCTCTGCCCGCCGCTCAGGATGATGAGGATGTCTGCTGGACGTACGCGCCGAACCAGCCGAGGAAGCGCTCTTTCTTGTCGTTGGTGACGCCGGCGAGCAGCAGGTTGGTGGTGCCGGCCGGCGGAAAGCTCTTGCTCAGGATCGTGATGCCGAGGCTCGCGAGCTGCAGGATGAATTGCTTCTCGGTGTTCTGCGACAGGTAGATTCCGGCGGCGCCGAGCTTGAGCACGCCTTCGATCTCGAGCGTGAGATTGACCCCGCCCGGCCCCTGCAGCATGAAATAGGGACGGATCGCGACCTCGCCGTTGCCGTTCGGCACCCAGGCGAACAGCATCTTGGCGGTGAACAGGGTGCCGCTCGACAGCGAGCCGCCGCCGCCGAGCGGCAGGTCGAGCTCGAGCCCGTACCACGGCGCCGACGGCGCCGAGCCGCCGAGCGGAATCTGCGTGGCGAGATCGCGGTAGCCGAGCGATGCCGGCGTCTGCGACTTGTCGGTGACCGTCATCAGCCGCGCGATCGTGAGCGGGAAGCCGGCGGCGAGCGACCCCGGCCGGTAGATCGTGTTGGCGGCCGCGCTCGCCGCCGTGATCTGCTCGTCCTCATCGGCGGGGCGCGCCGGCATCTGGCTCAGCGTCACGCCGTCGGTGCTCATCGCGTATTTCGACGGCTTGCCCGGCTGGAACCGCTGGGCGAGCTGCAGCTGATCGAACTGGACGGCCGCGAACGAGAGGACGTCGAATGCCGTCCCCAGGAGGCCGAACCAGCCCGACATCTGGAAGTTCGCGGTCTGGTAGCCCTCGCTGTCCTTGGTGTTGCCGACCTGGACGACGGCGCGGTCGATCTCGATGCGATCGAACGCGGCGCTGCTCAGGAAGAACGTGCTCGATGAGCCCTTGGAGGTCGCAAACACGTAGTGCGGCGTCTCGTTGAGCGTCTGCATCGAGCCGTAGATCATCACCGCGTTGGTCGCCCGCACCTTCGGATCGGGCGAGAACGACACCACCGCGTCGCCGAACAGCAGGCTCATCACCAGCTGCGCCGAGCTGCGGAAATCGATCAGCGCCGAGTTCTCGAAGCGGGCATCGAGGGTGAGCAGCTGGAAGTCGTAGTTCACCGACTGCGGCACGAACGGCGGCGTGCCGGTGATGTTGTCCGGGTTGGTGCCCGGCCGCAGGTAATGCACGAGGCCGAGATACGAGCTGTTCGCCACGTATTGGCTGTTGTTCACCGTCGTGTGGTTGAGCGCGCAGCCGACGTGATGGGCGAAGAACTGCGACGGATCGATGCCGGCGGTGAGGAACTCGATCGACGAATCGAGCTTGCCGATCTGGATCGGCGCCTGCAGGTAGATGTAGCCGTTCCAGTCCGGGTCGTTGATCAGGTCATGGAAGGTCTGCAGGCTGGTGAGGCCGGTGCCGTCGGCGTAGAGCGCCTCCGCCTGCGCGAGATAGGCGACCAGCCAGTTCGACAGCATCTGGCCGTTCTTGTCGTCCTGCGAATTGGTGAAGGTATCGCGCGCCGTCCACGCATAGGGCTCGGCCGCGAGGCTTTTGATGGTGCCGGCGGCAGACTTGATGATCAGCACGGTCTGGTACGCGCCCGGCACCACCTTGTCGGGCGTGGGCAGGCTCACGTCGAAGGTCCAGCCGCTCAGCTTGGCCGATGCCGTGTAGGTATCCTGCAAATCGCTCGACAGGCAGGTCGCGACGATGAACTGCTGGTTGGCGAGGAACGCGTTGCACAGCTTCTTCCATGTGGTCGCGTCCACCCCGTTCTGGCTGAAGGCGAGCTTGGCCACCGAGGTCGAATCGGCGCTCTGCGGGATGGTGCCGAGCGTGATCGACTGGATCTTGCCCTTGTCGAACTGCACCACATAGCCTTGCGGCGTCAAAGCCGTCGCGCTGCCGTCCGTCGGCGATGGGCCGGCCTCGAGGCTGGCGAGCCGCGTCGGCGCCGCATAGCCGCGCTCGAACGCGGCCGCCATGGCGGGGTCGGCGCCCGCGTTGCCGCGATGGCCGGCCCGGTCGAAATCGAGGCTCGCCTGCGGCAGCAGCGGCATCAGCAGCGCGTTGCCGGACGCGACCTGCGCGAGCGCGAGCTCGGTGAACGGCAGCGGCGTGGTCGCCGGCGTGCTGCCGAACAGCGGCGACAGATCGCTCTCGCACACATAGCTGCGCGTGGCGCCGGGCAGCAGCTTCGCCCACGACACCTGGCTCGCCTTGTCGTTCGCGATCGGCGCGAAGGTCGTGGTGGATTTTTCGTCGGCGCCCGCGACCGTCGTCGCCGTGATGCCGGCGCTCTGTCCCGGCGTGAAGCTCAACTTGTCGCCGCCCGCGAAGGCGAGATACTCGACCGCGGACAGGCCGCCCATCAGGCCGTTCGGCGCCGTCGCGGCGCGCGGCGGCGCGCCGAGCGAGAAGTTCCCCGACGGCGCGAAATAGGCGCGCGTGCTCAGGCATGGCGTTGCCTGGAACAGCGCGCCGCTGTCGGGCATCAGCGTCACCGGGTCGCCGAGCCGCGTGCGATAGCCCGTCACCATCGGCGTCGCGGGCGCAAGCGTCAGGGTGTTGTAGGAAGGCGTGGTGGGGATCAGCGGATTGAGCTGCAGGCTCGCGGTTGCGCCGTTGAGCGTCTCGGCGGTGTCGAGCAGCGGGTTGAACAGGCGGAACGGCGTCGGATTGCCCGAGCTGCCCAGCGCGCTCTGCGGCATGAAGCCGTGCGCGAAGACCTTCTTCCACGACTCCGAAGGGAATCTCATGGCCCTGATGAGTGAAGTGGCTCAATAAAAAAAAATGACGCGGCGAAAGATTTCGTTAATTCAGGTTATATTGCTTTCCCTGGCCTTGCCTGGATTCAGGCAGGTAGCTCGCTCTCGCGTATCGTAAGGAGGGAGACACCGATCAGGCGAACTCGGCGCTGGAACGAGCTTTACGCCTGAATGCTCGCAGCCGGTTCGCCCAGGAAGTTAAGGCGGGGAAGTCGTTTTGATTTCCCGAAATCGATTTGCACGAAATGAGTGTTGAAACGCGAATGCGGAAAGTTCCTTTCTTAAAACAGGATGCTGCCCTGTCCACATCGGGCTTTGGCAACCAGTGGTTCGCCCTGTGCATGGTTCGGCAATTCACATCGCCGACGAAGCCCTCACTGGCTTTGTCGCGGTGCATAACGCGACGGTGATCGCGCTCCGCCAGCGCTGGGGCTTTTTCCCCCTGCCCACGGTAACCCTCCGCGAATTTCTGATTGGGCATATCGTTGTGTGCATCGTTCTGGTTTGCCTGACTCCGGTGGCCGCCCGCGGTATGCCTGGCCTGCGGCCCTGGGCTTGGGCTTACGGAGTTATCATGTTCTTGAACGGCCTCGGGCACACCATCAGCAATACGTAATCCTACCAGGTTACATAACACAAC
>CAVPGG010000093.1:0-10604 GCA_963703755.1 uncultured Pseudomonadota bacterium
GCCGTGCATCTACTGGTAGGACTCCTACGTATTGCTGTTGAGCAAGGTCGACTTGCCGGCGCCGTTCGGCCCGATCACGGCGAACACCGCGCCGGCCGCAATGGTCAGCGAGATGTCCTGCACGGCATGTACGCCGCCGAAACTCTTGCGCAGGCCGCTCGCACGCAGCAGGACGGGTGCGTCGGCGGCGGTCATGGCATCTTGCCCGGCCGCAGCCGGTCGCGCGCGAGCCGCGCCGCCTGCGCGAGGCCGCCCGGCATGAACAGCACCACCAGCGTGAGCGCGGCGCCGTAGACCACGAGCCGCAGGTCGCCGATGCCGCGCAGCAGCTCCGGCAGCACCGTGAGCAGGATCGCGCCGAGCACCGGACCGGTCAGCGTGCCCATGCCGCCGACCACCACCATGGCGAGGATCGTGAAGGACTCGGTGATGAAGAACGCATCCGGCGTGAGCGTGCCGACGAAGCCGCCATAGAAGCCGCCGGCGGCGCCGGCGATCGCCGAGCCGGCGCCGAACGCGAATACTTTCCACGCCGCGCAGTTGATGCCGAGCGCGGTCGCCGACACCTCGTCCTCGCGGATCGCCGCCAGCGTCTCGCCGATCGGCGAGCGGATGAGCTGGTCGAGCAGCAGGTAGCTGAGCAACGCGAAGCCGGCCACCAGATAGAAGAGCGCCGCGAGATTGTGGAAGTCGATCGCCGGCAGGCCGGGCAGAGCAAGCGCGGGCGGCGGCGGCACCGCGTAGATGCCGAGCGGGCCCTGCGTGAGGCTGATCCAGTTGAGCAGGATCTGGTAGGTGATGACCGCGAAGCCGAGCGACGCGATTGCGAGATAGTGCCCGCGCAGCCGCATCGCGAACAGCGACAGCGCGACGCCCGCAAGTCCCGCCAGCAAGACCGCGCCCGCGTACGCCGCCCAGAACGGCACGCCGAGCCGCGTCACCAGCAGCGTCGCCGCATAGGCGCCAATCCCGTAGAACGCCGACTGTCCGAGATTGAGTTGGCCCGCGTAGCCGAGCACGAAGTCGAGCCCGAGCGCGAGCATGACGTTGAGCGCGCAGACGATGAGGTTGGTGCGCCAGTAGGAGTCAGTGAAGATCAACGGCAGGATTGCGATGACAATGAGCGCGAGGAGATACGCAGAGTCTGCGTGACCGCAACGCACTCGTCATGTCCGGGCTCGTCCCGGCCATCCACGTCTTGAGGCACGCGCCGACGCCCGAAAGACGTGGATGCCCGCGCCAAGCGCGGGCATGACCGAGAATGGTGCGGCCCTAGACATTCTCTTCCCGCCGCTCAGCAATGAGCCCGGTCGGTCGCAGCGCCAGCGTCAGCAGCAGCAGCGCGAACACCACGATGTCGATCATGCCGGGCTCGAGGTACTGCGTCGTGAAGCTCTCGATCAGGCCGACCAGCAGGCCGGCCAGGATCGTGCCCTCCACATTGCCGAAGCCGCCGATGATGACGATCGCGAAGGCCTTCACGATCACCGACGTGCCGGCGAACGGGGTGAGCACCAGCACGGGTCCGAGCAGCGCGCCCGCCATGCCGGCGAGCGCCGAGGCGATCACGAAGGTGAGCATCACGATGCGGTCCGGATTGATGCCCATCAGGCCGGCGGTCTCGCGGTCTTGCGACACCGCGCGCAGCGCCTTGCCGAGGAACGTGAACTTCATGAACGCATAGAGCAGCGCGATGGTGACGATCAACGTCGCGATGATGAGCGCATTCTGCAGCGTGAGGTAGACGCCGCCGAAGCGGATCACGTCGTTGCTGTAGGGCGATTCGAACGCGTAGGGGATCGGCCCGAACCACGCCAGCATGGCGTTCTCCAGCATCACGGAGACGCCGATGGTCGCGATCAGCGGGAGCAGCTCGTTGCCCCTGTGCCGCAGCGGCGCGAAGATCGCCGCATTCATCAGCCAGCCGAGGGCGGCGCCGATCAGAAGTGCCACCGCGATGCTCGGGAGGTAGCCGCCGCCGACCCCATGCATGAAGAAGTAGGCCGAGAACGCGCCGAGCGTGACCACGTCGGCATGCGCGAAGTTGATCTGCACCAGCACGCCGTAGACGAGGGTCAGCCCCAGCGCGACCAGGACGTAGAGGCTGCCGAGGACGACGCCGTTGATGCCCTGCTGGAGGACGACCGTCATCAGTTCCAGCCGAGCGCCTTCCACGACAGGTCCGGCAGCGTCTCCATGTAATGGATTGTGTCCATGCTGGTGTTCTGGTTGTGCGCGTCGAAGGAGATGGTCCCGGTCACGGCGGCGAAGTTCCTGGTCTTCGCCAGCGCATCGCGGATCGACTGCGCATTGGTCGCGCCGCGCTTGACCGTGTCGGCGATCAGCATGATCTGGTCGAACGCGTGCGCGTTGAGATGCGTCGGCGCCTGGTTGTACTTCGCCTTGAACGCCGCGATGAAGTCGCGCACGATCGGGCGCTGGTCGAGCGGGTCGAACTGCACGGCGCGCACGTAGCCGAGCGCCGCCTTGCCGGCCTTCTGCTCGAAGCCGAACGGCAGCCAGATGGTGCCGATCTGGATCGCGTGCCCGTCGCCGCCCTTGGTCACGCCGGCCTGCATCAGCGCCTGCGTGATCTTGAGGCCCTGGCCCTCGAGCGTATAGGTCGGGATCACGTCGACCTGGCCGAGGCCCTTGATGCGCGTCGCGATCGCCGTGAAGTCGTTGACGTCGCGGCCGAAGCCGATGTCGGCGAGGATCCTTCCGCCGAGCTTGGTGAAGGCCTCGTTGAACACGTTGGCATTGCCGATGCCCGCATTGGTGTTCTCGTGCAGCAGCACGGCGGTGCGCGCATTGAGCTTGGTGTAGGCGTTGGCCGCAATGTTGTTGCCCTGCATCACCTCGTCGGGAAAGATGCGGAAGGTCCACGGACTGCCCGGCTGGGTGATCTTGATCGCCGAGGAGCCGGCATTGATCAGCGGCACCTTGGCCTGCTCCATGATCGGCATGATGGCGAGCGTCGCGTCGGAGCATTCCTCGCCCAGCACCACGTCGGGCTTGTACTGCTCGATCAGGCGCTTGGCCGCTTGCGTCGCCGGCAGCGGGCCGCAGGCCGAATCCTCGTAGTGGACCTCGAACCGGTAGCCGTTGACGCCGGCCTTGTTGAGTTGCTCGATCGCGAGCTCGATGCCCTGCTTGTCCTGCACGCCGAAATAGGAGCCCGGCCCCGAGATCGGCAGCAGCGCGCCGATCTTGATGATCTTGTCCTCGGCGCGCGCGCCGGATGCGAGGAGAGTGGCGGCGGCGAGGCCCGCGGCCATCGTCTGGACGACGACGAAGCGACGCGATCGCGATGTCATGTGGTGCTCCCCTGTGGCGCCGGCCGGCGCTCCCGGCCTTGTGCGGGAAGCTTAATCCACCCTCCGGAGGTGCGCCAGCAGGCGCGGCGAGGAGCATGATCCCGAAAAGTGGACACCGGTTTTCGGAAGAGATCATGCTCGAAAAAGAAGTCTCACACTTTGGAGATTTCGAAGGTCGAGCGCGCGAACAATTCCTCGACCGCAACCTTGCGGTCGACCAGGCCCTGTTCGTGCGCGTACCGGGTGAGCGCCTCGATCTCGCGCATGTTCTCGTGCACGCCGTATTTCCAGAAGTCCTCGCCCATGGCGGCCGCGGTCTCGCGCGTCTCGGCCTCGAGGAACGGCAAGGTCACGAGCAGCGCGTTGACGTCGCGCAGGTTCGTCATGGCGATCGCCTTCGCGTCGCAGAACGCCTTGTATACACTGGTCGCAAGCCACGGATATTTGTCGATCAGCATCTTGCGGATGCCGACCAGGTGCATGATCGGAAACATGCCGGTCTTCTTGTAGTAGGCGGTCTCGGCCGCGCGCGTGTCGGCAAACAGCCGCGCGATGTGCGGCTCGCCGGCGAGGAACGAGGACGGCGCGCGCGCCGTGAACAGCGCGTCGAGCTCGCCCGCCTTGAGCATGCCGACCAGCGTCTGCTCGTCGCCGATCGGCTGCAGGTCGACGCCGGGGATGGTTTTGAGCGGCGTGCGCTCATGGCGGCCCGGCTGCTCCTGCCCGCCGCTGCGCCAATGGCACTCCGACGGGTGCACGCCGTATTCGTGCTGCAGCAGCCCGCGCATCCACACCACCGCGGTGATCTGATACTCGGGCACCCCGATGCGCTTGCCGCGCAAGTCCTGCGGCGTGCGGATGCCGGCGCCGGTGCGAATGTAGATGCCCGAGTGGCGGAAGATGCGCGACACGAAGGCCGGGATGCCGACATAGGCCGAGGTCCCGGCCGCGACCGTGCGGATGTAGCTCGAGAAGGAGATCTCCGAGACGTCGAACTCGGCATAGCGGAAGGCGCGAAAGAAGATCTCCTCCGGATAGAGCGGCAGATACGTGACCGCGCACCCCTCGACCTTGACGACCCCGTCCTTGATCGCCTGCGTGCGATCGTAATTGCCGCACGCGATCGTAATCGGCACCTCGACCATGAGCTTCCCTCGTGCTGTGCTGCTAGCGCATGTTCCGGCGAAGTGGACACCGGTTCGCCGACAAAGAACATGCGCCAAACAAAGAATCTAGAGCACGTTCCGATTCCGAAGGAACGGAAAGTCCTCTAGCCGGCCCCGGAATTGACCAGGCATTCAATCAAAATCGGGCCGTCGCGTCAGCTTGTGGCGACCGCCGCCGGGCGATATTTTTTCCCGAGACCTAAGGAGAACAACCATGATGTCGACGGTCGTTGGCGGCGCCATGCTGCCGCATGCGCCTCAGTTCTTCACCATGCCGGATACCGAGGACAAGGCGCTGGTCGCGCATGTGCGCGAGGTCGCGGCCGGCATCGGCGGGAAGCTGCGCGCGCTCGAGCCGGATCTTTGGATCATCTTCTCCAACGACCATGCCGAGCAGTTCTTCCACAACGCCTGTCCGGCGTTCACCGTGCACGTCGGCGGCGAGGCGCATGGCGAGTTCGCGGGCCGCAAGTTCCACTGGAAGATCCCGAGCGAGATCGGCTTCGAGCTGGTGCGCCAGCTCTACCGGCAGAATTTCGATCCCGCCTTCACGTCGACCGCCAAGATCGACTACGCGATCGGCATTCCGCTCACCCATCTCGGCCACACCGGCCCGGTGCTGCCGATCTACGTCAACGCCTACCTGCCGCCGCAGCCCACCATGGAGCGCTGCTACCAGTTCGGCCAGGCGGTGGCGCGCACCGTCACGTCGATGGGGCTCAAGACCGTGATCCTGTCGAGCGGCGGCATGTCGCATTTCCCCGGCACCGACCGCTATTCCAACCCCGAGCTCGGCTGGGACAAACGCGCGCTGGAGAAGCTCGCCAGCGGCAACCTCAAGTCGCTGATCGGCTATGACGAGACCGAGCTCGACGACACCGGCAACATCGAGCTGCGCTGTTGGGCCTGCGCGGCCGGCGCGCTCGGCGAACGCAAGCCCGACGTCGTGTCGATGGATCCGAGCTGGCACCACAACTACGCCTCGCTCGCCTGGTTCGGCGGCGGTGCGGCCGCGCACACGGCCCACTATCCCTCGATCAAGCCCGAGCTGGTCGAGCTCACCGCCGCCCTGCACGGCCTCGCCCACGAGGCCGATAAGCGCGCCCAATACGTCGCCGATGCCGGCGCCTATGCCGACAAATTCCGCCTGCCGCCCGACCAGCGCGAGGCCCTGGTCAAGCTCGACATGCCGGCGATCGTGAAGATGGGCGCCCACCCGCTGGTGCCGTTCCTCGCGCAGATGCAGATCCAGCGCCTGCGCGCCGGCAGGTGAGGCCTCCGCACCGCCCCAGGCTTCGGCATCGGGCAACGGATTGCCCGTTGCCCCGGCAGTGACGGTTCTGTGATCGTTTGAACCGCCGCGGCCCCTGCGGCCACTAACGGACTGGCACTTCTCCTCGCGCCGCGAGATTCGCCATGTCCGTGAAGCCTTTGACCACGCTTCGTTCCACGGTCGCCGCCTTTACGCTCGCGTTCGGCATCCTGGCGGCCTTGTCGCTGCCTGGCGCGGCCGCGCCGGAGGCGCCCTCGAACGATGCGCCAACGCAGGTCGTCGCGCGTCCGCGACCCGTTGGGCCGATCGCGGCGTTGCCCAGGACGGCGATGCTGCCGCCGCCGCACGTCGCCCCGCTGCCGCCCCCAGAGCAGCATTTCCTCGCCGCCGTGCGCACGAACTTCGCCCGGTGGGATCGCGACCATGACGGCGTGCTCACCCGCGAAGAGATCGAAATCGACATGCAGGATCCGCGCATCGTCGGCGATGCCGCCGCGGCGCTCGCCGCGCTCAAGCTCGGCTCGACCAAGTACAATCATCTGGACGAGACGCGCACCTTCACGCTCGCCAACGTCGACGCCATGGAGCGGGAGCTCTCGCAAGGCCGCAGGCTGACGCCGAACTTCGTCAACTTCTACGTCACCGGCCTGAAGAAGCTCGGCGAGCAGCCGCGCGACCTGTTCGTCGAGGGGATCCCGCGCATCTCGGCCATGCGCCAGGACTTCACCACTGACTGCTACTTTCTTTCCGCGGCCGGCGCGCTCGCGCAGGTCAACCCGCAGGCGCTTGTGCGGCTGATCGCCCGCAACAAGGACGGCAGCTTCACGGTGAGCTTTCCGGGCCAGCCGCCGGTGCGTGTCCCCGCACCGACCGACAGCGAGATTGCGACCTACACGATCTCCAGGGACGGCATCTGGCTCAACGTGCTGCAGCGCGCCTACGCGATCCTGCGCATCCAGCACGAGCCGAACCAGCCGGCGACCCGCGAGCCGCTCAATTCGGTCGGCTTCCGCTTCGGCAGCACCCGCGTGATGGAGCTCCTCAACGGTCACGCGAGCCGGATGATCGCGCTGCCGGCGCAGACGCACAAGCCGCTCGACGACCACATGATCGCGCAGACCCGCGCCGAGATCCAGAACGCGCTGCGCGACCGCCGCGCGGTGACGGCCTCCAGCTCGCATCACGCCTACGCGATCGTCGCCTATGACGCGGTGCACGACCTGATCACGATGCACAATCCCTATGACCGCGGCGGCGCCGAGGCGTGGATCCAGGGCGAGAAGGTGCAGCGCACCGCGGAGGGTTTCTTCGTGATCCCGACCGCGCAGCTCGTCGCCAACTTCCACAACGTGCGCGTCGAGGAGAACCGCCGCGCCGGCTCATGACGCCTTCAAACGCAGATGGCCGGGAGCATAGGCGAGCGAAGCGACGCCGTTCTTCCAACGGCTATGCCCCGGCCATCGCAGTTCTCAAGATGGCGCGAATTCAGAATCGTTGGGGCTGCCGCCCCAGGAAACGATGCTCGATGTCGCGTTCGATCGAGTCGGTGAAGTGGTCGTAGCCGCGCTCGGCGAGATAGTGCTCGATCTCGCGGTCGAGGTCGCGCTGACGCGCCTTGAGCAGCCGGTCGAGAATGCGGCCGAAGATCGTCTGTGCGCGGGCCGCAGCGGTTGCCGGGCTGTAGGAATGAGCGGCGCCGTGCGAAGAATCAGCGAAGCCGGGCGAGAGCGCAATCGATCGGGTCATGGAAGCCTCCGGTTGAGAGTTACGGCAGTTTCCCGGGGTGCTTCCTCTCTCCTCGCTTCTTGTCGCAACGCAACTTGTCACAATGCATCTTGGCACAACGCATCACGCCGCGCGATGTAGCAAGCCATCGTGACCAAGTTATGTCGAGCGATGGCAAACGTCGTGACGAAATTATCGCCACGATTCGAATCGAAATTGATTGCGAATCGTTCGTCGCGACGATGATGTGAGCAATGCGGGCGCGTCAGGTGAGCCCATGCACGGCGAGCAGGCGAGTCATGCGCGCGGCGGCAAGCTCGGGGTCGTGCAGCACGCGCGCCTTGTCGGCTAGCCGAAACAGCTCGGCAAGGTGCAGGAGCGAGCGCGCGCTCTCCTGGCCGCCGACCATGACGAAATGGTCCTGCAGCCCGTTGAGCCAGGCGAGGAAGACGACGCCGGTCTTGTAGAAGCGGGTCGGCGCCTTGAAGATGTGGCGCGACAGCGGCACGGTCGGCTCGAGGATGCCGTGAAAGCCCTGGGTGTCGCCGGCCGCGAGCCGCGCGAGCGCGAGCGAAGCCGCCGGCGCGATCGCGTCGAAGATGCCGAGCAGCGCGTCCGAATAGCCTTCCTCGTCGCCCGCGATGAGCTCCGCGTAGTTGAAGTCGTCGCCCGTGTACATGCGCATGCCGGCCGGCAGCCGGCGGCGCATCGCGATCTCCTTTTCCTTGGAGAGGAGCGAGATCTTCACGCCGTCGACCTTGGCGGCATGCGTGCCGAGGATCGCGAGGCACGTGTCCATCGCGGCCATGTGGTCGGCCGCGCCCCAGTAGCCGGCGAGCGCCGGATCGAACATCTCGCCCAGCCAGTGGATGATCACCGGCTCCTTCACCTGGGCGAGGATCCGGTCGTAGACGCGCACGTAATCGTCCGGCCCCTTGGCGGCGCGGGCGAGCGCGCGGCTCGCCATCAGGATGAGCCGTCCGCCCATCGTTTCGATCGCCTCGATCTGCTCCTCGTAGGCGCGGATCACGTCGTCGATCGTGACGTTTGGCCCGGCATCGAGATGATCGGTGCCGACGCCGCAGCCGATCAGCGCGCCCGGCCGCGCCTTTGCGGCCGCAAGCGCGCGGCGGATCAGCTCCTTCGCGCCCGCCCAGTCGAGCCCCATGCCGCGCTGCGCGGTGTCCATCGCCTCGGCGACGCCGAGGCCGAGGTCCCACAGGTAGTCGCGGAACGCGATCGTCTTCTCCCAGTCGATCGCCGCATCGAGCCACGGATCGATGTCGGCGCGCGGATCGGCCACCACATGCGTCGCCGCATAGGCGATGCGGTTGAGCTTCGGCGTCGCGCCTTTCTTCGGCAGCACGATCGGCTCGCCAGTCGTGTAAGGCTCGAGTCGGCGGTTGTTGGTGGGTAAGGAAATGGTCGCCAATCTACTCTCCCTCGTGTCCCGGGCGCGGTGCAGCGCGAAGCGAAGCGGAACGTTGCGCCGCAGAACCGGGACCCACGTTACTTGGCCTCTGGGTCCCGGTTCAGCGGTGCACCGCTTCGCGCTGCACCGCGCCTGGGACACGAGGCTTCATATGTCGAGCCGTGGCACATCGAGCCACTTTCGCTCCGCCCAGCTCTGCAATCCGAGCTCCGCAAGCTGCACGCCCTTCGCGGCCTCGACCAGGTCGTGCTTCCACGCCGTGCCGGCGACCAGGTGGCGGATGAAATCCTCCCACTGGATTCGAAATCCGTTGTCGTACGTGACGTTGTCCGGCACCTCTTCCCACTGGTCGAAGAACTTCATCGTCTGCGGCACGTCCGGATTCCACACCGGCCGCGGCGTGTTCACCCGGTGCTGCGACCAGCAGCGCGTCAGGCCCGCGACCGCCGAGCCGTGCGTGCCGTCGGCCTGGAACGTGACGAGATCGTCGCGCCGCACCCGCACGCACCACGAGCAGTTGATGTGCGCGATCGCGCCGCCTTCGAGCTGGAAGGTCGCGTAGGCCGCGTCGTCCACGTCGGCCGCATAGGTCTTGCCGCTCTCGTCGACCCGGCTCGGGATGTGCGTCGCGCCGATGCAGCTCACCGCGGTGACCGGCGCGAACACGTGGTCGAGCACGTAGCGCCAGTGGCACAGCATATCGAGGATGATGCCGCCGCCTTCGGCCTTCTTGTAGTTCCAGCTCGGCCGCTGCGCCGGCTGGCCCCAGTCGCCTTCGAACACCCAGTAGCCGAACTCGCCCCGCACCGCGAACAGCCGGCCGAAGAAGCCGCTATCGCGCAGCATGCGCATCTTGCGCAGGCCGGGCAGAAACAGCTTGTCCTGTACGACCCCATGCTTGATGCCGCGCTGCTTGGCGAGCTTCGCGAGCCTGACCGCCTTGTCGAGGCTGTCGGCGACCGGCTTCTCGCAATAGATGTGCTTGCCGGCCTCGATCGCGCGCGTCACGAGATCCGCGCGCATCTGCGTGGTCGCGGCGTCGAAGAAGACGGTATCGTTTGGGTTCTTCAGCGCCGCGTCGAGATCGGCGCTCGAGCGCTCGATGCCGTATTGGCGCGCCAGCGCCGCGACCTTCTCGGCGTTGCGGCCGACCAGGATCGGGTCCGGCATCACCCGGTCGCCGTTCGGCAGAACGACGCCGCCCGCCCGGCGGATCGCCATGATCGAGCGCTCGAGATGCTGGTTGAGCCCCATGCGCCCGGTGACGCCGTGCATGATGATGCCAAGCCGATGCGTCGCCACGGGCGCTCCTCTCTGCCGTTGTCGAACCCGTTACACTGCAAGACCGACGGACGCGTCAAGAGGACGTCAAATCTCGATCTGCCCGCCCAGCTCGACCACGCGGCCCGCCGGGATGCGGAAGAACTCGGTCGCCGCCTGGGCGTTGCGGTGCATGACCTCGAACACCGCGGCCTCGACGCGCTTCCAGCGCGACTTGCTCACCGGCACGATGGTGAGCCGGCCGACGAAGAACGACATGTCCATCATCTCGAAATGCAGCTTCTTCTCGGCGCAGCGGTCGAGCGCCTGCGGGATGTTGGGATGCTCCATGAACCCGTAATGCGCCGTGACCGCATAGAACCCCTCGCCGAAGTTCTCGGTCTTCACCCGCTCGCTGAACGGGATGCCCG
>CAVPGG010000094.1:0-7750 GCA_963703755.1 uncultured Pseudomonadota bacterium
GCGCAGGTCGCGGTACCAGGCGTAGTGCTCGCGGTCGATACTGAGCGCTGTCATGCGCGCGTCGAGCACGTCGAGCCGCTCCTCGCGCTGGCTGCCGCCGATGATCTCCCCGATGCCGGGCGCCAGCACATCCATCGCGGCGACGGTCTTTCCGTCGTCGTTCACCCGCATGTAGAATGCCTTGATGGCCGTCGGGTAGTTCATCACGATCACGGGCTTCTTGGCGTGCTTCTCGGTCAGATAGCGTTCGTGCTCCGACTGCAGATCGACGCCCCAGCGCACCGGAAACTCGAATTTCTCCTTCTTCTCCTGCGCCTTTTCGAGCACGCCGATCGCCTCGCCGTAGTCCATGCGCACGAAGTCGGAGGCGACGATGCCTTCGAGCTTCGCCACCAGTCCCTTCTCGACGCGCTCGTCGAAGAAGGCGAGGTCCTCGTGCCGCTCCTTGAGCAGCGCCGTCAAGGTGTATTTCAGCAGCCGCTCGGCCAGCGTCGCATTGTCGGACAGGTCCGCGAAGGCGATCTCCGGCTCGATCATCCAGAACTCGGCGAGGTGGCGGCTGGTGTTGGAGTTCTCGGCGCGGAACGTCGGCCCGAAGGTGTAGACCTTGGTGAGCGCAAGGCAGTAGGCCTCGACGTTGAGCTGGCCCGACACGGTGAGGAACGCCTCGCGGCCGAAGAAATCCCGGGCGAAGTCGATCTTGCCCTCCGGCGTGCGCGGCAGGTTGGCGAGATCGAGGGTGGAGACGCGAAACAGCGCGCCCGCGCCCTCGGCGTCGGACGAGGTGATGATCGGGGTGTTGACCCAGAAGAAGCCGTTCTCGTCGAAGAAGCGATGGATCGCCTGGGCGAGCGTGTGGCGCACGCGCGTCGCCGCGCCGATCACGTTGGTGCGCGGACGCAAATGCGCGACCTCGCGCAGGAACTCCATGGTGTGCGGCTTGGGCTGGATCGGATAGGTGTCGGGGTCATCGACCCAGCCGATCACCCTGATGGCGCTCGCCTGCATCTCGAACGGCTGTCCCTTGGCGGGCGACGGCACGATCGTGCCGATCGCCTCGATCGCGCAGCCGGTGGTGATCTTGAGCACCTCGTCGGCGTAGTTCGGCAGCGTGTTGGGTGCGACCACCTGAACGGGGTGGAACGCGGAGCCGTCGGAGAGGTGGACGAACGAGATGCCCGCCTTGGAGTCGCGCCGGGTCCGCACCCAGCCCTGGACGGTGACCGGTGTATCCTTCGGCGCCTCGCCGGCCAGGATGCTGCGCACGTTGAATCGGTTGCTGTCCATCGCCGGAGAGTGACTCGGAGGCCGCGATATTGTCCAGCGCCGCGTCCGTGAACGTGCCGCCGATGTCGAGCCCGATGCGGATGGACGCAGGCGTGGTCACACGCCGGCGCCGGATGCTTGTCCCGGCAGCGCGGCGCCAACCAGGCAATCGCGCGAGACGAGCGCCGCGAGTTGCTCCTCATTCATGCCGTCGGTGCCGGCCGGACGCATCGGCAGCACGATGTAACGCAGGTCCGCGTTGCTGTCGTGCACCTGCACGTCGACGGTCACCGGGATCACCAGCCCAAACTCGCGCAGCACCTTGCGCGGCTCGCGCACGGCTCGCGACCGATAGGCCTTGCTCACGTACCAGGCCGGCGGCTCGCCGAGCAGCGAGCGCGGGTAGCACGAGCACAGCGTGCAGACGATCAGGTTGTGGCGGCGCGGCGTGTTCTCGATTACCATCAGGTCGGCTTCCGTCACCTCGATGCCGAGCTCGCGCGCGGCCGCCTTGCCGTCGCGCAGCATGCGCGACTTGAAGGCGGGATCGACCCAGGCCTTGGCGACCATGCGGGCGCCCTGGTGCGGCGTGCCGCGGTCGTTGACCTCGTGACGTTGGCGGATCTCGTCCGCGGTGAGCAGGCCTTTCTCGATCAGGATGGTCTTGAGCGCAAGAAATCTTGCCTCGCCCGGCGTCAGCTCGACGTCGTCGTCCTCGCGGATCGGATGCGGCGCATGCGCGTGATCGTGGTCATGCGAATGGTCGTGAGGACGGTCCGTATTGTCGGCGCTCATGCGATGCTCTCCGCAAAGGGCGATCAGGCCGGCCGCAGCCAGTGATCGTAGATTTCGAGGACCAGCGTATCGCCCTGCGCGCCGGCGTAGTCGGGCCACAGGTCGCGCTGGCTGAGGCGCACCCGGTAGAGTGGGATGCGCTCGCGGCCGACGCGGCCATAGGCGCGCTCCTCGGGGTTCTCGAAGCGGCCGCAGTACTGATCGATGACGCCGATCTTGTTGCGCGCATATTGCGGCGTGCGCACGTGCCCGGGCTTGTCGAGATCGACGATCCGCACCCGATCGCCCGGCGCGTAGGCGGCGATATCTTCAGCCGGCATGGTCGCGCGTGCCCTTGCGCAGGATCGCGTCGGTACGCGCCGCCAGCTCGGCGCGGTCGATCAGGCCTTTCTCGACCAGCAGGCTGATCATCCCGTCGAGGCGGCGGCCGTAGAACGTCGAGCGGTTGTAGGCGTCCGGCGACATCCCCTCCATGGTGCGGCGGTATTCGTCGAGGTTGAGCAGGCCCTTGCTCCACAGCACGTTGAACATCGCCAGCATGTGCTTGTGCCAGAACAGCGGCGGCGCCTCCTCGCGCGGCACCTCGCCGGCCGGCAGGCCGCCGATATCGGTGATCAGTCGCTCGGACATGTTGCATTACTCCCGGAACGGTCAGCGTAGCACCACGCCCGCGCAGCCGGGAAGCCGTCGGTTAAGGAGTGATGAACCAGCTTGATGCGATAACGGCATCACGCTCGAGAACCCACGATGACGCGGCGCAAAACCGAAGAGCTCCCGTTCGCGGACCACGATGTGGCCGTCGAGATCGGCCGCTGGCTGCGCCATCTCGGCGCCGAGCGGCGTATGTCCGACAAGACGCTCGACGCCTACGGCCGCGACGTGCACCAGTTCCTCGCCTTCCTGTGCGAGCATCTCGGACGCCGCGTCACGCTGGTCGCGCTCGCCCGCCTCGCGCCCGCGGACGTACGCGCCTTCATGGCGGCGCGGCGCGCGCACGGCATCGGCGGACGCTCGCTGATGCGCGGGCTCGCCGGCGCGCGCTCCTTCGCGCGCTTCCTCGAGCGCGACGGCAAGGGCAAGGTCGGCGCGCTCGCGGCCGTGCGCGCGCCCAAGGTCGCGAGGACGCTGCCGAAGCCGCTCACGGTCGCCGCCGCCAAGCGCGTGTCGGACGCCGACGTGCGCGCCGGCGAGGCGCGCGAGCCGTGGGTGCTGGCGCGCGACGCCGCCGTGCTGGCGCTGCTCTACGGCTGCGGTCTGCGCATCTCCGAGGCGCTCGGCCTCAAGCCACGAGATGTCGCCGGCGCCCGCGACGCGCTCACGGTCATCGGCAAGGGCAACAAGGCCCGCATGGTGCCGCTGCTGCCGCAGGTCGCGAAAGCTCGATCGCCGACTACGTCGCGCTGTGCCCCTACGATCTGCCGGCCGAGGGCCCGCTGTTCGTCGGCCAGAAGGGCGGCCCGCTGTCGCCGCGCATCATCCAGCTCGCCATGGAGCGCCTGCGCGGCGCGCTCGGCCTCGCCGAGACCGCGACGCCGCATGCGCTGCGCCATTCCTTCGCGACGCATCTGCTCGCCCGCGGCGGCGACCTGCGCGCCATCCAGGAGCTGCTCGGCCACGCCTCGCTGTCGACCACGCAGATCTACACGGAGGTCGACACCGAGCGCCTGCTCGAGGCGTACCGCGGCGCCCATCCGCGCGCGTGACAGTCACGCGACAGCGCCGTCATCCCACGCGTATTCCGCCTGCCGCCTCTTGCGCCAAAGCCCGCGCCCGTCCATCGTCTGTGGCGGAACAGTACGGGAGCGACATGCCATGGCCGGTGCCCACGAGGAACTGGAACATTCTGAGCACATCGAGCACGCATCTCATTCCAACAAGGGGATCGCGCTGCTGATCTCGATTTTGGCGCTCTGCCTCGCCTTCTCGGAGACCCTCGGGAAAAGCGCCCAGACCGAGTTGATTACCGCCAACGTACGGTCCAACGACGCCTGGGCCTACTACCAGGCTAAGGTCATCCGCATAAAGGTCGGGCAGACCGCGGCCGAAAACATGGCGCTTCTCTCGCGGACCGTCACGGACCCCGCCCTGAAGGAAGAAATGGCCAAGCAGGTCGAGGTTTGGCGCAAGGATGCCGCCAAGGATGAGGACGATCCGGGACGCAATGGCCGCAAGCAGCAGATGGAGAAGGCACGCGCCGCGGAGGAAGAACGCGACACCGCGTTGGCGCGCTACCACCACTACGAGTTCGCGTCAGCGGCGTTCCAGATCGGCATCGTGCTCGCGTCTGCGACCATCATCACCGGCATCATGGCGCTCGCCTGGATCGCCGGCGGTCTCGGCGTCATCGGGCTCGCCTTCATGGCGGTCGGCCTATTCGCGCCGCATGTGCTGCATCTGATGGGGCACTAGTGCATACCCCCCGACTTGATCGGGGGTGGCTACGCCGCCGGCGCGGGCTGCTGCATGCGCCGGCGCACCCGCATGAGGTGGCGATAGAAGCGCCCCGCGTTGCGCGGCCGCAGCATGTGGACGTACTTGCGCACGCGCCGCTTGATCGGATCGACCATGGCGTGCGCCCACGCCAGGCCGCGCATCACCAGGTCATAGAGCTTCGCGAACCACGCCATCTGCATCAGCTTGGGCCGTGTCACCTCGAAGATGAAGGCGGTCACGCCGAGTCCGGCCAGTTTCGCGAACACCAACGTCGCGATGCCGGCGAGCCAGTGGTGGTGGTGAAACAGCCAGATCGCCGAGAGCTTGATCGGCAACAGGATCAAGGCCGGGATGACGAACACGATCAGGGTCGCGGTCGGCGGCAGGCCCGAGATCGCCGCTGCGATCCTCGCCTTGAGCGCCTTCAGCGGCAGAAGTTGGACGATGAAGGCGACGATCGGGGCGAGCAACCCCCACAGCCACGCCTCGAACAGGAAGATCAGCGCGAGAATGATCCAGAAGAGGCGCGCGGCGCGGCGCGCGGCCGTCGCCAACGCACTCTTCGGTTGATTCGTCGTCGGTCCTGAGATCATCGTCGCCTGTGCCAAGCGTATCAGCGGCCGGGACGCGGCTCAATCGGCTGTCGGATAGAGGCCGGCGCGACAAACTCTGAGGGCCCTCTCCCCCGCTTGCGGGGGAGAGTGGGAGAGGGGGAAGCCGCAAACGCCTGAGTTTGCCGACTGGCCCCCTCCCGCCTTCGCCCTGCGGGCTACGGCGGGCAGGCCCTTCCTCGCACTTGTCCGCCGAAGCCCAAAGGGCGAAGGCGGAAGCGGGGGAGGGGAAAACGAAGTCACATGCTGATCGCGCGCTTCTCCACCGCCATCGCGGCTTCCTTGACGGCTTCGGTGAGCGTCGGGTGCGGGTGGCAGGTGCGGGCGATGTCCTCGGACGAGCCGCCGAATTCCATCGCCACCGCGGCCTCGGCGATCATGTTGCCGGCATCCGGTCCGACGATGTGCACGCCGAGCACGCGGTCCGTCTTGGCGTCGGCGAGGATTTTCACGAACCCGTCGGTCTGCTGGTTGACCTTGGCGCGGCCGTTGGCGGTGAACGGGAACTTGCCGGTGTTGTAGGCGATGCCGTCCGCCTTGAGCTCCTCCTCGCTCTTGCCGACCGAGGCGACCTCCGGGAATGTGTAGATCACGTTCGGGATCACGTCGTAGTTCACGTGGCCCGCATGACCGGCGATGATCTCGGCGACCGCGATGCCCTCGTCCTCGGCCTTGTGCGCCAGCATCGGCCCGGCGATGACGTCGCCGATCGCATGGATGCCCGGCACGTTGGTGGCGAAATGCGCGTCGACCGCCACGCGCCCGCGGTTGTCGAGCTTGACGCCGGCCGCATCGAGCCCGAGCTCTTGGTGTAGGGCACGCGGCCGATCGCGATCAGCGCCACGTCCGCCTCGATCGCCTCGGCCGCGCCGCCGGCCGCCGGCTCGACGCTGGCCTTGAGCTTGGCGCCCGAGAAGTTGATCGCGGTCACCTTGGAGGACAGCCGGAACGCGATGCCCTGCTTCTGCAGGATGCGCTGGAAGCTCTTGGCGACGTCGAGGTCGATCCCGGGCAGGATGCGGTCGAGGAATTCGACGACCTGCACCTGGCTGCCGAGCCGCCGCCATACCGAGCCGAGCTCGAGCCCGATCACGCCGGCGCCGACCACGAGGAGCTTCTCGGGGACTTTCGGCAGCACCAGCGCGCCGGTCGACGAGACGATGCGCCTCTCGTCGATCTCGATGCCCTTGAGCGGCGCCACGTCCGAGCCGGTCGCGATGACGATGTTCTTCGTCTCGACGATCTCCTTCTTGCCGTCGGCCGCCGTCACCTCGATCTTGCCGGGCGCAGTGACGCGGCCGACGCCCTGGAACGCGTCGATCTTGTTCTTCTTGAACAGATACGCGACGCCCTTGACGTTGCCGTCGACGCCCTCGTCCTTGAACTTCATCATGGCGGCAAGATCGAGCGCCGGTGCGCCAACCTCGATCCCCATGTTGGCGAAGCCGTGTCCGGCCTCCTCGAACAGCTCGGAGGCATGCAGCAGCGCCTTCGACGGGATGCAGCCGATGTTGAGGCAGGTGCCGCCGAAGGTCTTGTCCTTCTCGACCACCGCGGTCTTGAGCCCGAGCTGCGCGGCGCGGATCGCGCACACATAGCCGCCGGGGCCGGAACCGATGACAACGAGATCGTAGGGCATACGGTCCTCGAACTTAGAATCTCAGCTCGGCCACGACCTGATGCAACTTGGCCTGACTTTCCGCCTTTGCCCGGAGCGAATCGGCGGCAAAGTCGATCTCATCGCCTTTTTCGTTCTTCCACTCGATCGAGTGGCCGTACTCGCTGACTTTTACTTTTCGAAAGTTCTTCGGCTTTTGCAAATACGTGAAGATCTTACCGCGAGCGATGGTGGGCCGCAGGTCCACTACGCCTTCGTAGCCGTCGGTCCAAACGAGCTTCAGAACGCCATGAATCACAGGCTCGGCGGAAACAATTCGCGGCAGCTTTTTCATACGACCTTCCCCGGATTTGAGTCCGATCGACATTCGACCCAGGCCTCAAGCAGCTTCGCTTTGCGTATCTGGGCCCAATCGACGATCTTGCGATACTGAGACCTCGGGAGGCTTCCTGCAAGGATTGCCAGGGGTTTCGATGTCAATCACGGCGATGTGCTCCGCATATTCTACGTGAAAGTGCGGCGGTGGGTGCTCATCCCAGTAGAATAGGATTTTGACGCCATCGATAATCGCGACTGTTGGCATCGCGGTCGAGGCTCACAAATCCAGCACCAGCCGCGCCGGATCCTCCAGGCATTCCTTCACGCGCACCAGGAACGTCACCCTCGCGGCCGTCGACGACGCGATGGTCGTAGGAGAGCGCGAGATACACATCGGCCGCGCCTCGATCTTGCCGCCGGCGACGACCATCGGCCGATCCTGGGTCTTGTGCATGCCGAGGATGCCCGACTGCGGCGCGTTGAGGATCGGCGTCGACATCAGCGAGCCGTAGACGCCGCCGTTGGAAATCGTGAAGGTGCCGCCCTGCATGTCCTCGATCTTGAGCGCGCCCTCGCGCGCGCGCCGGCCGAAGCCGCGTACTCCTTCTCGATCTCGGCGAGCGATTTGATGATCCGCCACCGCGGCGTCGCCGACAGCAGCAGTCCACCGACGAGCACGACGAATGCCGCCGAGAACCACCACCACAAC
>CAVPGG010000095.1:0-10452 GCA_963703755.1 uncultured Pseudomonadota bacterium
GCATTGTCTTATTAATCGCGTTCTCCACGTTCAACACCATCTGGGAATACATTAATATGTGATTTACCGTCATCGATTTGTACATCCCAATGGTCTTTATGTTTTGTATCCCACTTCCAAATCCTCCCCTTTTTATCTTCAAAACCTCCTTCTCGCTCCTTTCCATGCATCCTTAATATTCTTAACATTTTTAGGAGGAACATAGATATGGGGTCCAGTTGCTTTTCCCGCTATTGGCAAATCATCCTGGTGTGAGCGAGCCTCATTAATGGTAATTTGCGTATTGGCCCCCGAACATTAGCTGCGTCATTGCGCGCGGTAGGGTGGGCAACCGCGCCCGCTCTGCCTGACCGCGTGGGCAAAATCGCTCGGCGCGGTTGCCCACGCGGATGCGAACCGGTAGGCGATTTTGCCCACCCTACGCCAAACGGCGAGGTCCCATGCCCAACGAACCCTCCCGCAACGAACGCATCAAGGAAGCGAGCAAGTATCTGCGCGGCACGCTCGCCGAGGGGCTCACCGACGACATCACCGGCGCGATCGTCGAGGACGACCAGCAGCTGGTGAAATTCCACGGCATGTACCTGCAGGACGACCGCGACCTGCGCGGCGAGCGCTCGGCGAAGAAGATGGAGAAGGCGTTCGCCTTCATGCTGCGCGTGCGCATCTCGGGCGGCGTGCTCACCTCCCCGCAGTGGCTGACACTCGACCGGATCGCGCGCGACTACGGCAACCACACGATGCGCATCACGACGCGGCAGACCATTCAGCTGCACGGCGTCATCAAGTCGAACCTGAAGGCGACCATGCGCGGGATCGACGCGGCGGCGCTCTCCACCATCGCGGCCTGCGGCGACGTCAACCGCAACGTGATGTGCAACCCGAACCCGCACCAGTCGAAGGCGCATCGCGCGGCCTACGACCTCGCGGTCGCGCTCTCGAACCATCTGGTGCCGCGCACACCGGCCTATCGCGAGATCTGGCTCGACGGCGAGCGCATCGCCGGCGGCGAGGACGAGGTGGTCGAGCCGATCTACGGCAAGACCTACCTGCCGCGGAAGTTCAAGATCGGCGTCGCGGTGCCGCCGTCGAACGACATCGACGTGTTCGCCAACGACCTCGGCTTCATCGCGATCGTCGACCGCAAGGGCGCGGTGACGGGCTGGAACGTCACGGTCGGCGGCGGCATGGGCATGACGCACGGCGAGCCCGAGACCTATCCGCGCACGGCCGACGTGATGGGCTTCTGCAAGACCGCGGATGCCGTGAAGGTCGCGGAGGCCGTCGTGACCGTGCAGCGCGACTGGGGCGACCGCTCCAACCGCAAGCATGCGCGGCTCAAATACACGATCGACGACCGCGGGCTCGACCCCTTCCGCGCGGAGGTCGAGCGCCGCACGGGCGTCACGCTCGGCGAGCCGCGCGCCTACGCCTTCACGTCGACCGGCGATCGCTACGGCTGGACCGCGAGCGAGGACGGGCGCCATCACCTCACGCTGTTCATCGAGAACGGCCGCGTGCACGACCTGCCCGGCAAGGCGATGCTGACGGGCCTGCGCAAGATCGCCGAGATGCACGACGGCGGCATCCATCTCACGCCGAACCAGAACGCGATCATTGCCAGCGTATCGGGCGCCAACCGCGCCGCGATCGACCGGCTCGCGGTCGAGCATGGCCTGGTCACGCCGAGCACGGGCCTGCGCCGCAACGCCATGGCGTGCGTCGCGCTGCCGACCTGCGGGCTCGCGCTCGCCGAGAGCGAGCGCTACCTGCCCGATCTCGTGACTGCACTCGAAGCAGGTCTCGCCGCGCATGATCTTGCGGCCGACGACATCGTGATCCGCATGACCGGCTGCCCGAACGGCTGCGCGCGGCCGTACCTCGCCGAGATCGGCCTCGTGGGCAAGGGCCCCGGCCGCTACAACCTCTACCTCGGCGCCGCCCACGATGGCTCGCGCATGTCCAAGCTCTATGCCGAGGATCTGCAGCACGACGACATTGTGGCGAAGCTCGAGCCGCTGTTCGCGGCCTACGCGAGCGAGCGCCAGGCGGACGAGCACTTCGGCGACTTCGTCATCCGCGCCGGGTACGTGGCGCAGACGACGAACGGGAAGGATTTCCACGCCGATACAGGGCCGCGACGGGCGGTGTGATCGCTGCGGTTGCCGTTCATGCTTGCGTCATCGCCCGCGAAAGCGGGCGATCCAGTACTCCGTGACGGCGCGGCGTAGCACAATGTCTCCCACGACCACCTGTGATTACTGGATTGCCCGCTTTCGCGGGCAATGACGCCCAACGGGATGGCGATTGACGTTGCGGGCCTCGGCCTATTTATTCGCCTCGCATTTCGCGACGAAAGGACCGCCGCATGCCCGCCCTCAGCGAGCGCCTCAACACGCCGATCTCGACCGCCGAGCTGGAGCGCCGCTGGAAGGTCGTGCGCGCCGCCATGCAGGCCGAGAGGATCGACGTGCTGCTGATGCAGAACAACAACGATCACATGGGCGGCTACGTGCGCTACTTCACCGACATGCCGGCGGTGAACGGCTATCCGAACACGGTGGTGTTTCCGCGCGACGCCGACATGACGGTGGTGACGCAAGGGCCGTTCGGCGGCGCGCAGGAATTGCCGCACGAGGGCGACGGAACCTGGCGTGGCGTCAAGCGCGTGCTCACGACGCCGAGCTACTCGTCGGCGCACTACACCAGAGATTACGACCCGGAGCTCGCCGCGAGCGCGCTCGAGCCCTACGCCAAGGCGACCATCGGCCTTGTCGGCACCTATCAGATGTCGTTTGCGGTGGTCGACCACGTCAAGCGGCGCTTCCCGAGCGCGACCTATGTGGATGCGTCGGAGCTGGTCGACCGCATCAAGGTGATCAAGAGCCCCGAGGAGATGGAGCTGATCCGCCGCACCACGAAGATGCAGGACGGCGCGATGAATGCCGCGTTCGCGGCGGTGAAGCCGGGCATGCGCGACAGCGACGTGTCGGCGATCGCGACGCATTACAGTCAGCGCAACGGCAGCGAGCAGGGCATCTATCTGTGCGCCTCCTCGCCGATCGGCCAGCCTGGGCGCATCAACATGCGGCACGTGCAGAACCGAGTGATCCAGAAGGGCGACCAGATCGCGTTGCTGGTCGAGGACAACGGGCCGGGCGGCTTCTACGCGGAGCTCGGCCGCACCTGCGTGGTCGGCCGGGCGCCGCAGCAGATGAAGGACGAACTCGAATTCGTGAAGGAGGCGCGCAAGGTCACGCTCGACCTGCTCAAGCCCGGCACCCCGTCGCGCGACGTTTGGGAAGCGTTCAACGCCTTCATGCGGAAGAACGGCCGGCCCGAGGAAGCGCGGCTTTATTGCCATGGCCAGGGGTACGACCTGGTCGAGCGTCCGCTGATCCGCAAGGACGAGCCGATGGCGATCGAGAAGGACATGAACATCGTCGTGCACCCGACGTATATCCACAAAGGCTATGTCAACTGGCTGTGCGACAACTACTTCATCACCGGCAACGGCCCGGGCGACCGGCTGCATCAGTTTCCCGAGGTGATCACCGAGGTGGAGTGAAAGATCGCTTGCGGCCCATGGTTCGAGACGCGCGACCTCCGGTCGCACTCCTCACCATGAGGAGGAGTTGTTGACTAGCTACTTGGGCAGCGCCGCCAGCTCCACCACCGGCCGCACGTCGGCCGCGGACTCGATCTCCCACAGCCGCTCGCGCAGCTCGGCGGCGCGCGGGCGGCCCAGCACCGGCTCGACCAGCTCGTCGAACTTGGCCTTGAGGCCCGCGTCGTCGAGCGGGACGATGCGCGAGCCGAGCGCCTCGTCGGCCTGGCGCGTGAAGGTTCCGCGCGGCGTCGTCACGCTGACGCGCGCCGGTCGCAACCGCGGATACAGGCGATCGATCTCGGGCGGCGCGCTGACATGCAGCATGCCGGCGATGCGCTCGAAGGCCGGATCGCGCCGCGCCGCGTCGTCGAAATCCTTCATCTTGATGCCGCGCCGGGTGAGCGCGAGCCCGATCAGGAACGGGAAGCTCAGCTGCGCGCTGGCGAAATCGTCCCAGCCCGTATGGGCGTGCTCGGCCGCGATGCGATAGGTCTCGACGTCGATGCGGGTGACCTCGTCGGCCGCGATCTTCTCGTCGTTGGCAAGCCCGATCAGCGCCTCGACGGCGGGCTGGATGTGGCGGCAGCACGCATAGGGCTTGATGTAGCAGTCGGTGATGCCGAACGGCGGCGGCAGCGTGATCGGCCGCGCCTTGTCGATGCGGCCGAACGCGAAGGCCTGCATGAAGCCGTCGCGCGATTCGATCACGGCGGGCGGGCCCTGCACGCCGTGCTCGGCGAGCAGCGCCGACTGCATTCCCTCGCGCGAGGCGTGGCCGGCGTGCAGCCGCTTGATGTCGGCGCCGCCGTTGACGAAGGCGAACAGGCCGGCCGCGCTCGAGGCTGCGATGCCCATGGCGTGGGCGAGTTGCGCCCGCGTGAGGCCGCGCAGCTTGGCCACCGCCGCCGCGGCGCCGAACACCGCGCAGGCGCCGGTGGGGTGGAAGCCGCGCTGGCGCAAGTCGGGATGGCAGGCGCGCGCGATGGCGATCGGGATCTCGTAGCCGGGTACGATTGCCTCGATCAGGGCCTTGCCGCTGGTGCCCTGCCGGTGGCCGACCGCGAGGACCGCCGGGATCACGGTGCAGCCGGGATGCACCGAGCCTTGGCGAAAACCGTCGTCGAGCTCGATGCCGTGCGCGGCCGTCCCGCCAAGGAACGCGGCGTCGAGCAGATCCGCGCGGCGCGCGCGGCCCGGCACCGGAATGTCTCCCTCGCCGCGAACGGACGCGACGACGGCCTCGGCGCGGGTCGCGACGTTGCCGGGCGCCCCCGCGATCATGACGCCGACCGTGTCGAGCAGGTGCCGGCGCGCGTAGTGCCGCGTCTCGGCATCGAGGGCGTCAAACGTCAGCGCATGCGCGAAATCGACCAGCGCGTCGGTCGCCCCGGCGGCGGGAGCGAGCTCATGAACGGCCTCGGCGTGCGACATGGATTTCCTCCGCGGCGTGATCTTCGCCCGACCTTCGGCCGACTATAGCAGAGTTCGCACCACGGCATCGACCGCGACCACGCCCTGCCCGATTCGCCGCACGATCAGCGGATTGATCTCGGCCTCGGCGACATTCGGATCATCGGCAAGCCGAGACAGGGCCACGACCGCCTGCGCCAGCGCGTCGAGGTCTCCGGCCGGCTTGCCGCGCCAGCCGGCAAGCGCCGGAAATCCGCGCACCTCGCCGATCATCTCGCGCGCGGTGGCGAGATCGACCGGCGCGAGGCGCAGGCTGCGATCGCGATAAATCTCGGTGAACACGCCGCCGGCCGCGACCATCACGAGCGGACCAACGTCGCGATCGACGCGGTAGCCGACCAGCGCCTCGCCGACGCCGGACACCATCGGCTGCACCAGCACGCGATCGAGGCGGTGTCCGTGCGCCGCGATGGATGTTTTGATTTTTTGCATGGCGGCGACGAGACCGGCCGCGTCCGAGATACCGAGCGCCACGCCGCCGATATCGGATTTGTGCGACAGTTCGGCCGACAGCACCTTGGCGACAACCGGATAGGCGAACGGCAGCACCGGCGGCGCATCGATCGTGCCATCGAGCGCGACCGAGGGAGGATGCGCGATGCCGAGCCGGTCGAGCAGCGCATACGCTTCGAGCTCGTCGAGCGGGCGGCCGGCGCCGGACGGGGCGCGCGGCTGCTGCGCCGCCACGCGCGGCACGCGGCGGCGCAGCGCGGCCGCTACCGCGTCGGCGCAGGCATCGGGCGTGCGGAACGCCGGCACGCCGGCGGCCGCCAGCTGGGCGAGCGCCACCGGCGCGTCAGGCACCATGTAGGCGGCAAGTGGACGCGCCGCGCTGGCGCTGTCGATGATCGGCTTGACCGATTTCTCCGGCTGCGAGCGGGCCGACGAACCGATCACGGCCAGCACCATGTCGAATTCGGGCGCGCTCAGCAGGATGTCGAGCGTCGCCTTCACGGCTTCGTAGTTTGCGCCCGCGATCGTGAGATCGACGATGCGCGCCTGCGCGGCCTTGATGCCGGCGGCGGCGAGGCGCGCAAAGGTCGCGGCACTCGGCTGCGCGATGGTGACGCCACGAACGCTCAGCGGATCGACCACCGTGGTGGCGCCGCCCGCCGTGGTGGTGACGACCGCGACGGCGGGCGGCCGCGCGTCCCGCGAACGCGCCGGCACGCGGGCGAGCAGCGGCAAGCCCTCGATCAGCGCCTCGAAGGTCTCGACGCGGGCGATGCCGCAATCGTTTAGGAACGCGTTCGCGACGTCGTCCTCGCCCGCGAGCGCGCCCGTGTGGGTCGCGGCGAGATCGCGCGCCGCGGACGAGCGGCCGAGCTTGTAGGCGAGCACCGGCTTGCCGCGCGCCGCGGCGGCCAGCGCGAAGACGCGCAAAGTATCGGCGTTGCGCAGCGTCTCGAGGAACAGGAGATAGCCGTCGATGTCCGGATCATCGAGGGTCGCGGCGCAGATCTCGCCGAGCGACAGGTCGACCTCGTTGCCGACCGAGACCGCGCCCGCAAACCCGATGTGGCGCGCCTTGCCGCGCGACAAGAGCGCGCCGATCATGGTGCCGCTGTGCGAGGCTACGAAAGTGCGGCCCGCCGGCAGGTCCTTCTCGTCGAGCGCCGCGTTGGCGGTGAGCATCACGCCCTCGCGCAGGTTGACGACGCCGAGGCTCGACGGGCCGACCAGACGCAAGCCGGTCTCCTGCACCACGTCGCGCAGCCGCGCCTCGCGCGCGACGCCGGCCGGCCCGGTCTCGGCAAAGCCGTCGGCGAGCACGGTCGCGACCTTGACGCCGAGCCGGCCGCATTCCTCCACCGCCTCGACGGCGGCGTCCGTCGCCGTGACGATGTAGACGTGCTCGGGCACTTCGGGCAGCGCCGCGAGAGACCGATAGGCGCGCTCGCCCAGCACCTCGTCGCGCCGCGCATTGACGGGAAAGACGCGGCCCGCATAGCCGGCCTGGCGCAGGAACTTGAGCGGGCGGCCGGCCGCCTTGGTCGGGTCGTCCGACTGCCCGACGATCGCGACCGAGCGGGGCGAGAACAGGAATTGGCGGAGCGTGGGCATGCTCGCGGTCACTCCGCCTTGATGCCGGCCTTGCGCATGATCGGCGACCACTTGGCTTCTTCCGCGGCGATGTCCGCCGCATAGGCCTCGGGGGTGCTCGCCAGCACCTCGGCGCCGAGGCCGGCGAAGCGTTGCGCCACGTCCGGCGCCGTGAGCGCGCCGCGCAAGGCGGCGTTGAGCTTGTCGACGATCGGCCGCGGCACGCGGGCGGGCGCAACGATGCCGTAGTGGAGCTCCGATTCGTAACCCGGCAGGCCGGCCTGGGCGATGGTGGGCAGATCGGGAAAGAGCGGCGACCGCGCGCCACCGGTCACGGCGAGGGCGCGCACCTTTCCGCCGCGCACCAGCCCGACCGCGGCCGGCAGCGGGCTGAACATCATGTCGACCTGGCCGCCGAGCAGATCAGTGAGCGCGGGCGCGTTGCCCTTGTAAGGAATCTGCGTGAGCGCGACGCCGGCCAGCTCGGCGAAGAGCTGGGCGGCGAGCTGCACGCTGTTGCCGCCGCCGGTCGACGCGAAAGTGAGCTTGCCGGGCGCCGCCTTGGCGCGGGCGATCAGCTCGCCGACCGAGCCGACCCCGAGCGACGCATTGACCAGGAGCACGTTTTGGCTCTTCGCCATCAGGCCGATCGGCGAAAAGTCCTGGCGCGGATCGTAGCCCACATTGACGTAGATCGCCGGATTGATCGCGAGCGAGCTCGTGGCAACCAGCAGCGTGTAGCCGTCGGGCGCCGCGCGCGCGACCTGGCGGGTCGCGATGGTCCCGCCGGCGCCGCCGCGGTTCTCGACCACGATCTCGCGGCCGAGTACCGCGCCCATCCGCGCCGCGACGATGCGCGCGATCACGTCGTTGCCGCCGCCCGGCGGATAGGGCACGACCAGCATGATCGGACGCGCCGGATAGTCCTCGGCGCGGGCCGGCATCGCGAGAAGCGCGCCGAGGCACAGCAAGACGATGGCATTTCGCATCATGGCGGCACTTTGACTGCATGATTTTGCGCAGCGGCGCAATTGCCTCGGCCGTCATGCCCGCGAATGCGGGCATCCACGTCTTTCGCCTCCACTCAGCAAACAAGACGTGGATGGCCGGGACAAGCCCGGCCATGACGAGGTACCTTGGTTGCGCATCAGGGGGAACGCATGGACTTCGGCATCTTCGACCATCTCGACCGGCATGGCGTGCCGCTACCGCAATTCTACGAGGAGCGGCTGCGGCTGATCGAACGGTACGATTCCCTGGGCTTCTTCTCGTATCATCTCGCCGAGCATCACGCGACGCCGCTCGGCATGGCGCCCTCGCCGAGCGTATTCCTGGCGGCTGTCGCGCAGCGCACCAAGCGGCTGCGCTTCGGCCCGATGGTCTACGCGCTGCCGCTCTACCATCCGCTGCGGCTGATCGAGGAAATCTGCATGCTCGACCAGATGAGCGGCGGGCGGCTCGATATCGGTTTCGGGCGCGGCGCCTCGCCGATCGAGCTGTCCTATTTCGGCCAGGATCCGAAGCAGGCGCCGGCGATCTATGCGGAAGGCGTCGAGCTGATCCTCAAGGGAATGACCGAGAAGACGCTGAGCTTTGCGGGAGAGCATTTCCGCTTCGACAAGGTGCCGATGGAGATCGCGCCCTTGCAGAAGCCGCATCCGCCGGTGTGGTACGGCGTGCATTCACCTGACGCCGCCGAGCGCGCGGCACGGCGCGGCCTGCATACGATCAACCTCGATTCGACCGACGAGACCAAGGCGTGCTCGGAACGCTATCGCGCGGTGTGGCGGGAGACGCATGGCGACGCGCCGCTGCCGAAGCTCGGGCTCGGACGGTTCATCGTGGTCGCCGACAGCGACGAGGCGGCGCTCGCGCTCGCGCGCCGCGCCTATCCGAAATGGCACGATGCCTTCACGTTTCTGCCGCGCCTGCACAACTACAAGCAGATGCACCCGCGGCCGGCGGACTACGATACGCTGATGGCGCGCGGGCAGGGGTTCGCGGGATCGCCCGCGAGCGTGACCAGGTGGCTGCGCGCGCAGCTCGACGAGACGCAGATGAATTATGTGGTCGGGCAATTCGCGTTCGGCGATCTGGCGCCGGCGGAGTTCATGCGCTCGGTCGAGCTGTTTGCAGAACACGTGATGCCGGCGCTGCGGTCATAACCCGCCCTTCTCCGCGATGAACCGCGCGATTTCGTCGACGCCCTGCCCGGCGCGCAGGTTGGTCATCACGAAGGGCCGCGCCCCGCGCATCTTCTTCGCGTCACGCTCCATGACCTCGAGCGAGGCGCCCACATGCGGCGCGAGGTCGATCTTGTTGATGACGAGGAGATCGGAGCGCGTGATGCCGGGGCCGCCTTTCGAGGGGATCTTGTCGCCGGCCGCAACGTCGATGACGTAGATCGTGAGATCCGCAAGCTCGGGCGAGAAGGTGGCAGCGAGGTTATCGCCGCCCAACTCGACCAGGATCAGGTCGAGGTCGGGGAAGCGCTTGCGCATGTCGGCAATGGCCGCAAGATTGATCGAGGCATCCTCGCGGATCGCGGTATGCGGGCAGCCGCCGGTCTCGACCCCGACGATGCGCTCCGGCGCGAGCGCGCCCGAGCGCACCAGGTATTCGGCGTCCCACTTGGTGTAGATGTCGTTGGTGATCGCCGCGATGTCGTAGCGATCGCGCAGGCGCTTGCACAGCGCGTCCATCAGCGCGGTCTTGCCCGACCCGACCGGGCCGCCGATGCCGACCCGCAGGGGTCCATGGGGTTTCCTCATCGGGCTCAGCTCCGGAAAAGCCGCGTGTACTGCGTCTCGTGCCGCATCGTGGCGAGGTCGGCGCGGAACGCGGCGCTGCCGATGTCGTCGAGCGGCGTCGCCATGGCACGCTCGGCCGTCGCGGCAACCACCGGCTCGAGCGCAGCAAGCACGCGTTGTCCGTCGGTCTGGCCGACCGGGATCAGGCGCACGCCGGCCGAGATCAGGTTGGCGGCCGCGGCGTGCAGACAGGCGTGCAGCGCCGGCGCGAGCGACACGCCGTGGCCCGCGGCCGTGACCGCAACCGCGACCGGATACGCCATGGCGCCGTCCCAAACGGCGGCAAGGCGATCGAGCGCGGCGCACGGCCACGCGGCGCGCACCGCGTCGACGAAGGCGCGGCCCTGGCTGGTGGTCTCGAGGTGGCGCTCCCTGGACGGGCAAAGCGCGACCGCGAGCTCGGCTGTGGCGCGCAGGAACTTTTCGTCGTTTGCCAGCGTCGCTCGATACGCGTTGGCGAAGATCACAGCATCGCAAAAGATTCCGCCCTCGGCGATGATCGCCGTGAGCCAGCGGGCA
>CAVPGG010000096.1:0-10308 GCA_963703755.1 uncultured Pseudomonadota bacterium
CTATGTGTACATCTGCTCGACTCGTACGTATTGCTATCGCGATCGCCTGCTGGGCCGCTTCTCTTTTTACACTTTCGCGCGTGGTCACCGTTCATTTCACCCTCAAAGCCGAGAACCAGCCCGCCATGGTCTACGTCGCCTCGCGCAGCCGCGCCGCGGTTCTGATGCTCGTCTTCGGCGCGGCGCTGCTCGCGGCGGGGATCCGAGCGGGAAGCTGCCGATGGGCCCCCTGGTCGGCCCCATCGGCAGCAATACACCGCCGAAGGGGCCGGAGCCCGGGCCGGTCACCGTCGTGCTCGCCGAGGATGCCGCGATGCATCCGGACGCAGACCGGCGAATACGACGATCGCCACCGATGGATCACGCTCCCGATCTTTGATATTGAGTGCGCGGCCCGGTACCGTAGCTCGGCTCGGACAGAGCAGCGGTTTCCTAAACCGAAGGTCGGAAGTTAGAGTCTTCCCGGGATCGCCACCTTTGCGTGAGGAGATTTCCGATGTGGACATTTCTCCAAAGAGCGTTTGCGAGATCCGCAACGCTGAATTATAACTGTGGCGACGTTGTGTATGAAGCACCTGAAGTCCGCGGACAGAGCTCGCGATCGTTCGCCCAATGGCGCGTCAAGAAAGGCGCGAAATGCGACGAAAATATTTCGTCGGCATCAAGATGCTGCCCGACGCGTATGCAGGAGCAGAAGGGATCGCCGACCAACTACATGAACTTCGATATCGAAAATGCGCAGCGTCTCAGATCCAACCTCAATCTCTGCATTGCTGAGTATTACAGGTTAACAACGTCAGATCCCGGCTAGGCGGCCATCGATTTCCTAACCGAAGGTCCTGAAATGCTCATCGCGAGCACGTCAAGTCCGCTTCACCCCCAACTCCAGACATGTCGCCGCGTCAAGGTGAACCGCCGCTTCGGGTCCACCGGTCTTCGTCACTTGCGCAGGCTGCATTCAGTGTTCAGCACCGATTGTGAGCTACGCGCGACGCCTCTTACGTCTGACGGAGTGGCGCCGCAGGCACGCTTGAATGTCCGATAGAAGTAGGACAGATCGCCAAATCCGGAGTCGAACGCGATCGAGGTGATGGAGCGCTCGGCCCACCGAGCCTCCGTCAACATGCGGCGGGCGCGCTCGAGCCGGCGGCCGAGCACGAACTGCGAGAACGACGTTCCTTCGCCCGCGAAGAGTTTTCGGATGTAGCTGTCCGAGACCTTCTGCCGTTTTGCAACCGCATCGGGCGAAAGATCGCCATGTACGAGGTGCGCCTCGATGTCGTCCTTGATGGCACGCAGCCGGGCCGCGCGGATGCCGCGACCCTCCGCGATCGCAATTGCGTCACGCGTCGCGCCGAGCGTGGCCGCGACGAGATCGCAGATTTGCGTCGCGATCAGCTGCCGCATGGACGCCTGCGCGAGGGCGGGATCGTCGAACACGGCATCGACATAGCTTCCGAGCAGGCTCAGCATGCCGGTGCCGCGCCGGATGGGATGCAGCACCGCGTCGTCGATATCGCGCACCAGCGGCCCAAGCAATGCGCGGGGCAACCGGATGACCCGGTGATCCACCAGGTCCGGGCGGCTGATGGTCCGCGCCACTGAATAGCTCAGCAGCATCGCGTCGCCGTCGCGCAGCATCGTTTCGCCGCGCCGGCCAGAGACGAAGCTCGGGCCGCGCACATTCAGGTGAAAGCTGAAATCGTCGTCGCCATCGCCGCTGTCCCGGCGCGCGTGCTCGTGACGGACACCCTTGACCGTTCCGGAGAGGAGGCCGAGCCCGGGAAGCTTGCGCAACGCAAAGTCAACGTCGCACGCAACGTCCGGCATCGGCTTGAACGAGACCCAGGTCACGCCGCGTTCGTGCAGCGCCTGGACGGCGTCGCCCAGCGCCCGCACCCGCACGGCGTCGGCGGCCCACATGCTCATACCGCCTCGCCCATCAGGGTGTCATCCGGGGGACTATCGCGCATCAGGGTAGCAACGGGCGCGGAGTCCCGTCCAGTCCAAAAGGCATTCCCGCACTGTCCAGGCGCGCGGCGCCGGCAAGCGTATGGTGTGCGGCAATTCGGAGGACGCCATGCAGCTCTACCGCCGCCAGTTCTTGCAATTGATTGCAGGTGCCGCCGCGATCCCGGCCACCGCCTTTCGCCCGGCGCGGGCGCAGGAAACCTCCCGGCGCATCCGCGTCGCCACCGGGCTGCTGGCCACATGGCAAAGCACAGCATGGCTCGGCGCCGAAGCGGGCATCTTCAAGCGGCGAGGAATCGACCTGACGTTGCCGGCGATCGCGGTCGGCGGTCCGCAGGCCGCCGCCGGGGTCATCCGCGGCGACTGGGAATTCGCGCACACCGGAACGCTGCCGGTCGCGGAGGAAGTGCTCAAGGGCCGCGACATCGTCATCCTGGCGACGCCGACCTCCGATTTCACGAATTCGTTCGTGATGACCCGCAAGAAGATCACCGCGCTCGCCCAGCTGAACGGCAAGAAAGTCGGCATTCTCACCGAAACCGGCCAGACCAGCCTGGCAGCCCGGCGCACCGTCGAGAAGGCTGGCGCGACGGCGACCTACCTGCCTTTGCTCAAGTTCGACCGCATCTATGCGGCCCTCGCCGCCGGAGACATCGATGCCGGCGCGCTGCCGATCGATCTGCGCTTCACCGGCCAGCTCCGGCACGGCTGGAACGCATTTGCGATCCACGAGTTCGGCACGCCCTCGATTTTCGCTACGACGCGTCGGATGATCACCTCCGACCGCGAACTGGTGATGAACGTGATGAAGGGCTTTGTCGAGACGATCCATCTTTTCAAGACGCGCCCCAACGTCGTGATCCCTTTGCTGCAGCGCTATCTGAAGATCGAAGATCGCAAGGCCGCGGAGGACCTGTACGCATTTCATGTGCCGGTCTTCCAGCGGGCCCCGCGGCCGTCGTTTCCGGGGATGCAGACGTTGCGGGATCTGCTCGTCGCGAAATATCCCGCCGCGGCGTGGCTCAAGGAGTCCGATATCGCAGACGCGTCATTCATCGATGAGCTCGAGCGCGACGGCTTCATCGACCGCCTGTATGCAGGCGACCGCAAATAGGCGCTGACCGGCCGATGCGCGTGACCAGCGCGTGGGCGTGCGCGCAGCTGCGCGCGACCCGCTCGGCGACGCCCTCGGGTCAAGGCCTGAAATGCTCATCGCGAGCACATCGAGCCCGCTTCACCCCCGACTCCAGACATGTCGCTGCGTCGCGATGAGCCGCCGCTTCGGTCCAAGCGGTCGCGCCGACGGGGATATCCATATGCGTCGGACCACCATGCTCGCGACCGCGCTGTTGGCGCTGTTCGGGGCATCACGGCGCCGCGGAATTTCACCCCGATCGCGGTTGCGCATGGCTGCCGCCCAGATGACCGGTGCCTCAGAGAGTGCAAGTCGCGGCACCGGCAGGATTGCTTCGCTGCGTGCAGCCGCCGGGCTGCCGGTGAGGTCGATGTCACCCCGGCTCACGCTCATCGTCAGGTGTGCGACGCTGGCCGCGCTGTTGTTGGGAAGCGCAGCCTGATCCGCGCCCCGCCCCGCCATGCCGATCGACGCCCCGTCGCACCTTTCGCGCCCCATCCGTGACGCGCATTCGCTGCCGCCTGCCTCGCACCGCCGCGCGGCATCCGTCGCGGTCGCGGCCTGCAGCGGCCAGGGCGACGGCTGCTCGAACGACGGCCCGTGCTGCGCCGGACATTGCGTTCAAGGCGGCTGTGAGTGATCGATTTGGGAAGACGACTGCCATGAATTATCTCGCATGCTGCGCGCCTTTGCGTTTCTGGGCCTTGCGATTTCATGTTTTGGGCTCACCCGGCATGCCGCGGAAAATCCGGGTTGCGCGCGGCTGAGAGCCAGATGTTTCGGAATATCGCAGAAATGCATGAACGACGCGACGAGGCCATACATAAACACCCGTGATTTCCAAAAGTACCATGACGGGGCGATGGAATACTGTGCAGCGAAGTACCATGAATGCGCCGACCCGCAGTTAACCTTCTATCACTGTTCGCTGCAGCCGCCTCGGTGAGGCGAAACATATCGCGTAATATTGAAACACGTTCGTATGCCGTGAGATAGCCGCGGACTGCTTCTATCGTCTATCGGCCGGCGGGTCGATTCGATCGCCGGGGCGAAAGTGTCCGCGTCGCGCCGGCTCAACCCTCACCCGGCGGCAGATTCCCCAGCACCCGCTGCGCCGCCCGCACGGCGCGCTCGACATCGCGATCGTTCGTGCGCCAGTTGCACACCGACACCCGCATGCAGCGTCGGCCGCGCCACGTGGTGCCGCCGAAGAACGCCTCGCCGGTGGCGACGATGCGCGCGATCGTCTCGTCAGCTGCGGCGATCGTGATCCTGCTCGGTTGCGCCCGGCCGCGGGTCGATAAAGCGCACCAGGCCCTGATTGACCGTCGGCTCCCACACGACCTGCGCGCCCGGCAACCGGCCGATGCGCGTGACCAGCGCATGGGCGTGGGCGCAGCTGCGCTCGACCAGGTCCGCGATGCCATGGCGGCCGAGCTGGCGCAGGGCCGCGTAGGTCGCGACGCCGCGGCCGCGCCGCGACCATTCCGGATTCCACTCGATCTGGTCGCGCGCGCCGCCGACGAACGTCGTGTAGCTCGTGCGGTGCGAGAACGCGCCGCGGTGCGCGTCCGCATCCGCCACGAACGCGTAGCCGCAATCGAACGGGGTGTTGAGCCACTTGTGGCCGTCATTGGTCCAGGAGTCCGCGAGCTCGACGCCGCGCAGGAGATGGCAATGCTTCGCGCTCGCCGCCGCCCAGAGGCCGAAGGCGCCGTCGACGTGCACCCAGGCGCCATGCCGGCGCGCGATCGGAATGAGCTCGGCGAAGGGATCGAAGGCGCCGATGTTGAGATCGCCCGCCTGCAGCAGGACGATCGTCGGTTGGCGCGGGTTGCTTTCGAGGGCGTGCGCCAAGGTCGCCGGCGCGAGCCGGCCGCGCGCGTCGCAGGGCAGGGCGACGACGGCGCGCTTGCCCAATCCGAGGATGCGCACGGCGCGCTCGATCGAGCCGTGCTGCTCGCTGCTGGTCAGGATGCGGATGGCGGGCGCGCCGGCAAGGCCTTGCTCCTCGACGTCCCACCCGTCCCGCGCCAGCAGCCGATGGCGCGCCGCCGCGAGACACGTCACGTGCGCCATCTGCGTTCCGGTCACGAACGCAAAGCTCGCGGTCGGCGGCAATCCGAACAGGTCCTTGAGCCAGCCGCCCGCCACCTCCTCGATGACCGCGACGGCGGGGCCGCAGGCATGAATGGCCGCGTTCTGGTCCCACGCCGATGTCAGCCAGTCGGCCGCGAGCGCCGCCGGCAAGGTGCCGCCGATGACCCAGCCGAAGAAACGACCGCCGGCGCTGCCGAGAATCCCGCCCGCGCTATCGCGCACGAGATCGTCGATCACGCGCACCGGATCGGTGCCGGCCTGTGGTAACGGGCGGTCCAAGCGTTCGCGCAACCCATCGAGATCCGCCGTCGCGCCGACGGGCCGATCGTCGGCATCGGCGAGGTGCTGCAGCGCATGGGCGAGGGCGCGTTCGAGCGCCGGCTTGATGAGGTCCTGCGGCGGCATCGGCGGTCCAAGACGTATTCGTTGGGGCGTTTGTCGCGGCGGCGTCGGTGTTGGCGTCGGTTGCCGCACGAATAACACTTGCGATAATCTTTCGGCTGGCCGGAATTGGACTTGGTCCTCCGGCATCAGCGCGAGGAACGTCATGCTCGATGTCGCGGAATGCGAGCGCGCCCGCGTGCGCCGGGATCGGCGCTACGACGGCCGGTTCTTCACCGGCGTGCGGAAGGTCTGTCCCGTTCTGCCGTGCCGGCGACACCGACCGATCGGCCGGGGCCAGCCAGCTCGCCTCTTCAGAAACGCCATGGATAATCGGGTCTAATTGGGTATTATTGGGTATTGTATCGAATATGAGAACGCCCCAGCCATGAGAGAGCCCAAGCTCTCCTTGGGCTCCGACCTCGTGAAGCTCATCGCCGAAATCGATGAATTCAAAGGGAGGTGGGGAGCCCTCAAAACGCTCTCGCCGGACCGCCTGAGCGCGCTCCGCAAGGTCGCGACCATTGAGAGCATCGGCTCCTCTACGCGCATCGAGGGGGCGAAGCTATCGGACGCCGAGATTGAGACCCTGCTCTCGCGGGCGATCTCCATCAAGTCCTTCAAGACGCGCGATGAACAGGAAGTGGCCGGATACGCCGAGGCGATGGACCTCGTGTTCGAGGCCTACGCTGACATGCGTCTTACCGAGAACCATATCCGCCAGCTACACCGGTCCTTGCTGCGTCACAGCGAAAAGGACACGCGCCATCGCGGCTCCTATAAGGCGCTCTCCAACAATGTCGTGGCGCTTGATGCGGACGGGCGAGAGATCGCCGTCGTGTTCGAGACGACCTCGCCTTTCGACACGCCGCGCGAGATGGAGGCGCTCGTTGCCTGGACGCGCAAAGCGCTGGATGAGGAAGCACTGCACCCTCTCCTCGTCATCGCCGTCTTCATCGTCACGTTTCTCGCGATCCATCCATTTCAGGATGGAAATGGGCGGCTCTCGCGTGTGCTCACCACCCTCCTCTTGCTGCGAGCAGGCTACACTTATGTGCCGTACACCTCGTTGGAGCGCGTGATCGAGGAAAACAAAGATCTGTACTACAAGGCGCTCAGGCGCACGCAGACGACGCTCGAGAGCGAGACGCCGGACTGGGAGCCCTGGGTTGGTTTTTTCCTGCGCTCCCTCAAGAAGCAGAAGGACACCCTTGCGGCACGACTAGACCGTGAATGGATCGCTCCCGGCAGCGAGGCCGATTTGCCGGACCTGTCGCTTCAGGTCCTCAAGGCGCTGCGGGCGAAAGAGCGTTTGACGATCGCACAGCTTGCATCGATTACCGGCGCAAACCGGAACACGCTAAAGGTGCGTCTGCGCGAGCTGGTCGCAGATAAGCGCGTGCGGCGGCACGGCAAGGCGCGCGCCACATGGTATTCGCTATGAACGTCGAGCGGCCGACCACCGACCACGCGAGGAACGTCATGCTCGACGTCGCCGAATGCGAGCGCGCCCGCGTCAAACGGGATCGGCGCTACGACGGCCGGTTCTTCACCGGCGTGCGAACGACGCGGATCTATTGCCGTCCGGTCTGTCCGGTTCATCTCGCCAGGGCCGCCAACGTGACGTTCTTTCCCTCGGCGGCCGCCGCCGAGGCGGCGGGTTTTCGCCCGTGCCTGCGCTGCCGCCCCGAGACGGCGCCGTTCTCGCCCGCGTGGAAGGGCACGCGCACGACGGTCGAGCGGGCGCTGCGGCTCATCGCCGACGGCGCGCTCGACGATGGCAACGTCGAGTCGTTGGCCGAACGGCTGGGCATCGGCGCGCGGCATCTGAGCCGACTGTTCGCGCAGCATCTTGCCGCGAGCCCGATCCAGGTCGCGCAGACGGCGCGCGTGCAGCGCGCCAAGCGCCTCATCGACGAGACCGATCTGCCGATGGCGGAGATCGCCGGACGCGCCGGCTTCGGCAGCCTTCGCCGCTTCAATGCGGTGTTCGCCCAAGTCTACCGCCGCCCGCCCTCGGACATCCGGCGGGCGCGCGGTCCAAGCGGCGCTAAGGGACGTCGCCGCCCGGCCGGCTCGGTTCCTCAGCGGGAGAGGGCAGCGGTATCCTGAAGCGAGGGTCGGAGGTTCGAAGCCAGCATTATACAACCAAAGAGTGTTGTATCGAGTTTCACTCAACCTTTTTCGGATTCGTGCAGAACGAACTCCCGAGCCGATGTCCCTGTCAACGCTGCGCTTTTGCCCGATCGCAGATCGTCCCGTGCGGCGCGGCCGAACGCCTCAAGCGCGCGCGAGCGCCGGCCGAGCGCGCGTCGCTCGTAGCGGTCGAGCCGCACGATCTCGCGGGTCACGTCGGTCCCCTCGAAGAGCCGCTGCGTGAGCGTCAGCCGCCCGCCGCGCACGCGGGCGAGGTCGACCTGCGCCTCGGCGATGCGTGCGGCGGCGGTGCGGCTCGCCGCGCTTGCGTCCGCGCCCGCGATCGCGCGCGAGAGCGCCGCGACCTCGGGGGCCAGCGCCGCATCGGCGAGAACCGGCAGGCTCAGCCCGTGGCGCCACGCATTTCGCGCCGCGGCCGCCTTGCCGGCGCGCGTGCGCGGCCCGGTGCTGCGCGGCTTGTTGGCACGGTTCGGCCGCTGTTGCGCCGCGCTGGTCATCTCGCTTCTCATTTTGCGGTTCATGGCAACGTCACCTCCGCGAACTCGGCATCCTCGACCGCGACCGTCTGCGTCGCGGCGGCGAGGCGGTCGGCGAAGTCGGCGCGATGGAAGCCGATCTCGCGCAGCGCCGCGGCGCGGCGCGAGAGCGTATTCCGTTCCTGCGGAATTGGAACACGCTCTTCGATTTCATTTGGCGCATGTTCTTGTCGGCGAACCGGCATCCGCTTCGCCGGAACATGCGCTACGCCGGCGATCAGCTCCTCGATGTGCTCGAACTCGTCGAGGTGAAGCGCTAACGTGCTGGCGTGCACGGTGTCGTGATCGAGACCGGCCGCCTCGAGCCGCTCGCGCACGTCGCCGATCGCGGTCGGCTGGCGCGCGGACCAGCGCCGCGCGAGCTCGTCCGCGCCCGAGACGGTCTCGCCGAGACCGCGCAGCACGGCGGCCATGCCGTCCGCCCGCATGGCCGCGAGCCGGCCGGCCTTATAGCGGCGCAGCCGTTCGATCTCCCAATAATTGTTGACCACGTCGCGCAGCCACATCTCCTCGATGATGCTGCTCGGGCGCACGCTCGCCATCGCGTCGGCGAGCAGCTTCGCGTAGGTCTCCGCATCCTCGCCGCTGCCGAGCGGCGTGCGCAGCGTGATCATCGGAGTGCTCACGCGGGCGGGGACGCGGGGAAGCGAAGGACTGGTCGTGGTCGTCATGGTGGGTCTCCTGGGTTGACGGGTGGGGTGGTGGGCTGGGGTGTGGTTGCCGCATTGGCGCGCTGCGGTGGGCATTGCGCCGGGATGAACGGAACATCGTTGTCGTCAGCGCCGTCGCCGGCTTCGTCGTCATCGTCATCATCGTCGTCGTCGAGCGTGCGCTCCGCGTCCTCGCTCATCTGCGCCTCGAGCCGGGCGAGCCGCTGCTCGAAGTCGGCGACCTCCAGGATCGCAATGAAGCCGCGCACGAGCCGCATCAGGCCGTTGGCCTCCGCGACGGTGAGCTTGCCCTGCGTCGCCCCCTGGATGATCGCGCTCGACGCGACCAAGGCATCACCCGCGGTCTTGAGCTCGGGCAGGTCGAAATCGAGCAGACGATGCCGCAGCGGCGGGGCGATGCGATCCATGCACATGCGCTGGGACGTGGGATCGCCGTTCTTGGCGCGGTCGATCACGGCCTGCGTCACCTCGGCGGCGTGCTCGTCCAAGGTCTGCTCGGCGATGACGGTGCGCTTGTTGCGCGATCCGCGCGGGCGTCCGGCGGGGTTGCCGCTCTGGCCTGGTTTGAAGGTCATGGTCGTCTCCTGGTTGGGGGGCATGGCGACACGCACAGCGCCGCCGGCGCGGCGTCTGCGGTCGGCGTCGACGGCGAAAAAAAATCGCAAAGGCGAATGCAAGCGAAATGCAAGTGAACGTGCTGAAATCCCGACGGAAAATCCGTACGGCGGAAACAAGCGGCGAGGACGAAAGAACAAGCGGTGAGGACAAGGGTAATGAAAACGACCGCTATCGCCTCATCGCTTCAATGCTGCGGTTTGCGGCACGAAAAAGCCCGGCCACCGTCTCGGGGCCGGGCGCAATTCAACGCATCCCATTTCGCCAATAAGGCAATTGAAGCAAGCGCGCAACGGAAATCGGCAAAAAATCGGCAAAAAGGCGTCAAGAACAAAATGCGGAGATTCTTCTCCTCACACGCGTGGACGGCGGCGATTACATGAAACCCGGATTTCGCGGGAGATACCGGGTCCAATCGCCGAAATCGCGCGCCGACAGCAGCACCATCGGAAACATGATCCGCATGCGGTGCTCGACCGCAATGCCAGCGGCTTCGCTCACACCCGGAATGAACGCCGATACCTGCGGGGCTCCGCCGGCCGCGGCCAAGCTCAGCGCCGTCCTGAACGCGACGTCCATCCCGCATGCCTTCGCGACCGCGACGGGACCCACGTGACCGGTCGCGGAAACGTAGGCGTAGCCGATGCACTCGTCACGGTCATAAAGGAGGGCGCCTCTCATGGTGGCGTCGCCGAGAAGGTAGCGGTGATGTTTTTCGCGCGAGATGCCCAAGGTGCCGACA
>CAVPGG010000097.1:0-5653 GCA_963703755.1 uncultured Pseudomonadota bacterium
GATCGAGGGCGCGCACGAGGGCGCGGGCCTCGGCGATCGCTTTCTCGGCCATGTGGAGCGCTGCCGCGTGCTCCTGCATCTCGTCGACGGCACCGGCGAGCATGCGGGCGAGGCCTACAAGACGGTGCGCGCCGAGCTCGAGGCGTATGGCCACGAGCTCGCCGACAAGCCCGAGATCGTCGCCCTCAACAAGGCCGATGCGCTCACGCCCGAGCAATTGAAGCAGCAGACCGCGCGGCTCAGGCGCGCCGCGAAGAAGACGCCGCTGGTGATCTCCGGCGTCACGCACCAGGGCGTGACCGCGGCGCTGCGCGCGCTCGTCAAGGTGATCGACGCGAGCAGCGAACGGGAGCAGCCGATGGCCGCGGCCTGGCAGCCCTAAAGGCCTCGCGATTGCGAGGCGCGCGCAGCGCGCCGAAGCAATCGCGGTCCACATATGCGGCTGCGGCGCGAGATTGCTTCGCACGCAAGTCGGGCCTGCCTGCCCGACTTGCGTCATCATAAGTGTCGATCTCGGGTAAAACCCGAGATCGATGCGCTCGCAATGACAGAGTGCCCGCGGCGAATGGAACTACGGCCGTTCCGTGTCATCGCGATGCCTACATGAAACTTGAGGGCTGCAAAACCGTTCTTGCACGGCGAGGGACGCGAGAGAGGTCGGCCCGCACGGAATACCGATGCGGGGCGGAAATGTGCATGTGCGGTATTTGCGGTGAAATTCGTTTCGACGGCGATCAACCCGACCTCTGCATCATCCAGAAGATGGCGGCCTCGATGGCGCCGCGCGGGCCGGACGCGGGCGGTTGCTTCGCCAAGGGCCGCGTCGCGCTCGGCCACCGGCGGCTGAGCATCCTCGACCTCAGCGCGGCCGGCCAGCAGCCGATGTTCGATCCGGCGCTCGGGCTCGCGATCGTATTCAACGGCTGCATCTATAATTTCCGCGCGCTGCGGCACGAGCTCGAGCGGCAAGGCTACCGCTTCTTCTCGACCTGCGACACCGAGGTCATCCTCAAGGCCTATCACGCGTGGGGCGCTCGCTGCGTCGAGCGCTTCTACGGCATGTTCGCGTTCGCGATCTGGGAGCGCGACAGCGGCCGCGTCGTGCTGGCGCGCGACCGGCTCGGCATCAAGCCGATCTATCTCGCGCAGACGCGCGGCGGCCTGCGCTTCGCCTCGACGCTGCCGGCGCTGCTCGCCGCAGGCGACGTCGACACGGCGATCGACCGCCAGGCGCTGCATCATTACATGTCGTTTCACGCCGTGGTGCCGGCGCCGCTCACCATCATCAAGGGCGCGCGCAAGCTGCCGCCGGCCACGATCCTCGCCATCGCGCCGGACGGCACGCGGCGCGAGGAGACCTACTGGACGCTGACGGTCGGGGCCCGGCGCGAGGATCGCGCCATGTCGGTCGCGGAATGGCGCGAAGCGGTGCTCGCGACGCTCACGACGGCGATCGAGCGTCGGCGCATTGCCGATGTCCCGGTCGGCGTGCTGCTGTCCGGCGGGCTCGACAGCTCGCTTGTGGTCGCGCTGCTGGCCGAGGCCGGCGCCGCGGCGGACCTCAAGACCTTCTCGATCGGCTTCGAGCGCGTCGGCGACGTCGCGGGCGACGAATTCGCGTATTCGGACCTGATCGCCAAAAAGTTCGCGACCGACCATCATCGCATCCGCATCGATCGCGAGCGCGCGCTCGCGGCGCTGCCGGGCGCGATCGCAGCCATGTCGGAGCCGATGATGAGCCACGACGCGATCGGCTTCTATCTCCTGTCCGAGGAGGTCGCGCGCCACGTAAAGGTGGTGCAGAGCGGCCAGGGTGCCGACGAGATCTTCGGCGGCTATCACTGGTATCCGCCGATGATGCGCACCAACGATGCGGTCGAGGAATATGCGCGCGTCTATTTCGACCGCGACCATGCCGAGATGGGCGAGGCGCTGGCGCCATCGCTCATGAACGGCGACTACAGCCGGGCATTCATCGAGAATTTCTTCGCACAGGCCGGCGGCGCGCGGCCGATCGACAATGTGCTCGCGCTCGATCAGCAGATCATGCTGGTCGACGACCCGGTCAAGCGGGTCGACAACATGACCATGGCGTTCGGCCTCGAGGCGCGCGTGCCCTTCCTCGACCACGAGCTGGTCGAGCTCGCGGCGCGCATCCCGGCCGAGGTCAAGGTGCGCGACGGCGGCAAATGGATCCTCAAGGAAGCGGCGCGCGCCGTGGTGCCGGCCGAGGTGATCGACCGGCCGAAGGGCTATTTCCCGGTGCCGGCGCTCAAATATCTGCGCGGGCCGTTCCTCGACTTCGTGCGCGACATATTGAACGCGCCGGCGGCGCGCCGGCGCGAGCTGTTCCGCCGCGACTACGTCGAGCGCCTGCTTGCCGACCCGGAAGGCGAGCTGACGCCGAAGAAGCACTCGAAGCTGTGGCAGGTCGCGCTGCTCGAAGCCTGGCTGCAGGCGCAACGGATTTGACGCCCGTCACGGTCGCCGTCGGCACTAGAGCGTGATGACGATTCGAAGATAAGTCATCACGACCTAGTCGATCCGGCTGCCGTTCTCCGCCGAGATATGCTTGATCACCCGGCAGCTCGAGAAGCCCTCCTCGTCGAACATCTTCTGCACCTGCGCCCGCGACGCCTCGCGCGTCGATTCGGCGCCGATGCCGCAGGCATGGCGGGGCTTGTTGCAGCACATCACCGTGAAGATGTCGCTCGTGTCCGGAGTGGTCGCCGCTCGGTCGCTGCAGGTGTCGGACACTTTCCGGCAAGCGTTGAGTGCCCGGCGCGACGCCTCCTCCTTGCTGTCGGCCCACACGACCGGGCCACTGCCGTCATCGGTCGAGGACACGGCCGCCCAACGCTCCTGCGCCTCGGCGGCAGGCGCCGACAGCAGCAGCGATACGATGAGGAATGCACCTGAAACGAAGACAAATCCGCGCATTATTTCCCCCACGGAATTGGACCATCACACCATCGAATGGTGACCATGACGCCGAATTCCTGTCAATCCGCGGCGGCCCAGCGCCGGATCGCGATGGTTGCAAACGCCGCCTCCCTGTGAGACAGGTGCCGTCACTTCTGGCCGGGCACATGTCGCGCAAAATCCCATCGCTCAAGGACTTCCGCCGCGTCGTCGTCAAGGTTGGCTCGTCGCTGCTCGTCGACGCGACAGCGGGGCGCGTCAAGGAGGCGTGGCTCGCCTCGCTCGCGGCGGATATTGCCAAATTGCATGACGAAAAGCGCGACATTCTGGTCGTGTCGTCGGGCGCGATCGCGCTCGGCCGGGCGGTGCTGAAGCTGCCGACGGGCGCGCTCAAGCTCGAGGACAGCCAGGCCGCCGCGGCGGTCGGCCAGATCGCGCTCGCCCGCACCTGGTCGGAGGCGCTGGGGCGTCATGGGATCGGCGCCGGCCAGGTGCTGGTGACGCTCACCGACACCGAGGAGCGCCGGCGCTACCTCAACGCGCGCAACACCATCGCCAAGCTGCTCGAATGGCGCGCCGTGCCGGTGATCAACGAGAACGACACGGTGGCGACGAGCGAAATTCGCTACGGCGACAACGACCGGCTGGCGGCGCGCGTCGCCACCATGGCGAGCGCGGACCTGCTGGTGCTGCTCTCCGACATCGACGGGCTCTATGACGCGCCGCCCGGGCGCGACGCCAACGCCAAGCTCATCCCGCTGGTCGAGCGCATCACGCCGCAGATCGAGGCGGCGGCGGGCGATGCCGCCTCCGAGCTCTCGCGCGGCGGCATGGTGACGAAGATCGAGGCCGCCAAGATTGCGACCACGGCGGGCACGCATCTCGTCATCGCGTCGGGCCGGGTCGACCATCCGCTCGCCGCGATCGCGCAAGGCGGGCGCTGCACCTGGTTCCTGACGCCGGCCAATCCGGTGACGTTGCGCAAGCGGTGGATCGCAGGCTCGCTCGAGCCGCGGGGCACGCTGACGATCGACGCCGGCGCGGTCGCGGCGCTGCGGCGGGGCAAGAGCCTGCTGCCGGCCGGCGTGATCCGCGTCGACGGCCAGTTCAGCCGCGGCGACGCGGTGGTGATCCGCGGCCCCGACACTGCCGAAGTCGGCCGCGGCCTCGTCGCCTATGACGCCGAGGATGCGGGAAAGATCAAGGGCCGCTCGTCGGCGGACATTCTCGGCATCCTCGGCTACGCGGGACGCATCGAGATGGTGCACCGCGACGACATGGTGCTGGGCGGGGAATAGAATAACGGTCATTGCGAGGAGCGAAGCGACGAAGCAATCGCGATCCACAGGCGAATGCGTGAGCGCGATTCTTCGCGGCTGCGGCCGCTCGCAATGACTACGAATGCCGCACCGCCCAGGCGAGTGCCTCGGCCATGCGGTCGTGGCCCCAGAAGAGCTCGCCATCAGCGCAGATGAAGCTCGGCGCGCCGAACACGCCGCGCTGCTCGGCCTCGGCGGTTGCGGCGCGCAGGCGCTCCTTGATCTCGTCGGCGCGGGCGCGCGCAAGCGCAGGTTCGGGCGCGATGCCCAGGCCCGTCAGCAGATCGCGCAGGATCGCCTCGTCACTGATCGCGCGTCCCGCGCCGAACTCGGCCGCATAGACGGCGCGGCAGAAGCGTTCGCCCCAACCCTCGTCGAGACCCACATGGGCGATGCGCGCGGCGAGCAAGGTCGGCTGCGGAAACGGATCGGGCCGGCGGAACGGCAGCCCGAGCCGGCCGCAGATGCGCTCGAGATCGCGCCACATGTAGCGGCCCTTCGCCGGATAGATATTGAACGGCGAGTCGTTCCAGCCCTGCGCCTTGAAGATCGGGCCGAGCAGGAACGGCCGCCAGCGCACGTCGACACCGGCGCCTTCCGTCAGCGTGCCAATGCGCATCGCGGCCGGATACGAATAGGTCGAGGCGAACTCGAAGTAGAAATCGAGCGTGGGACGGCTCATCGATCACCTTCCAGATAACGTCGCGGCGATCACGTCACGGCGCGGCCGGCGCGCCGCCCGGCCGCGGTATCTATCGAAGTTAGCGCGGGAACCCGCGGCGGCCTACCGGCGTTGCCCATCGGTTGCCGACCATAGAGGACTTGTTCAATGAATGCGCAAAAGCTCGCTTTCCCGCTGTTGGCGTTCGCGGGCGGAGCCATTCTGGGTCGCCTGTTCGGCCTCAAGTCACTGGTGCGCGGCGCCATGACGGCCGCCGCCGTGACCGGCATCGCGCAGCCCGCCATGATCGAGGCGAACCGACACGGCACCGGCCGGCGGCGCAAGGCGGTGCACCGCAGCGCCCACCGCCGCAGCCCGCACAAGAAGTCTGCTCCCGTCTGACGCACGATCTGACGCAAGCCGCATCTCGACGATTTCGTCCTCGCCGCCGCGCGAAGGGCGCGGCGCGCCCATGCGTGCTGCCCACTTGCGCCGGCGCGGCGGAGTGCGGGAAAGTTCGCCCCACAGAAGAAATTCGAAGGGAGGACTTTCCATGTCGACCGATCGCGACGCCAACCGCCGCCGTTTCCTGCAATTCCTCGCCGCAAGCCCGTTGCTCGCCGCCGGGGCGGGCTCGGCCGTCGCCGAGACCTTGCTGCCGAGGCCGCGCCAGCCCGATCCGCTGATGTGGGGGCCGTTCGATCCCGCCAACCTCATCAAGGCGCCGAAGGAGGCGATCAACGTCTTCGAT
>CAVPGG010000098.1:0-4113 GCA_963703755.1 uncultured Pseudomonadota bacterium
ATGCCGCCTACGTCGCCTACGGCGCCGCGATGCGCGTCGCCAAGGAGAAGGGCTCGCTGCTGCCGCCCAAGCACATCCTCAATGCGCCGACGAACCTGATGAAGGCAGAGGGCTACGCGGCCGGCTACGACTACGACCACGATGCGCCCGACGCCTTCTCGGGTCAGAACTATTTTCCCGATGCGCTCGGCCGCCCGCGCTTCTACGATCCGCCCGAGCGTGGCTTCGAGCGCAGATTCGCAAGCGGCTGGACTATTGGGCGAAGCGGCGCAAGGAGCGGGGGCAATCTTGAAAGGGCGAAGCGGACCACGACAGCCGGGTGGCGGCCGGCAGCGCGCTGGGCCGCGCCATCACGCGCGTCCCCAAAGAGGTGAGCAACGCGATGTGACGAAGCGGGCGCCTCGGCCGTCGTCCTTCGAGGCGCGGCTTCGCCGCGCGCCCCGGGTCAAGCCCGGAGCAGGCTCTCAGGATGACGGTGCGGACTCATCGAACTTGGCTCAGGCGACGACTGTGCAGACCGTTGCCGTCGCCCCCGACGAAACCGGCATGCGCGTCGACCGCTTCCTTGAGGCGCGCTTTCCGGGCCTGAGCTTCTCCCATATCCATCGCATCATCCGCAAAGGCGAGTTGCGGGTGAACGGGCGGCGCGTCGACGGCAAGGACCGGCTGGAGGCCGGGCAGTCGGTGCGCATTCCGCCGCTCAAGCTCGAGGCGCCGAAGCCGCGCACAGCCTCGTCCGATGCCGACGCGAAGACGCGCGACTTCCTGCGCTCGATCACGCTGCACGAGGACGCTGACGTCATGGTGCTCAACAAGCCCATGGGGCTTGCGGTGCAGGGCGGCTCGGGCATGACGCGCCACCTCGACGGCATGCTCGAGGTGCTGCGCGACCGCGACGGCCAGCGGCCGCGCCTGGTGCACCGGCTCGACAAGGATACCGCCGGCTGCCTGCTCGTCGCCAAGACGCGCTTTGCGGCCGCCGCGCTGGCGAAGACTTTCCGCAGCCGCTCGGCGCGCAAGATCTATTGGGCGCTGGTCGCCGGCGTGCCGCGCCCGCACCAGGGCCGTATCTCGACCTTCCTGGCCAAGGCCGAGCGCGACGAGGAAAGCTTCATGCGCATCGCCCAGCACGGCGAGGAGGGCGCGAGCCACGCCGTGACCTATTACGCGGTGGTCGACACATTGGGCCCGAAGCTTGCCTGGCTCTCGCTCAAGCCGGTGACCGGCCGCACCCACCAATTGCGCGCCCACATGGCCCATATCGGCCATCCGATCGTCGGCGACCCCAAATACTTCGACAAGCAGAACTGGGAGCTGCCCGGCGGCGTGCAGGACCGGCTGCACCTGCTCGCGCGCCGCATCGCGGTGCCGCACCCGCGCGGCGGCACCGTCGACGTGACGGCGCCACTGCCGCCACACATGCAGCAGTCGTGGAATCTGCTCGGGCTCGACGCCGCCCGCTACGACCCGATCGTCGAGGCGCCCGAGGAATAGCCGCCGCGCCGGCTGCGCCACCGTTCGGCGCCGCGTGAGCACATTGTTAACCAAGCGAGGGGCTGTGCGGGCGCTTTTTCGGCGCGGCACGGGCGCCGGCCCGGGCGTTGCCCCGGCGCCCGGCCGGGCATGCTTTCCATAGCGTAAATACTTGCGCTTCAAGGTTTTTCAACTTCGGTCATATACCGTCACAAGTCGGGGAACGAGCTCTGACGCCTCAATGTTGGACCGAACGCGACGGTTGACCTACCGCGGCTTGATCGGGACCGCGGCCGCGCTGATCGCGTCTGCGGTCGTCGCGACCGTGCTCACGATCTTCGGCCTGCATGACGACGCCATGCAGGACGCCGAGCGCGACGCCGGCAACATCGCGACGATCCTGGCCGAGCAGACCGGGCATTCGATCGAGGCGATCGATCGCCTGCTGATCGAGATGCAGGGCCGCGTGGTGGCGTCCGGCGTCGCGACGCCGGCGGAATTCCGCGCCAAGTTCGGCGGCGAGGATACCCATCAATTCCTGCGCGACAGCATCAGCCGGCTGACCGAGGGCAACGTCATCTCGCTCGTCGGCACCGACGGCCAGATCTTCGTCAATTCGCGCACGTTCGGGAGCAACCGCGCCATCGATCTCTCCGACCGCGACTATTTTCGTCACGCCCGGCGCGGCGGCGACGCCGAGGTTTATGTCAGCATGCCGCTCGTCAACCGCTACAGCGGAACACGCGCCATCGTGTTCAGCCGCCGCGTCGAGAGCGCGAGCGGGGCCTTTCTCGGCGTCGTGATCGTCAGCGTGCGGGTCAGCTATTTCCGCCATGTCTACGAGACTGCCTCCGCGCTGAAGGACCGCTCGTTCCTCCTGCTGCGCCGCGACGGCGTCCTGCTGGTTCGGTATCCTGACGTGACGACGGGCGCGAGCGACGTCATCCGTGCGGAGTCGCCCTGGTACCGGCTGGTCGCGCGCGGCGGCGGCTTCTTCCGCTCGCCCGGCATCTTCGACCGCATCCCGCGCATCGTCGCGGTGCGGCCGCTCGCGAACTATCCGCTGGTGGTCAACGTCGGCATAGCGCAGAGCGGCGCGCTTTCGCTGTGGCGGCGACGTTCCATGCTGATCGCGTTCGGCGCCGCGCTCACGCTGCTCGGCTTCGCGTTCCTGCTGCGCGCCTTCGTCGGCCAGTTCCGCGCGCTCCTGGTGTCGGAGAAGGTCGCGACCGAGCGCGAGGGGCGGCTCGACGAGAAGTCGCGCGAGCTCGAACGCGCCAATACCTGCTTCGACGCAGCGCTCAACAACATGTCGCAAGGTCTCTGCCTGTTCGACGCGGAGGCGCGCATCGTGGTGTGCAATCAGCAGTACCTGCACATGTACAACCTGTCGCCCGAGGTGGCGCGGCCCGGCTGCACGCTGCGCGATCTCATCGTCCACCGCAAGGAGACCGGCTTCTTCACCGGCGAACGTCAAGCAATACTGCGCCCGGATCAAGGACAACGTCGCCAAGGGCCAGCCGTTCGCCTGGGTGGTCGAGGCGAGCGACGGCCGCTTCGTGCACGTGCTCAACCGGCCGATCGCGAGCGGCGGCTGGGTCGCGACGCACGAGGACGTGACCGAGCGTTGGCGCAGCGAGGCGCGCATCGCCCACATGGCGCGCCACGACGCGCTGACCGACCTGCCCAACCGCGTGCTCATCATGGGAGAAGATGAACGAGGCGCTGGGGCGGCTCGTCGAGGACGGCACGCAGTTCTGCGTCTTCATCTTCGACCTCGACCTGTTCAAGGCGGTCGACGACTCGCTCGGCCACCCGATCGGCGACCTGCTGCTCAAGTCGGTGGCGGCGCGGCTCGCCGAGGTGGTCGCCGAGCCCGACATGGTCGGGCGCCTGGGCGGCGACGAGTTCGCGGTCCTGCACGTGGTCGAGACGGACGCGGGTGCCGAGGCGACCGCCCTCGCGCACCGCATGATCGAGGCGATCGGCACGCCCTACGAGCTCGAAGGCCATCCGGTGATCATCGGCATCAGCATGGGTATCGCGATCGCGCCAGCGGACGGCACCGAGTTGAGCGCGCTGCTCAAGCACGCGGACCTCGCGCTTTACCGGGCGAAATCGGACGGCCGCAACTGCTTCCGCTTCTACGAGAGCCAGATGGACGCGGCCGTGCAGCTGCGCCGCATGCTTCGAGGTCGACCTGCGCAACGCGCTCGCGCGCAACGAGTTCGAGCTGCACTATCAGCCACTGTTCGACGCCAGCTCGCGTGCGCCGTGCGGCGCCGAGGCACTGGTGCGCTGGCGCCACCCGCGGCGCGGGCTGATGGGGCCCGACCAGTTCATCCCACTCGCCGAGGAGATCGGGCTGATCGATGCGCTCGGCGAATGGATCATCCGCGAAGCCTGCGCCGAGGCGGCCCGATGGCCCGTGGACGTCAAGATCGCGATCAACCTGTCGCCGGCCCAGTTCCGGCGCGGCGACCTCGCCGACGTCGTCACCGGCGCCGCTCGCGCGCTCGGGGCTCGCGCCGCAGCGGCTGAAGCTCAAGATCACCGAGTCGGTGCTGCTGCACAAGAGCGAGGGCAATCTCGCAACGCTGCATGCGCTCAAGCGGCTCGGCGCCTCGATCGTGCTCGACG
>CAVPGG010000099.1:0-6170 GCA_963703755.1 uncultured Pseudomonadota bacterium
ATCGACAATTTCCAGTTCCAGGACGCCGCCAACACGCATCTCACCTATGGCGACATCCAGAGCATCGTCCTCGCCAACGAGGAGGCGGTGCCCAACAGCACGATCAACGGCTTTTTCAACGGCTCGACGCTCGATGGCCATGCCGGCAACGAGACGCTGGTCGGGTGGGACGGGTCAAACACCTACGTGTTCGGCCTCGGCTATGGGCACGAGACGGCGGTGAGCCGATACGACGATGTGCTGCACGATCACGACAACGTGGTCCAGTTCGGCGCCGGCATCACGGCCGACATGCTGGTGTGGTCGCGCAGCGGCAACGACCTCGATATCGCCATCGCGGGCACGTCCGATCTGCTGACGCTGCAGAACGACCTCGCCCTGCTGCCAACCGCGGTCCAGCAGTTCGCCTTCGCGGACGGCACGACCTGGACGCGCGCCCATGTCGAGCAGATGATGATCGACCAGGCGATCGCGTCGGGCGCTTCCACGATCTACGGCTTCGCCGACGGCGCCAATACGTTCACGGCCGGCACTGGCGACGAGACGTTCGAAGGCAAGGGCGGCGTCAACACGTACGTCTATTCGTCGACCGGCGGCAACGACGTGATCGACGACGGCGGCAGCCATTCGAAGCTCGTGTTCAGCGACATCGCCTCGAGCGACGTGACGCTGGCGACGTCGACCAGCGACGGCCGCGATCTCATCATCACCGACAGCGCGACGGGCAAGTCCGTCACCGTCAAAGGCCAGTTCAGCCTGCTCGGCATCGGCCAGTTGCAGAGCTTCGCGTTCGCCGACGGCGTCACGTGGAACGCCGCGCAGGTGCGCCTGCTCGCCGACGCCGACACGGTCTATGCCGGCACCGGCGACAAGACGCTGACCGGGCGCAACCGCGCGCTCGACTATGTGTATTCGTCGGCCGGCGGCAACGACGCGATCGACGACGGCGGCAACCAGTCGAAGCTGACCTTCCTCGACATCGCGTCGTCCGATGTGACCGTGGGCCGTAGCGGCGCGAGCCGCGACCTGGTGATGACCATCCTGTCGACCGGCAAGACGCTGACGCTGGTCGGCCAGTTCAGCGGCATCGGCGCCGGCACGCTGCAATCGGTGACCTTCGCCGACGGCGTGGTGTGGACCCCCGGGCAGATCAAGCAGATGCTGCTCGACCAGGAGAGCGCGGCGGCGGGCGGCTCGGTCTACGGCTATGCCAACACCACCGACACGCTGGTCGCGGGCGCCGGCGACAAGTACCTCAATGCGCTCGGCAACGTCGGCGGCATCGGCACCTACGTCTACGGCTCGGCCGGCGGCAACGACACGATCGACGACGGCGGCAACCAGTCGAAGCTCGTGTTCAGCGACATCGACGCCGCGAATGTGAGCCTGAGCCGCAGCGGCGCGAGCCGCGACCTCGTCATCACCGACAATGCGACGGGCAAGACCGTCACGGTGCTCGGCCAGTTCAGCGGCATCGGCGCCGGCACCTTGCAGACATTCACGTTCGCGGACGGCACCGTGTGGACCGCGGCGCAGGTCAAGCAGATGCTGCTGGACCAGGAGAGCGCGCAGACCGGCGGCGCGATCTACGGCTACGCCAACACGACCGACACGCTGGTGGCGGGCCTCGGCGACAAATACCTCGATGCCCTCGGCGATGTCGGCGGCATCGGCACCTATGTGTACGCGGCGGCGGGCGGCAACAACGTCATCGACGATCACGGCAACCAGTCGAAGCTCGTCCTCACCGACATCAGGTCGACCGACGTGACGCTGGCGATCTCGGCGGCCGACAGCCGCGACCTCGTGATCGCCGACACCGCCACGGGAAAAACCGTGACCGTGAAGGGCCAGTTCAGCGCGATCGCGGCCGGCACGCTGCAGACCTTCCGCTTTTCCGATGGCGTCGTGTGGACCGCCCAGCAGGTCTGGGCGAAGGTCACGGACCAGGCGGACCCGAACATCGTCCTGCACAAGGGCGACGGGCAGGTCACGGTGCACCCGAGCAGCGCCACGACGGTGTCGCTCGACGCCGGCATCGCGGCGAGCGACGTGGTGCTCGAGGCGGACAACGCCGGCGATCTCACGGTCCGGCTGCGCGACACCGGCGACACGCTGACGCTGGCGAACGACCTGTCGGGCCGGTGGTGGGGCATCGCCAGCGTGGTCGGCACGCTCAGCTTCGCGGACGGCTCGACCATCAGCCTCAACCGGCCATGGAGCCAGCCGTTCACGCTGACGTGGCTCGGCGCGGCCGGCAACATGACGCTCACCGGCGCCGGCTTCGGCAACAACGTCTACGAGCTCGGCCCGAACGACGTCGTCAACGCGGCCCCCGGCTGGGGCAACACCTACGTGTTCGCCAGCGGTGACGGGCAAGTCACGATCAATCCGGCGAGCGGCGGCAACACCTTCAACACGCTGCAGATGGGCGCCGGCATCGCGGCGGGGAGCCTCGTCTTCGCGACCGATGCCAACAACGACCTCATCATCAAGGTCGCGGGCACGAGCGACGCCATCACGTTCGCCAACGACCTCGCGCCGCACTGGTGGGGCGTGTCGAGCGCGGTCGGCGAGATCGACCTCGCCGACGGCACCGTGATCGCGCTCAACCGCAACTGGGGGCAGAACCTCACCTTCGCGTGGGACGGCAGCGCCGGCAACACGACGCTGACCGGCAGCGGGCTCGGCAACAACGTATTCGCGCTCGGGCCGGGTGACATCGTCACCGGCGCGAGCGGCATGCCGGACCTCTACGACTACGCGGCCGGCGACGGCGCCGTCACCATCAATTCGGTCGGCGGCAGCGACACCATCCAGATGGGCGCCGGCATCACGGCGAGCCAGCTCGTCTTCCAGACCGACGCCGCGAACGACCTGATCATCGACGTGAACGGCACGCGCGACGCGATCACGTTGAGCGGCGATCTCGCGCCGCATTGGTGGGGCGTGTCGAGCAATGTCGGGCAGATCGACTTCGCCGACGGCTCGACCCTCGCGCTCGGCCGCAACTGGGGCCAGAACCTCACCTTCGCGTGGGACGGCAGCGCCGGCAACACGACGCTGACCGGCAGCGGTCTCGGCAACAACGTGTTCAAGCTCGGCAACGGCGACGTGGTCAACGGCAGCAACGGCACGAGCAACACCTATCTGCTCGGGCATGGCAGCGGGGCGTCGGCCATCAACTACGGCGGCGGCAACGACACCATCCAGATGGCGGCGGGCATCACGGCGGGCGACGTGATCTTCCAATCGGACACGGCCGGCGATTTGACCGTCGAGCTGCGCTCGACCGGCGACAGCGTCACGGTCGCCAAGGATCTCGCCCCGCACTGGTGGGGCATCTCCAGCCAGGTGGGCCAGATCGCTTTCGCCGACGGCTCCAGCATCGCGCTCAACCGCAACTGGGGCCAGACCCTCGACTACACGTTCCTGGGCGAGGCCGGCAACCTCACCCTCGCCGGCAGCTGGCTCGGCAACAACACGTTCGAGCTCGCCGCCGGCGACGTCGCCAATGCGGGTCCGGGCTGGGGCAACGACTACAAGCTCGGCGCCAGTTTCGGCCAGGTCGCCGTCAACAACGCCGGCGGTGGATCGCCGAGCGAGATCGACTTCGACGCGAGCGTCGGCCCGAACCAGCTCTGGTTCATGCAGCAGGGCAACGATCTGCAGGTCGACGAGATCGGGACGAGTAACCAGCTCACCGTCAAAGGCTGGTACGGCAGCGACCCAAGCGCGCAGGTGCAGAGCTTCGCCACCGTTGACGGATCGAAGCTCGACCGCGGCCTCGCCCAGCTCGTCAGCGCGATGGCCACCTACTCGGCGAACAATCTGGTGTTCAGCCCGGTCACCGCGACGCAGATGCCGAGCGACCCGAGCCTGCAGAGCACGATCGCGACTGCGTGGCACCATTAGACGACGGCCGATGTCTCTCCACCGTCATGCCCGCGCTTGTCGCGGGCATCCACGTCTTTCTTCCTTTCTTCTTGCGATTTGGCCAGCGCGACCGCGCGAGACGTAGATGGCCGGTGAGCTGCAGAATGTCATTGGCTCCAGGTGCCTTTTGTCGTAGAACGAATGCGGAACAAATTGCGAGGCGCCGGATGATCTCCCCCGCAAAGCTCGCCGCCAATCGGGCCAATGCGCGGAAAAGCACAGGTCCGCGCACGGCTGGCGGTGAGGCGCGCTCGGCCGTCGTCATTCGGCCCGAACGAACCCACCGCCGCGCGGCGTCGAATTTGGCCCGAACGAACCCACCAGCCGGGTCGGCGCCGAAAATGGCTCGAACGAACCCACCGACCGGGTCGGCGCCGGAAATGGCCCGAACGAACCCACCGCGCGACGCGGCGCCGAATTTGGCCCGAACGAACCCACCGACCGGGTCTGGGCCGGAAATGGCCCGAACGAACCCACCGCGCGACGCGGCGCCGAATTTGGCCCGAACGAACCCACCAGCCGGGTCGAAGTCCGAAATAGCCCGAACGAACCCAACCGGGAGCTGATCCGTCATCGCATTGGATTTTTGCGCATTGGATTTTTGCCGTCTCTCATAGGATCGAGCCTTGCGGCGCGGCCGCGGCGGCGGCATGTCGCCATCCGGCCCCCGCGACGTGGCGCAGCGTGCCGCCACTTGCGAAACCAGGACATCGCATGACCACACCGCCAGCCACCGGCGCCGCGGCGCCGCCGCCCAATCCCATCCTCGCCGGGCTCGCCTGCCGCTGTCCGCGTTGCGGCAAGAGCGGGATGTTCGCGGGCTTCCTCGGCCTGAAATCCCGCTGCGAGGCTTGCGGGCTCGACTACGGCTTCGTCGATGCCGGCGACGGGCCCGCGGTGTTCGTCATCCTGTTCGCCGGCTTCGTCGTGGTCGGCGCCGCGCTCGTGGTTGAGATGGTCTATGCGCCGCCCATCTGGGTGCACGCGGTGCTGTGGCTGCCGCTGATCCTGCTCACCACGCTCGCGCCGCTGCGCTCGATGAAGGGCGTGCTGATCGCGCTGCAGTATCATCACAAGGCGGCGGAAGGCCGGCTCGTGCGGCGGGGCGAGCCGTGAACGCGACGACGCCGGCTCGCCGCGGGCTCATGGTCCCGAGCCTCGCGGCGGCGTGCACCTTCGCGGTGCTGATCGGGCTCGGCACCTGGCAGGTCAAGCGCCTCGCCTGGAAGGAGGCGCTGATCGCGACCGTGACGGCGCGCCTTGCGGCGGCGCCGGCGCCGCTGCCGCCGCCGGCCGAGTGGGCGCCGCTCGATGCGGCGACCGACGAGTATCGTCGCGTCGCCTTCCGTGCCGAGCTCGTCAACGACAAGGAGGCGCTGGTCTTCACCACCGGGTCGAGCATGCGCGCCTATTTGGTCCATTCCCCAACGCTGCTGCCAAAATTCTTCGTACACAACTGCCTCACATGCCATTACAACGTGGAGACCTACGACAACAGGATTTTGACGTTAGACCTCCAGCGTCCTTATTTTAGTTGTGACCGCAGCTACACAATCAATCTTTTCAGTATCTCTCTTTGAAGTCGTGCGTACCCAAAGTCGCTATGGCGCTTAACGACAACAGAGTATGCAAAGGTTGTGGCAGAATGGGTGTTACAAGACACACCTGCCCTTCTTGTCCGTGTAACTATTGCAAGAAAGATGGTCATATCGCCGAATTACCCTTGCGGCACAAAACTCCAATTTATGGCAATAGCCGCAGAGACCCGGAAGGGTCTCAAAATCCTCACGCTCGGTAAGTTGCCTCATATATGGGATGAAAAGGTGCTCTGACTGACTATTGACCTCAGATGGTGGCGGCATGCAAGGACTATCGACGTTGATGATTCTTAACGATCTGATGGACGCCATCGCCGCTAATGACCGCAATACGGAGGGAAAGCCACGCCCTTGCGATGTCTTCGACATAATCGGCGGCATTGGAGTGGGAGGCTGGCTCGCCTTGCTTTTGGGTCGATTCCATTTTGATGTGCCGACATGTATCAAGGTGTACATCCGAATTGTAGAAGCGATTAGCCCTGTAAAGTCGCGGCAGAAAATTCGGTTGATGCTATCCAACGGCGCCAACTTTGACCAAGGCAGACTGATCGAGGAGATAAATCTTCTGGCCGAGAAGTACAATGCTGGAAGGGCGATGTTATTCCAAAGTGCTGAGGGACCCAGGTGTCAACATGC
>CAVPGG010000100.1:0-21208 GCA_963703755.1 uncultured Pseudomonadota bacterium
AGCTGACGGATTTCGCCCGACACGTTCACGGTCACCTTCTTGGACAGGTCGCCCTGCGCCACCGCGGTCGCGACCTCGGCGATGTTGCGCACCTGGCCCGTGAGGTTCGAAGCCATTGAGTTGACGTTGTCCGTCAAATCTTTCCAGGTGCCCGCGACGCCGCGCACCTGCGCCTGGCCGCCGAGCTTGCCTTCGGTGCCGACCTCGCGGGCGACGCGCGTCACTTCGCCCGCGAACGCATTGAGCTGGTCCACCATCGTGTTGATGGTGTCCTTGAGCTCGAGAATTTCGCCGCGCACGTCGACGGTGATCTTCTTCGACAGGTCGCCGCTCGCGATCGCGGTCGACACCTCGGCGATGTTGCGCACCTGCGCGGTCAGGTTCGAAGCCATCGAGTTGACCGAGTCCGTCAAATCCTTCCAAGTGCCTGCGACGCCGAGCACGTTGGCTTGGCCGCCGAGCCGTCCCTCGGTGCCGACCTCGCGGGCGACGCGCGTCACCTCGCCCGCGAAGGCGTTGAGGCGGTCGACCATTGTGTTGATGGTCTCCTTGAGCTGGAGAATCTCGCCCGAGACCGTCACGGTGATCTTTTTCGACAGATCCCCGCCCGCGATCGCGGTCGCAACGTCGGCGATGTTGCGGACCTGCGCCGTGAGGTTCGACGCCATGAAGTTGACCGAGTCGGTCAAATCCTTCCAGGTGCCGGCGACGCCCGGCACCTGCGCCTGGCCGCCGAGCTTGCCGTCGGTGCCGACCTCGCGGGCGACGCGCGTGACCTCCGAGGCGAAGCCGTTGAGCTGGTCCACCATCGTGTTGATGGTGTCCTTCAATTCGAGAATTTCGCCGCGCACGTCGACCGTGATCTTGCGCGAGAGGTCGCCGCGCGCCACGGCGGTGGTCACGTGCGCGATGTTGCGCACCTGGTCGGTGAGGTTGCCGCACATGGCGTTGACCGAGTTGGTCAAATCCTTCCAGGTGCCGGCGACGCCCGGCACGTTGGCCTGACCGCCGAGCTTGCCGTCGGTGCCGACCTCGCGGGCAACGCGGGTCACTTCGGAAGCGAACGAGCGCAGCTGATCGACCATCGTGTTGATGGCTTCCTTGAGCTGGAGGATCTCGCCGCGCACGTCAACGGTGATCTTCTTCGACAGGTCGCCGTTGGCGACCGCGATTGTCACGTCGGCGATGTTGCGCACCTGGGCGGTGAGGTTCGACGCCATCGAGTTCACGCTCTCGGTGAGGTCTTTCCACACGCCGGTCACCTCCGGCACCTGCGCCTGGCCGCCGAGCTTTCCCTCGGTGCCCACTTCACGCGCGACGCGCGTCACTTCCGAGGTGAACACGCCGAGTTGCTTGATCATGGTGTTGACGATCGTGGCGGCCTGCAGGAACTCACCCTGCAGGGGGCGGCCGTCGACGTCGAGGCGCACGGTCTGCAGCAGGTCGCCCTGGGCAACTGCCGCGACGGCGCGCGTCACCTCGCGGGTCGGCCAGATCAGGTCGTCGATCAGCGTGTTGACGGAACTCTCCATCTCGCTCCAGGCGCCCTCGGAGAGACCGAAGCGAACGCGGTGGCGCGCCTTGCCTTCGCGGCCGACCAGCTCGCCGACGCGCTCGAGCTGCTGCGCCATGCGCTGGTTGGCGGAGACGATGGCGTTGAAGGTATCGGCGATCTTGCCCTCGATGCCGGTGCGGTCGCCCGCCATGCGCACCGAAAAGTCGCCGATCTGCATGGCCTGCAGCGCGTGCAGCAGCTCGTGCGGATCGAAGGCCGCGGCGCCGTTGGCGGCCCCGTTCGTCGCCGGCAGGGTAGGGGAAGCCGACCGGTTGAGGGGGGCCGTCTCGGGGTGCGTCTCGCTGTTCGGCTGCATCCGTCTCTCCTCCGCCGGAGGCTCTAGCGAGCCTGCCCGCGCGGCGCGCAGGGCGCGGTTTGCGGCAAGATGAGGGGAAGAGCGCAGGCGCCAGGGTTGCCCGAATCAGGCCGGCCAAACGAGGCGGGAATCCCGTGCTTCAAACCGTCTTCCCCCTCCGCATCGGGTTTAGCCCGGTGTCGGATCCGCGGGCGTCGACACCCGCATTGGTTCAAAACGAAAAAACGCGTTGCCGTGGGGTTGGTTCCATGGCCACCGGTAGTTTTTTGCCGGGGGCATCGGCAGGGTTAGAAAGCCGTTGCGCTGGTTCCAACCGAGGGCGGCCAAGCCTCGGCAAACCCGCGAAAATTTCAGGCAGCGCCGGGGCGGAACGGCGACCGACCCAGCGTCGTTGACCGGTATGAGAGGATGCTTCCTGTGAGAGATCCCGCTGGTGAAAAGGAATGGCGCGGCCTGATTGAACGATTGCATCGGGGGCAGGAGCCCCAATTGCCGCATGACGATCCAGCGCCCATGTTCGACGACACGTCCGCGCGCAACCGCGTGGGTGTCGTGATCACCAAGGCCGTCTTCGGCGACGAGCGCTACCAGCTCTATCGTCTCTATTGCGGCGAGCCGCCGTTGCCGCGGTAGGCCCCCTTCCTAGCGCTCTCGTTGCGCCACCCATTTGCTGATCGCGGCGGGTAGCACGTCGAGGTACGGGCCGGAAAAGAACGCCTCGCCGGTACCGTCGCCGAAATAGCGGTCATAGGTGGCGATCATCGCCCGCATCAGCTCGGCGCAGGGCGGCATCGAAGCGACGATCAGATCGCCGAGCTGGCTCGTGTCGGCGGAACGTGGGTCGGCCGCGACCGTGCGCGCAACGCACTCCGTCGCCCGCGTGATCGCAGGCTGCACGGCGGCGGTGCGTTGCTGGCTCGACAGGCGGGCTGGCCTCGAATCGAGGTCCATGTCCGGCGTCGCGGCCGTCATGACCAGCAGCGATGCACCGGTCAGCGCAGCCAGAATCATTTCGTCTCCCCATGCTCCCGCGTCCAATCTACCCGGAGGGCCAGCGGGCTTGAAGCAAAATCGACCTCCACGGCTCGAGGCCTCGCGCGAGTTCCATTCGCCGGCCGCAGTGGCTCGGTTGCGCTTATTTTCCGTGCAGCCGGCTCGTCGATTTACCCTTCATAAGGCATGTGTGAAACGCACCAGCCACGCACACCCCGCGGCGGGAACGAATGAATTCGCACGCGCATTCATGGGCATCGGAAGCGTGCATCGGAGTCGCTCGTGCCTTCTTTATCCCATGTCCGGGCGGCGCATCGTCTGATCGCCAGCGACCGGATCGAAGGAACCATGGTGTGCCGCGCGGATGGCCTGCAACTCGGCGTGGTCGAGCGGCTGATGGTCAACAAGGTCAGCGGCCAGGTCGCCTATGCGGTGATGAAGGCCACTCTTGCGGGCATCGGCGAGAAGCAATTCCCGATCGCCTGGGAAGCCCTGCACTATGATCGACGCCGCGGCGCCTACATGGTTGACTTGACCGAGGACGACGTGAGGCTTGGTCCCACCGCAGACAGCGGGTTCGATTGGGGCGAGCGCGGCAACGTCGCGCATATTCGCCCCTACCGGCCTCCGTCCTTCTGGGGCTCCTCGTACTGAGCGAGGCAACTCGCCTCAATCGCCCGGCTGGATATGCGCCGCCTTGGCGAGCTCCACGGTCGCGGCGAAATCGTCCTTGGCGAACTTGTCGAACTGCTCGACGCTCATGAGCTGGGGCTCGACGCCGAGCTTCGCCAGCTTCTCCTTCACATCCTTGTCCTGCAGCGCCTTCTCGACCTGGGCATGCAGCGCGTCGACGATGACGCGCGGGGTCTTCGCCGGAACCGACAAGCCATTCCAGAAGATGTATTCGGCCTTGGGATAGCCGGCTTCCGCGATCGAGGGAATATTCGGCAAGAGCGGCGAGCGCTTGATCGTGCTGACCGCGAGGACCGTGAGCTTGTCGCTGTTGAGTGCCGCGGCTGCGGCGGCGAGCGGGATGAAATAGAAATCGATGCGCCCCGCCATCACCTCGGTCAGCCCGCCCTCGCGGAAGGGCACGTGACGCACGTCGATGTTGGCGGCCAGCCGCAGCCGCTCGGCCGCCATGTGCGATCCGGAGCCGATGCCCGCCGACGCGAAGGTCAGGACGCCGGGCTTCGCCTTGGCGGCCGCGACGAGGTCGGCGACCGACTTGATGCCGCTGTGCGAATTGACCACCAGGATGTTGGGCTGGGTGCCGAACAAGGCGACCTGGACGAAGTCACGCATCGGATCGTACGGCAGCTTGCGGTGCATCACCATCTCGGAGCCGATCGACGACGAGCTCACCACGGCGGTGTAGCCGTCGGGCTCGGCCTTGGCGGCGGTCGCAAAACCGCTGGCGCCGCCGGCGCCGGGGCGCTGCTCGATCACCATCGTCTGGCCGATCTGCTGCGAGACCTGGTTGAGCACGACGCGCGCGACCGTATCGGCGGCGCTGCCGGCCGGGAACGGGCTGATGATCCTGATCGGCCGGTTGGGCCATTGCTCGGCGCCGGAGGCCGCCGTCAGCGCGGCCGTCAACGCGATGACAAAAGCGCCCACGACGGCGCCGCATGATGCGCGCGATAGGGACACGACAACCTCCTTCGAGCGGAATTCTTCCCCGATCTCAAATTGCCGCGGACATTCGCGCGTTTCCGCCGTTGCCGCAAGACGGGCGGGTGCGCGGCGCCGTGACGCGTCCGGTCGCGCGGGGTGCAGCCCGCGTGCCAGACGTGCTTGCGTCGTGCCGGCGCCTCGTGTTCGATCCGCGCGATTGCCGACGCGAGTCCTCCCGTGCCGAGACGAAGCGAGATCGAAGCCGCATTGCGGCGCCTGGCGCCGCGCATCCCGCCGCACGAGTTCGCCGCCGTGGTCGACCATGCGCGCGACAGCCGCGGCCTCAACTCGAGCGCGCCCGAGACCGCCGCCTGGCTTTCCCTCGTCGCGTATGTGCGGCACGCGTTCACGGAATACGACGACCTGCTGGCGCAAGGCTATGACCAGGACAGTGCACGCTTCTTCGTCGCCGATGCGATGGAAAGCGTGCTCGGAGGGTGGGGCGTGAAGCGGCGCCTCGGCACGGACGAGTAAGGCGGCGGCCGCAATGCAAGCGGTCACGGCCCGGGTCAGTGCACCCTTAGGCCGATGCGCTCGCCGCGCCACTGGCCACCGGGTGCGACCGAGTAGACGATCATTGCGACGCGCCCGATCAGGTTCTCGAACGGCACGAAGCCAACGCCATCCTGCTCGGGCGGGACGCGACTGTCAGTAGAGTTGTCGCGGTTGTCGCCGAGCATGAAATAGTGGCCGGACGGCACTGTGAACACCGCAGTGTTGTCGAGCTGTCCATTGTCGTAAAGATCGAGCGTCGTGAAGCTCACGCCGTTCGGCAGCGTCTCGCGCCAGCGGCGCACCGGGCGCCTGTCCGCACCCACGTAGTTGTCGATGCGCTCGCGCTTGACCGGCTCGCCGTTGATGTAGAGCGCGCCGCTGCGCATCTGCACGCGGTCGCCCGGCAGCCCGACCACCCGTTTGATGTAGTCGACCGAGAACGTCACGCGGTAGGCGGAAGACCACGAGGTCGCCGCGCCGTGGGTTGCTGGCGAATATGTGGCCTGAGAACAGCGGGAGCGAGAACGGCAACGAATAGTGCGTGTAGCCGTAGGCCGCCTTGTTGACGACGAAAACGTCGCCGAGCAGCAGCGAGGGCTCCATCGAGCTGCTCGGCATGCTGAACATCTGGAACCCGAAGGTCCGCGCGAGAACGAATAGGGGCAATCCGAGGCAGGCCGCGACGATGGCAAGCGTTCCCCAGAAGTCGGATTGCCCGGTGCGCGCGGCGGCCCGCATGTCCGGTTATTTCGAATTGAGGGCGTCGAGATGCTTGCGGGCTACGTCGTGCGCCCACTGATTGTCCTCGAAGATCGTATCGGCGGCGAGCGATGCCTCGTAGTCCGCCCTGGCGCGCTCGATGGCGCCGGCCTTCTCGTAGAGCAGGCCGCGCGCCGTCAGCGCGGACGTGTACTTCGGATCGATCTCGATCGCGCGGTCGTAGCTGTCGATCGCCTTCTCGTCCTCGCCCTTGGCGTAGTAGGCGTTGCCGCGATTGCCGTAGGCCATCTCGACCCAGCGCGGTTTGAGCGGGATGGCGCGGTCGAAATCCTCGATCGCGCGGTCATATTCCTTGAGCTCGTAGTAGTGCTGGCCGCGGTTGATGTAGGCGTCGCCGACCTGCTCGCGGGTAGACCGCGGCGACGTGATGACCCGGGTGCAGGCCGCGATCGTGTCGCCGCCGTGGCCGCGGCAGACCTCGGTATCCTGCGCGGCGGCGGTCGCGGTGCCGAAAGCGAGCGCCGCAAGTGTGACCAAGACAAGGCGCCAGGCTGGCGTCGTGTTGTGCAGCATGACCATTCCCCATCGATGCCGGCATGCTCCCCACGAGCGGCCGGTCACCGAAAAAATATCGCCGGCCGGATTGGCCCGCAAGCCAACCGAGACGCCAACCGGGACGCGTGGACATCGACGACGCCGGATGACACCGGCATGGCGTGGGCGGGCCGGGGCCCCGACCTCGATCGACCGCGTCAGACCAGCGTGCGTTCGATCGCCGCCAGCACCTGAAGCACATTCGCCGTGTACTGGCCGCCGAACGCGACGAAATCGCATGCCGCCAACATCGCCAGCGCTACTGCCGCTATGCGTATCATGGGAGCCCTCGTGCATCTCCCCATCGACATGCATAATGTCGTGTACGTCGATTGATCACTCGCAAATCTCCATGCTTTAGATTTTCTAAAAAGTCCGATGCCTTTTAATATTAGTCGCGCGACCGGGAGCTCGCGCCCGCCCGCAGCCGGCGGATATCCCGGCGCCGTGGATGCCGGTTCGCCGATGAGGATATGCGCCGGCCTACCGTGTTGGGACGCGTTGGTGTAACCATACGTGCAGGCGCTTTCATCGCGCGATCGAGGAAGCGGGGAGGATTCATGACGAATTTGCGGACGATCGGCGTGCTCGTGGCTGCGTTGCTTGTCACGTCCGTGACCATGGCCGCGGACTATCCGGCGCCGAAGCCGGGCGAGTGGATCGCCCACGACTTCAAGTTTCACACCGGCGAGAAGTTCTTGCGGAGGTGAAGCTGCACTACACCACGGTGGGCGAGCCGGGCGGCATCCCGATCGTCGTCCTGCATGGCAGCGGCGGCTCGGCGCGCAGCGTGCTCACGCCCGCCTTCGCGGGCGAGCTGTTCGGCCCCGGCCAGCCGTTCGACGCGCGCAAGCATTTCATCATCATTCCGGACGCGCTCGGCCACGGCGGCAGCACCAAGCCGTCCGACCGGCTCAAGGCGAAATTCCCTCACTACGACTACGCCGACATGGTCGATGCGCAGTATCGCCTGCTCACCGAGGGTCTCGGCATCCGCCACGTGCGCCTGATCATCGGTAATTCGATGGGCGGCATGCACGTTTGGCTGTGGGGCGAGCGTTATCCCGGCTACATGGACGCGCTGGTGCCGATGGCCTCGCAGCCGACCGCCATGGCGAGCCGAAACTGGATGCTGCGGCGGATGATGCTCGAGGCGATCCGCAACGACCCGGACTACAAGGACGGCAACTACACGACCCAGCCGCGCTTCCTCAAGATCGCGAGCGTCTTCTTCGGCATCGCGACCGCGGGCGGCACGTTGCACTACCAGAAGCTTGCGCCGACCAATGAGCTGGCCAACGAGCTCGTCGACGCGCGGCTCGCCGCGCCGATGACGGCGGATGCCAACGATTTCATCTGGGCCTGGGGCTCGTCGGCCGACTACGACGCGGCGCCGGCCCTGGAGAAGATCGAGGCCACCGTACTGGCGATCAATGCGGCGGACGACGAGCGAAATCCGCCGGAAACCGGCGTGACGGCGGCGGCGATGAAGCGGGTGAAGAACGGCAGGATCTATCTCATTCCGGCGAGCGTCGAGACGACCGGCCACCTCACGACTGGCAATGCGAGCTTCTACAAGCAGCAGCTGCAGGAACTGCTCGACAATGCGCCGCGTCACGCCATGTGACGGGGCGATGTGACGGGGGCGATGCGACTGGGCGATGTGACTGGGCGCACGATGGCACGATCGGCGACGTGACCGCGGCGTCACTCCGCCTTCAGCGCGGGTGCGGGAGGCCGTGGCGGGCCTTCGTCGCGGCTGGCGCTCAACGCGAGGCGCAAGGCCTGCGCGAGCTGGTCGGCGACGAATGGCTTCTGTAGCCAAGGACGATCCTTCCACGCCGTCGAGAACCCCTGGCGGGCATAGCCGGTCGAGAACACGAACGGGATGTGGCGCTCGGCGAGCGCCTGCGCGGCCGGGAAGCTTTGCTGCCCATGCAAATTCAGGTCCAGGATCGCGACATCGATATCGTCGGATTGGGCGGCATGCAGCGCCTCGGCGATGGTCGAGACGGCCGTCACGCAGCAGCCCAACTCGAGGAGAAAATCCTCGATCAGGAGCTGGACGTGCAATTCGTCCTCGGCGAGGAGCACGCGCACGCCCGCCAGATCGTCCGCCCTCGCATTTGCGCTCACCCGGGCTCCCCTCCGCGTTGCACGCGAGTCCACCGGTGATAGACAACTCGCGATCGAGCCCGCCGGTTCCGTCGTGACGGCATTTATTGCGGTTTCGGTCCGCGGCCTTCCGGCGCGCCACAGGGCGCGCCAGGCGCGATATGGGCGCGAACGCGCGAGCCAGCGCGCGCCGCGCCGGAACCGGCTGCGCCACAAGTCCGATTTTCCTCAAATCTGCGCACGCGTGTTCAGGCTTTCTTCAAAGCCGTACGGGAATCTACCTAATCGAACACGCGTGGAGAATTGCATGTCGATCCTGATGCGTTTCTGGCGCGACGAGGAGGCTGCGACCGCGATCGAGTATGCGCTCATCGCGGTCGGCATCTCGGTCGTCATCGTCGCGGCCGTCAATTCGATCGGCACCAGCGTCAAGGGGCTCTTCACCAACGTGTCGAGCAGCCTCGGCAACGCCGGCAAGTAGGGCGAGCGCGCGGCGGCGCGCGCGGCATCTTTGCGCATTCGACGCGGCATAATCTTCCTTGCGCGATCACTTCGCTGCCGGCCGGATGGAAATGTTCTGCAGCACCGGCAGCCAGGTTGCCTGCTGCTTGGCAACGAAGGCTTCGGTCTCAGCGGGCGTCATCGCGCGCGGATAGCTGCCGGTCGCGCCGAGCCGCTTCTTGACGTCGGCATCGTTGACGACGGTTCTGAGGTCGGCCGCGACCTTGGCGATGATGGGCGCGGGCGTGCCGACCGGCGCGACCAGAACGAGCCAGCCGGCGGCGGAGAAGTTGGGGATCGTCTCGGCGACCGTCGGCAGGTCGGGAAACTCGGGCAGGCGATTGGGCGCCGCCGTCGCGATCAGCTTCACCTGGCCGGCATTGACGGCGCCGATGATGCCGGAAAATCCCTCGATGATCATCGAGACGCGGCCGGATGCGATGTCGCCGATCGCCGAGGCCGGGCCGCGCGCATAGGGCACGGGCAGGAGCTTGATCTTCGCCTGCTGCTGCAGCAGCTCGCCGGTCAGATGTGTCAAGCGGCCGATCCCGGTGAGCGCGATCGAGATCTTGCCCGGCTCTTTCGTCGCCCGTGCGATCAGCTGCGGCAGGCTGGTGACGCCGAGCGCGGGGTCGACCGCGATGAACATCGGCTGATCGGCAATGAAGCCGATCGGCAGGAAGTCGCGCGGCAGCTTGATCGGCAGGTTGGGCGCGACGGTCGGCAGCGCCACGAAGGTCGAGAGCGTGGGCGCGTAGAGCGTATATCCGTCGGCAATCGCTTCGGAGGCGGCGCGCGCCCCGATGCTGCCGTTCGCGCCCGGCCGATTGACCACGATGACCTTCTGCCCCCAGATCTTGCCGAGCGCGTCGGCGATGAAGCGCGTCGCCACGTCCGGGCTCGCGCCGGCCGCGGCGTCCGAGATGATCGTCACGGGCTTGCCGGGATAGCTTTGGGCGAAGGCGGGCAGGGGCGCCGACAGCGCGAGCAGCAGCAGTCCCGCGATGGCGCCGGCAAGCGCAACTTTGGTGCTCTTCATCAGCAACTCCGAATTCGACATTTGTGATGCGCTGGTTGGGGACGCGTGAGCCTTCGCGCGAGGCCGCGCCTGGCCGTCCGTGCGGTCCGTATCGGTCGGCACCATGAAATGCCGCGTGCATTTGATCAAGCCGGTGATCAAGAATGCTGTCGGGATGGCATGGAGTGTCGCCTGCTCCGGGTCGCATTCCCCACGGAAAACCGGTGGCCGCTTTTCTTGAAAATGCTCTACCGCCCGAGCTGCAGCACGCGCCCGTCGTCGCCGTTGAGCTGCCGCTTGAGCCGTACGATCTCGTACGTCAGGCAATCGAGCCGCGCTTCGATCGCTCCCTTGGAGCAGGCGGCATTGGGCGCGAGGGTGTCGAGAAGACGTCGTTCGTCGGCGACACTCGTCGCCTGCACGGCGAGAACGATCAGGCCGCCGGCCACCATCCACCCGATGTTGCGCATCATGATTCTCCCCACGATGAATCGCCCCGCGCGCAATTTGCGCGCGAAGGCTCCCGCAACAATGCGGCGCATCGCGGGCGCGGCGCGCGGCTCACCCGCGCCACACCACGGCCACGACCTTCGGCTGCTTCGCCTTGAGCCGCGCCGCATAGCGCCGCCATGCCGCCTCGCGCGCTTCGGGCGTGAGCAGGCCGCGCTCTTCCGCCAGGATCATCCACGCGAAGCCCCACCAATCGGGCACCATGTCGCCGGTCGCGCGGTCGATCAGGTCGTAGCCGTGCTGGAGCGCGAAGGCGGCGGCGCGCTTCCAGGTCAGGCCGTCGAGGAAGGCGTGGTCCTTCGGCGACAGGCTCTCGTCGTCGAAGTCGTCGAGCGTGTAGCCCCAGATGCGCTTGCACGCCGCATTGAATGCCCGGTCGATGCGGTCGTCGTCGTCGCACCGGCGCAGGCGGGCGAGTTCCCCGGTGTGCTCGGACAACCGGATCACATCCCCGTAACTGACTGAATCGGCAACCATTTCTCCTCTCCTTGCGAATCCCTGACGAATCAGGGGGAGCGGAGTGTAGCGGAAAATTTGTTAAGAGTTCACTTTTTGTTCTTGGTGCGGGCAACAACGCCGTCCCCACCTCAGCGAAATGGGGCCACCCGTCGGTTCGAAAAGATACGTTCGCGCTGGGGCCGTATTCGTACGCCAAGCTGGGCAGATTTTCCGGCGCGCGGGGCCCTTGCGGCGCCGATGAACGAGCCCTGTTGTTCGCCGGTAGTTCCTCCGAGTCCTAGCCGTTCCCCAGAGTCCTAGATTTACTTGCGACGCCATGTAATGCCGCGTCGGCATCGTGCCGGCCGCAAGTTTTTATTATCCGTGAACCCTGGGCTGCGTGAACTTTGCAATGCAGGTCGGCGACCAACCCAGTGAACGGAGCTCGCGAGTGGCACCGAGACTTTGGCCGAGACCTGACCGGAGATTGGCCGTCGATCCGTTCGTCTCCTCGACCGCTGCTCGACATCCAACGGAGATCCGCCAATGTTGAAGCTCTTGCCCGCGTCTGCTCTCGCCTTGGCCGCCGTGCTTGCCGCGACCGTCTCCTCGCCCGTGTCTGCGGCCCCGCTCTCGAACAATGTGTCGGTCGGGCACGTCGCCCCGCCCCGCCCGATGAACAATTTCGGCGCCAACAACATCGGCGCCAGCAACCAGTATTTCACCCCGAACGGGCACGGCCCGAAGCTCAAGCCCATGGTGAAGAAGTGGGTCTGTGGTCCAATCGTCAACTACGACGGCTCGCCGCATTGCCATTGGGTAACGCACTGACGCTATAGCTGCGCAACATCATCCTCAACGTCGACCCGAGCCTGAAAGGCAAGATCGACCGAACTCGGCGCCGAGAGCTTGCCCACGCGTGCGGGATATGCCGTGACGCTGCATGCCGTGACGCGTCCTAGATTTTTTGAAAATGAATCTGCTCGACCACGGCCGTCCATTTCACGATTTCGGATTCGATGCGCGCCTTGAATTCTTCCGGACTGCATGGGCTCGGCTCATTGCCGAAGGCGTGCAGCCGCTCGATCGTCGCCGGTGCCGCGAGAATGCGCCTGACCTCGCTGTTGAGCCGGCTGACGATGGGCTCGGCAAGGCCCGCAGGTGCGATCAAACCCTGCCAGCCGGTGACGTCGAAACCCGCGATACCGGCTTGCGCCAGGGTCGGCACGTCGGGCAGGGCGAAATAGCGCTGCGCGCTCGATACCGCGAGCGCGCGCAGCCTACCGCTCCGGATGAACTCCATCATGGTGGCCGGCGGGTCCATCATGAAATCGAGCCGGCCCGCAATGAGCTCGGTCACGGCCGGCGCGCTGCCGCGGAACGGGACGTGCTGCACCTTGATCCCGGTTTTCAGCGCGAGCAGCTCGATGGCGAGATGCGGGCCGGAGCCGGTGCCAGGCGTGCCGTAGACGAGCGGCGTCGCGCGCGTGCGTCCGAGCTCGACGAGCTCGGCAACGCTGTTGACGGGCGTCGCGCTCGGGACCGCCATCACGTAGGAGTAGGTCGATGCCAGCGTGATCATCGTGAAGTCGGCAACGGCGCGGAACGGTAGCTTCGCAAATGTCGCTGCCGCGGCGGGATGGCCGGACGGGATCACCATCAGCGTGTAGCCGTCCGGCGCGGCGCGCGCGACCTGGGCTGCCGCGATGGTGCCGGACGCGCCGGGGCGGGATTCGACGATGACCGATTGGCCGAGCGCCCTGCTCAGGCCGTCCGCAATGATGCGGGCGACGATGTCGGAGGGACCGGACGGCGGAAACCCATGAAGGATGACGATGGTGCGCGCCGGCCATTCGGCCGCCGCCCGCGCCGACGTGACCGCGAGGCCGACGAGACCACCGGTCAGGGCACGCCGCGTCAATGCCGCCATGGTGCTTCCTCCCGCGACCCATCGTAACCTGGACGAAGCCGGGCGCAAACCGCGCCTGTGCCGAGGGCCTGTGCCATGATCTCGTTGACCGCGACCGCGATCCTGCCCGGGGATGCCGAAGCTGCCGCGCTGGTGGGACGTGTCTGGCTGCCGGCGGTGGACGGACCGGCGGTCGTCGCCGTTCGGAATGGCGACATCTACGATATCACGGGCCGGTTTCCCACCGTCAGCGCGCTCGCCGAGGAAGCGGATCCGGCCGCGGCCTTGCGGGCGACGACGGGGGACCCTATCGGCAGCCTCGACGCGATCGCGGCGAACACGCCGCCGGATCGGCGCGATGCCACCGAGCCTTGGCTGCTGGCACCGATCGATCTGCAGGTGATCAAGGCCGCGGGCGTCACCTTCGCGATCTCGATGCTGGAGCGGGTGATCGAGGAGCGTGCGCGCGGCCATCCCGCGGCGGCGGCGGCGATCCGTGCCGAGATCCAGCGGCTGGTCGGCGACGATCTCGCGCGCCTGCGGCCGGGATCGCCGGAGGCGATGCGGCTCAAAGAGGTGCTGATCGCCCAGGGCGCGTGGAGCCAATATCTGGAAGTCGGCATCGGCGTCGATGCCGAGGTCTTCACCAAGGCGCCGGTACTGTCGGCAGTCGGCACCGGCATGGATGCGGGACTGCATCCGAAGTCGACCTGGAACAACCCCGAGCCCGAGGTCGTGCTCGTGGTCTCGAGCGCCGGCCGCATCGTCGGCGCGACGCTCGGCAACGACGTCAATCTGCGCGATTTCGAGGGACGCTCGGCCCTGCTGCTGTCGAAGGCGAAGGACAACAACGCGTCCTGCGCGATCGGCCCCTTCGTGCGCCTGTTCGATGCGACCTTCACGCTCGACGACGTGCGCGCCATGGACGTGACGCTGCGCGTCGAGGGCGAGGACGGCTTCCATCTCGACGGCGTCTCGTCCATCCGCCTGATCAGCCGCGATCCCGAGGATCTCGTCCGCCAGACGATCGGTGCCGAGCATCAGTATCCCGACGGCTTCGTGCTGTTCCTCGGCACGATGTTCGCGCCGACCAAGGATCGCGACGGGGCAGGGCAGGGCTTCACCCACAAGGCGGGCGACCGCGTGACGGTGTCGAGCCCGAAGCTCGGCCGGCTGATCAATCGCATGCGCACGAGCGACCAGTGCGAGCCGTGGCGCTTCGGGATAGGCTCGCTGATGCGAAACCTGGCGCGACGATCGCGTCACGCATGAGATTCGGTTGATCGATCGTCGTCGACGCGAGGCGCGCGACCGGCGCCCCGGCCGGCGTGCTTCCGGATGGTGAATGACGTCAAATGCTCTACGGAGAACTTCCGCCGGAGGTTTTCCGCAGGCTCTTGCCACCCAAAACCAGATGGAGCAGAGGCGATGCGTTTCAGTTGGACCGGCCTGATCCTGGCGCCATTGCTGCCGACGATATCTTGCGCTGCAGTGCTAGACTTTCAGGCAAACCACTGGGCGTTGGCATTTCTGATCCTGATGGTCCCGGGCTGCATCATTTCTTACGGAACTATGATCTTTCTCTTCTTACCCTCATCGTATCTGCTTTCCTTGCGGCGGCCGATGACGGGCTTGAAGACTTGCTTGATCGGTTTGGTGGTGGGCACGTTGGTAATCGTCCCGCTGGCTTGGGTAGATTGGAAAAGTAGTGGCATCGACTCCCGACGGAAAGCTTTGTGGCGTTTTTTCTGCGCTGGGCCGCGGACCCGTTCATCGCGATCTATCCGCTAGCCGGGCTGTTGACGTCGGGGCTCTACAGGTGGTTGGCGGGCCGCGGTCGGACCTAAATTCCGGGCGGGTCGCCCGCCACACACGGTCCGCACTTTTGTGATGACCATCACGTTCCGCGCCAAGCTTCTCGCCACGGGCATCACATGGCGATCGCGGCGGCGCCCTGTTCCGGCAGAACAGCAGCAATTTCGGCGCGGCCGTCGCTTGCGCTCCTCCTTCCGCGCGATCAATCGGCTTCGCGCGTGACGGCTGTCACGGATTGCGCGATTGTCGCGAACCAGAGCGGAGCGCGGTCGGACCAAGAGCTGTCAACAATCGGCAGGAGACAGCCAATGCCGGTCCGGATCATCACGGTGCCACGACCTGGGAGGCGGCCATGAAACGCGCAACTGCAATCCGGCGAATTCAACTCGCCCTGTCGATCGGGATGGCGACCCTCACGGGCGCGCCCGCGATGGCGCAATCGCTGGTCCCCCAGCCCAACGGGACCGTCTACGACGCGCAACAGAACGTCACCTGGCTGGCGGATGCCAATCTTGCGGCAAGCCCGGATGGCCAGGCGATCCTCAAGGCCGCCCATATGACCAACGTCGCGCCGAGCGGGATCATGGACTATCCCACGGCGCTGCGCTTCGTGCAGGCCATGAACACGATCCCGTGCCAAGGCAAGGGCTATCTCTGCCACAACACGTGGCAGCTTCCCGGCACGGTCACGACACCTGCGCATGACCCGACCTGCACGGTGCATCGCGGGTTTGACGGAAATTCCTTCGGGCCGGATTGCCAGGAAAGCGCCTTCGGCAGTCTCTTTTACCGCGGGTTGCGGCTGACCTACCCGAGCAGCGTCGCGCCGCACTTTCACAACGCCGTCGCAGTGCTGCGCGACGTGCATCCGGCCCTCTACTGGTCCGCGACGCAAGGCGGGTCGACCGGGCAGCAGACGTTTTCATTCCTGACCGGCCAATCCGGCTCGAACACCACGAACTTCAACCTGCTCCACGTCCTGGCCATGCATCGCGGCTTGCTGTCCGGCAGCTCGGTCCCGATCGGAGTCGCCGGAATTGTGCGCTACACCAGCGGCCCGGCCGCGGGCCTGGCCGTGTACGACGCGGCTTCCGGGATTTCCTGGCTTCTCGACGCAAACCTCGCCGCGACCCAATCGTTCGGCGTATCGGGGAGCATAACGATCCCCCGCGCGCCGAACCACGACGCGATCACGATGCCCTTGATCGCCGCCGGCGGCGCCATGCACTTCCAGGCCGTCGGCGCCTGGTTCAAAGGCCTGCGCAGCAGTCACTATGCGGGCACCAACGAGTGGGCCTTGCCCGAGCTGGCCGACCTCGAAACGCTGCATGCGCACCTGCGCCTGTCGTCCGGAAACGCGGCCTTCATCGCCACCGGCAGCACGGGCCCGTTCCGGAACTTCCAGCCTTTCTTCTACTGGGCCTGCCCAAGGAGCGCAGCCACTGCATCACAATGCGACTATGGCCGCGCGCTCAACGTGCGCGACAATGTTGCCATGCGGTGGTCCTTCAATTTCGATACCGGGTTTCAAGGCACGAGCCAGGAGAGGAAACGATATTATGTGACGGTCTACTATCCGGGCCGATGATCGACTATCGGCGCGGCGGCAGGCCCGCAAAGGCGGGCATCCCGTCCGCAACGAGATGGCCAGGACGCCAACAACGTGGCGTGGCCGATGCTAATTGACCACGGATACCGCAAACGTAACGACGGCTGTCCCGCCTTCCGGCCAGCGGCGAAGAAGCTTGAACGAATCCGTGCCCGTGTACCCGTCGAAGGATTTGTAGACAGCACCGCCACCCGACACCGACACGACGCCGTGGCTCGGCGCCGCGATGAGGGCCAATCCGGAATCGGAACGGTTGAATGGGACTGCACAAGCGTGAGAACTGCTCGCCGCCATGGTCGCTCCAACGTTGTCGCCGGCCTTCAAAAGGGGTCGCTGCACGTTGCACACCGTTCCGTGCGAAACCGGGGGGTGATGGTGGCTGCCGGGGGGGCGCAGCTTGAGCAATATGCATAACCTTGGCTGTCACACTGGCAGGTGCATGTCGACTGTCCCGGGCACGTATAGTTGGCACTCGACTTCTTGCATGTTATGTGGCATCCGCCATGTATTATGACGGCCTTATGTATTATTGCAGGCATACTGATCCTCGGGGCCGGCGATACCATGGCCAAGCGTGTGATCGGCATGGGTTGGTCTGCCGGCTGCTCCGCCCGGGCCGGCGCGCCATACAAGCAAAGGAGACTGACTGCGATACTGGCTGCGATTGTGAATCTGCTCACGACACCCTCCTTGATTTATTGACGTTTTGGATAATCCCTTTATGCGGCCCGTGGAATCAGACTGCCGAGGTATTGCGAGCGTGGAACGGTCCGGACGAGGTTCGCTTGGATGGCAGCGCAGAGCGGCTGCTTCCCGCACCCACCGCAAGGCTACCACATTTGCGGCCCATCCGTCCGGTCGATATTTTCCTCACACTAAAAAGTTGTGCGGCCTGAGAACCGACGCGATCGCCCTGCACCGCAATAATCCTGAGCCGCGCATGTCCGAGTCGGCTTTCCTCGGACCCACCCTCACCCTGCGGAAGGGCGAGGGTGGCCGATTTGGTGCGTTCGGTCGCAAGCGGCTCATCCTTCGAGACGCGTCGCTTCGCGACGCTCCTCAGGATGAGGTTGTGGTGCGGCCAACGACATCCGGCGCGCGCGTCGGGCGGGTTGAGCGCCCGCCTTCGCCAGCCGCGCAACGATTTTCTAATTCGATTGATCATGGTCGCGTCGACTCCACTGACGCGGTGGGCTAGCTTGCGAAACGCTTTTCGAGCTCGTCAAGGTCGACATCGAAGGCTACGAGACGAGCCTTTTTCGCTCGAACACCGCGTGGGCGGCGCAAACTCCGCTCGTGGTATTCGAGATGCACGACTGGCTGTTTCACTGGCGCGGGACCGGCGATGCGATATTGCGCTGCCTGACGCAGCGGCCACGCGACTATCTGATGCGCGGCGAGAGCATCTTTTCGTTCGCGCATCCCGACCAGGCGTAGGGCGCGATGGCGCCGTGAGCGGCCGTCGCGTTCAGGTGGGAAACCCATTAGAAGCATCACAATGGAGCGGCTCGATCGAAGGGGCGCAGGCCAAGTCACGGCATGCCGAATTGGGTGGAGACGCGAGCACCATCATGGCGCAAGCGCCGTGGACGTGGAGACTGGAGCTTCGCACCGCACAACTGCTTCGGGCGCGCACTCAGGGAGACGCCATTGCCGAGGACGGTGACTTCCCTGGCCGCGGTAGTGCTGATGCTCTGCTGCGTCGTACCTGCGCCGATGGCTGATGCGTGGGCCGCACCTCTGGAGCGCGTCGAGTTTGCAAGCGCCTCGCAGCGGCTGCTTTCGGGCATTCCGGGTGAGCGCATCCAGGGCTATCTGGCCAAGCCCGATGGCGCAGGCCCTTTTCCCGCCGTCGTCGGACTGCACGGCTGTGCCGGGATGCATGAGACGACGAGGCAAAGGCTGGCCGATGAACTTGTCGCGTGGGGTTACGTCATCCTGCTTGTCGACAGCTATGCAACGCGTGGCATTGAACACGCCTGCACATCGACCGCGTTTGAAACCTTCCTCAGGCGCAGGCCGGATGCATACGGGGCCCTCGACTTCCTGGCTCGCCAGACCTTCGTCGATCGACACCGTGTGGCTGCGGTCGGCTTCTCGGCAGGCGCTCGGGTTGCGCTCTCGGTGACGCAGTTCAATTCGTTCGAACAGTCCGTCCCTCCAGGCAGCAACTTGCGGTTCCGGGCGGCGGCTGCGTTCTATCCTCCATGCAAGCTGGCCTCGGCACGTCCGGGGATACCCACGCTCATTTTCATTGGGGCCGTTGACGATTGGACGCCGGCGGCAGAGTGCTCCAATAAGGTCGCCTTCTGGGGCAACGACGGGCCGCCAGTCGAGTTGGTCGTCTATCCCGGCGCCTACGATGGATTTTATTACCTGCACCTCCAGCCCGGCACGACCTTGTTTGGCCACTGGCTGGAATACAACGGCGACGCAGCCGACGATGCAACTCGCCGCCTGCACCAGTTTCTCGATCGCCATCTCAACTGAACGCATGCCGATAGCGGCAGCACAGATTGACTTCCGTCGTGGGTCAGCGCGACCGATTGCATGGATGCCGCCGGTTCAACGAGGTCCCCAGCGCTGCCGCAAGCGGACCTGGATCGACGCGGGTCGATCCGGTCGCGATGGGCCGGCAGCTGAAATTGCACCTCACGACAACCTCATCCTGAGGAGCCCGCCGAAGGCGGGCGTCTCAAGGATGGGCCGCTTGCTTCGGACGCGGGGCGTCGCCTCGGCCACCCTCGTCCTTCGAGACGCACTTGCTTCGCAAGTGCTCCTCTGGATGAGGGTGGGTCTGACGAAAGCGTCCGCGTCAATGTCGCATTCGAGTCAATCGCGACCGATTGCTCGTCTACCGCGCGCCTGTAGCAAGCTCGATATGGCTGACGCTGTCCCAATTCCATTCGGCTGGTGGTCCCGCGTGGACGCCATTCTGCAACACTTCGCAGACCGAATGACGACAGCGTATGTTCACGTGGCCGCGCGTTCGCGAACCGTCCTCCCACGTCACCCTATCCTCTACCAATCGGTCGGGCGGCAAGGGGTTCGGGCATTTACCGCGACAGACAAAGCGGACCTGGGATCGGGGAACAGAAGCGGTGATCGAGTCATGGAAATCGGTGGCGTCGATCCGCTCGTCCGTCAGCCCGTGCCAATTCCCGCAAGTGACGAAGCTTTTTCCTGCGCCATCGGTGAACACCAGACTGACGGCATCCGGCTTACACGCTTGAGCCAGCGCGGCCGATCGCCACCCCGATTCGGGTAGCATGAGAAAAAGTGCGGCCGCAAGGAGCGCGAGGGCGCGCAAGCGGACATGCAACCGTTGTCGTGGCATTGGCCCCCCATACCGTGAGATCGTATTCGACCATAACAGACTTTCTTAGGCCAGCTGAATGTCATGGCGTGTCCGTAGCCGCTACCCACGGACGGCATATTCGTCTAGGCTTCCTCCGGCGCGTTCCGAGGTCGCGCGAAAATCGACTGCCGCGGTCGTGCCCGCGCCAGGCGGGCGTTGCGCAAATCGATCCGCCTTTTTTCCCAAGCCCTCGGCACCGCAAGGCGTCCTCGAGCCCGGGGGGTAGTGCCATGAGGCTTCCGCGTCGCCGGTTCCTGCATCTGGCCGCAGGTGCTGCGGCGCTGTCCGCGCTGCCGCGCGCCGCATCGGCGCTCGGCTATCCGACGCGGCCGTGCCAAGGCCCGTCCGGGCAGGATCAGCATGGCGACCGGCGGCAACGGGACCACGCAGCATATCTTCGGCGAGCTGTTCAACACGATGGCCGGCGTCAAATTGATTCCGGTGGCCTACCGCGGCGGCGCGCCGGCCATGCTCTCGATCTGCTCGCCGGGCAGGTTCAGGTCGAGTTTGCGCCGATGTCCGAGGCGATCAGCGCGATCAAGGCGGGCAAGCTGCGCGCGCTCGCGGTCACGAGCGCGGTGCGCTCGGCGGCGTTGCCGGATCTCCCGACGGCGGCCGACTTCCTGCCCGGTTATGACGGAACCGGGTTTTTCGGCATCGCGGCCCCGCGCGATACGCCCGGCGAGATCATCGACAAGCTCAATCGCGAGATCACCGCGGGTGTCGCGGATCCAACGATCAAGCAGCGGCTCGCCGGCCTGGGGTGCGATCCGATGCCGATGACGCCGGCCGACCTGGGCAAGCTCTTTGCCGGCGAAACCGAAAAGTGGGCGAAGTTCATCAAGGCCGCCGGCATCAGGCCGGAGTGATCGGTCGATTTCATATTTCTCGTTCGATCGTCCTATTAACAGGCGGCTTCGCGAGACAGGTCGCCGCATCGGTGCATTGCAGAAATTTTTCAAAAGCAAACTACAATCGATCTGCAATGCCGCCGAGCGGGAATTCGTAATGAAGTGCTTGCAGGATCGATGAAAAAGGCGTGGGCCGGAAGCAATGAAAAGCAATGGCGGCCGCGTCCGCGCGGCAAGCTTGCCGTGTAATGCACCGCTGGCGGAAGGGGACGAAAAGGGCCCCGGTCGGCGGGATCGTGCCGCGGGGCGCAATACTCAGCGTCCCATTTCACCAATAGCGCAAATGATGCCGGAAGAAAAGAACTTCTTCGGCAGCTCACAGAAGCATCTCAGGGGCGATTCAACCCCGCCAGGGGCGGCGTCGGTCGGTCCAAGGAATTAGGTTCCTGTCAGGAAGCTATTTCCTTCTTGCATTTCTTTTGCGCCGCCTCGCCATTTGCCTTAATGACGAAATGGGATGCAGCGAATTGCGCCCGGCGCCTGGAAAGGCCGCCGGGTTTTTTGTTGGGGCGGCCGCCGATGGCCGCCGCGCCGCCGTCCCGCTGACGTGAAACCACAAGGTTCGATCGCTGCCGCGCCGACGGCCGCGCGTGCACGCGGGCGCCCGGGCGCGGCCCAACCAAAGGAGTGAAGCGCAATGGACGACAACACGCCCGCGTTCGCCGGCATTCTCG
>CAVPGG010000101.1:0-47807 GCA_963703755.1 uncultured Pseudomonadota bacterium
TGAAGAGTCGCTGCGGAAGTCGGGCATGCGGATCGGCATAGTTCACATCGAGGTGCAGATGCGACGTGGTGCCCTGCCAAGTATGTCCAACCGTGACGCCCGTTACCACCACTTCAGGATCAGTGTCGGCGCAGAAGCGACGTCAACACGTCGGGCGTGACGTCCTCGGCGGACTGAAGCGTGACTTGCAGGGCTTGGCCGGTCATCACAATCCTCATCGGTGAGATTCAACGATAATCTGGGGGCTGACCGTTATCACCGAAGCTGGGGAGCGGGAGCCGGTTTGGCACCCCTAGGTAGAAACGATGACTACGTCGTCTTGACGGGACGAAACAGCGGCAACCACACCCGGCTGTCCTCCTCGCCCGACAACGCCGTCCAGTCCTCGAAGAAGACCTCAACTGGCATGCCGACGCTGATCTCGTCCGGGGCGACGTCGACCACGTTGGAAATCAGCCGGGTATCGGGCTCCTCGGAAAGCTCGACCATCGCCACGATGTAGGGCGGTTCGAAACCCGGAATCCAGTTCTGCCGGTTGACCGTATACGCCGCGACGACCGCCCTGCCCGAGACGGGCTCTGGCGCGACGTCGGTGCTGCAACAACGCCAGCAGGCGGACCCAGGCGGGTGAAGAAGCGACCGCAGCCGTGACAGCGAGTGATCAGCAACTCACCCTTACGCCCGCCGGTCCAGAAAGCATGTGGCTCCGCCAGTCAGACCTGGGCGCTCAGCGCAACCCGGGGCGTTGATAGGTTGCCTCGCGGCACCGGTTGAGCGCGAGCTCGAGCGTGATCACCTGCCCCGACTTGGTGTCGAATACGGATAACTCTGCCGGATGCCGATGCCCTGGTTGGGGAAGCAGTCCGCATAGGTCTTGCCGTTGGCGAAGGGTTTCGCGAACATCTCCTTGCCCTTGTCGACCGCGAACTCGTAGGGCGGAAACTCCTCGATGTCCTTCCACTGCTTGCGCAGGCCCTCGTCCATCGAATAGGGCCCGTTGACGAAGTCATCGAGCGGCACCTTGGGGAAGCGGCCCACGAAATAGTCGCGGAACGCCTTGAACTCCGCCTTCGGGTCGACCGCGTCGGCGGCGCGCGCGACCTGCGCGGCGCCGAGCACGATCGCGCCGATGATCAGAACCTTGCGCAACATCCGGCCACTCCTTCGCGCCTCGTGTCCCGGCCGCAACCGGATCCCCTACTGGATCTTGGCGACCAGCGAGTCCGACGCCCCTTCGTTGTCGAGCCAGCTCACCTTGAGCTCGTCACCCTTCTTGGCGCCCTTGAAGCTGAACTTGAGGTAGGGGTCCTTGGCGACCGCCGGCCCCCACAGCGCCGTGAACACGGTCTTGCCGCCATGCTCGAACTTTACCACCTCGATATGGTGCGGCGGGATGAGCTTGCCGGCCGCATCCTTCACGAAGCCTGAATTCATCGGGTGCTGGATCAGCGACTGCACCTCGGTCGTATCTGCTCCGGCCACGGCGCGCACGCGGATTGTCGATGCCATCTGTCCTGTCCTTCTCGTCCCGTTTCCGCGTCAACCGCCGCAGCCGCCGACCGTGACCTTTACGTCCCGGCTGGCGGTGAAAAGCTTGCCGTCGGACTCGACCACCGCGACCACCTTGGTGGTCTTCGCCATCTTGAGCCGGTTGGCGACCGCCGGCTGCGTTCCGGCCGGGAATCTGGTAGGCGGCCGCGAGCGTGTCGGGATTCTCCAGCACCAGCACCGCGATCGCGGTCACGTTCGGCAGGCTGCTCGTCACCGCGATCGGCACCACGGCGCCGTTCTCGGCGATCTCGGGCGCATCGAGCGTGACCTTGTCGGACACCTGCGCATTCTGGCCATAGAGCTGCTTGAGCGCATCCGCCTCGCTCTTCTGCCGGAACGCCGCCTGCGGCCAGTCGGGCGCGTCCGCCGCATGGGCGGGCAGCAGCAGCGAGGCCTCGAACAGGCCGAGGCCCGCGAGCCCCGCCATGCCCCGGAGCACCGAGCGACGCGCGCAACCGGCGGCGTCGGAAGACATCGTCATCGTACTTCTCCTTGTTGGCAGCCGCGCGGCTGCGTCAGCGGGTGTAGAGGAAATCGACGATCGCTTCGATTTCCTGGTCGGTCAGGATCAGGTTGCGCCGAAACGGGGGCATCACGGTCTGCGGGTTGCGCTTGCCCTCGTCCGCGATGATCGCGATCAGCTCGGCGCGGTTCGGGAAGCGCTTCTTCATGTCGCCCAGCGGCGGCCCCAGATTGCCGGGCGCGTCGCCGCCCTTGATGTCGTGGCAGGTCAGGCAGTTGCCCTTGGCGCGGTCGAAGGCGAGCAATTCGCCCGCCGACGGCGCCGCTGCCGCGCCCTCCACCGCGACGAGCGCCGCGATCGCGAATGCCGGCACCAGGAACGTTGCTCGCATGGGCACCTCCGTGCGCCTATTTTGGCTTCATCGCGTCGAGCGGACCGGTCGTGCGCGGGGTGAGGTCCTTCCCCTCCGCGGTCGAACTCGATCTTGACCGTCTTCGCATCGACGCAGCTGGTCATGCAGGCTTTCGCATTCGTATCCGGGCGCGGGTCCTGCCAGATGAACGCGTCGCGGTTCGGCATCTTCACCTTCGCCAGGCTGTCGCGGTCGGCGACGAAATTGTTGTCGACAATGTTGTTGACGTTGAGGACGTAGGCCGTGATCGCATAAACATCGTCGGCGCTCAACGTGTGCGGCGCCGGAAACGGCATCGCCCGGTTGATGTAGTCGAACAGCGTCGTCGCATAGGGCCAGTAGGTGCCGACCGTCGGCTCCGGCCGGTCCCCCTTGAGCGAGCCGCCGGTGAGCTTGGGGTAGCGCGCCTCGCCTTCACCGAAGGTGCCATGGCACGCCGCGCACTGCTGCACGTAGACGTCGGCGCCACGATCCACGTTGCCGCGCCCCGGCGGCAGCCCCTGTCCGTCCGGCCGCGCCGCGATCGCCCAGCCGGCGATCTGCGCCGCGCTCGGCGCCGCGCCGTAACCGAAATAGCCGGCCGGATGGCGCTCCTCTGCCGCCGCGGTCGCCATGAGCGCAGCGGCGCAGGCCGACGCCAGCACGACACGTTTACGAAAGCTGGACATCGAACACGCTCCCGTCCGCTTTCACCTGCCAGGTCTGGATCGAATTGTTGTTGTAGATCGCGTTGACGCCGCGCACGGCGCGCAGCTCGCTGATGGTCGGCTGCACGAACCCGGTCTCATCCACGGCGCGCGACTGCACCAGCGCGGGCTTGCCGTCCCAGCGCCACTCGTGGGTGAAGCGCGTGAGCGCCTTGGGCAGTACCGGCTCCTGCAGCTGCGCGCGCGCCCAGCTGACGCCGCCGTCGTACGACACGTCCACGTGGCTGATGCGGCCCTTGCCGGACCACGCAAAGCCACGCACCTCATAGATGCCCGGACCTTTAAGCGGCTTCTCGGGACACGGGAACGTCACCACCGACTTCGCATAGATCAGCCACGTGAAGCCGCGCGAGCGCAGGTCGGGCATCAGCTCGGTGTATTTCGCGGTCTCCTCGCGCGTGAACCACGGCGCATCACCGATCTCGATGCGGCGCAGCCACTTGATGTTCACGTTGCCCTGCCAGCCCGGCACGATCAGGCGCAGCGGAAAACCTTGCTCGGGGCGCAACGCCTCGCCGTTCTGCCCGTACACCACGAGGCAATCGTCGAGGCATTTCTCGATCGGCAGGCTGCGGTCCATGTGCGCCGCATCCGCACCCTCGACCAGCGCCCACTTCGCCTCTTTCTTCAGCCCGACCTCGTCGAGCAGCGTCGAGAGCTTCACGCCGGTCCATTCCGCGCAACTCACCATGCCGTGGGTGAACTGCAGCGAGTTGAGCTGCGCGGCGCGCCATTCCATGCCGCCGTTCGCCGGGCACTCGATGAAATGGATGCGCGACACCGAGGGAAAGCGCCTGATGTCCTCCATGGTGAGCAAGAGCGGCCGCTCGACCAGGCCGTGGATCATCAAGCGATGCTGCGCCGGATCGATGCTGGCGCGCCCGCCGTGGTAGCGCTCGAAGAACAGGCCGTTCGCCGTGATGATGCCGGGCTGATCCTGCAGCGGCGTGAAGCTGACCGAGGATTCGGGCGAGGCGGTGAGCCACGGCACATTTCGCCGGATCACATCCTTGACGTATTGCGACGGCTGCCCATATGGGCGATCGACCACGCCGGGGCCGAGCATCTGCGACCACGGCGCGTCACCCGGCGGTGCCGCGTTCTCGGCCCGCGCCGCGAATGGCGCCGCCACGGCGCCGCCCGCGAGCACCGCGCCAAGGGTGAGAAGCTTGCGGCGTTCGGCAAAATCCGCCGGCCCCGCCATGTGGCATTTCTCCCGAGATTCTCGTATTCAGTTTCGCGTATATGATTTGCGGACGCGCGGCAAGTCGGCGCCGATGCGGAGCTGGGATGCGATCGTGCAGGTGGTCGCCGGGAAGCATGCCAGCAAACAATCCGCAACGGAGTCGCTCGACGTGCGCGGAAATGCCGACGTTGCGGACATTTCGACGTGTGTGGCGCCGCGGATATGCCGGGAGTAGGTGTTGAGACGACACGCGAATGACATTGCGCCGCCGGCGCTGTGGCTGATGGTCGCGGCGCTTGTCGCAGCATCCGCCGCACACGCGCAGATGCCGCCGTATGCGCCGCTCAATACGCCGCTGAAAATCGAGCAGGTGCCCGGCCATCCGATCTACTACGCGCTTGGCAATCCGGGCGTGCCCGGCCAGGCCAACCAGGGCAACACGTCGAATGCAGGCTTCATCGTCACAACCGACGGTGTGGTCGTGTTCGATGCGCTCGGCACGCCGAGCCTCGGCTGGGCGCTGCTGCAGGCGATCCGCAAGATCACCGACAAGCCGGTCCGTTACAACGCGATGAGCCACTATCACGCCGACCACATCTACGGCCTGCAGGCGTTCCGCGACCACACCGCAACCGTGATCATCGCGCAGGATCGCGCGCGCGAGTACCGCGAGAACGACGAGACCGCCGACGAGCGTGCCGAGCAGCGGCTCGACCAGCGCCGCTCCGCGCTCGCGCCCTGGGTCAATGCGGACACGCGCGTGGTGGCTCCGGACATCACGTTCAATGACCGGCTGACCCTGACGCTCGGCGACAAGCGCTTCACGATGATCTACGCCGGCCCCGCCCATTCGGCGAGCGACATGATGATGATGGTCGAGCCGGACGGCGTGCTGTTTGCCGGCGACATCGTGCAGAACAGCCGCATCCCGTTCATGAACAGCGACGATGTTGACACCCGGCAATGGCTGACAGCGCTCGGCGTGGTCGCGAAGCTCGACCCGAAATTCATCATCCCGGGCCACGGCCGGCCGTCGACGCAAGCCAAGCAGGCGATCGCCTTCACGCGCGACTACATCGCGTATGTGCGCGCCGCGATGGGCAAGGCCGTGGAGGGCTGGGTCGATTTCGACGTCGCCTACAAGGCGATCGACTGGTCGAAATACGCCGGCCTGCCGGCCTTCGACGCCAACAACCGCGGCAATGCCTACCGGATTTTCCTCGAGCTGGAGCAGAGCCAGTTCAAGCGGTGATTCGTGTCATTGCGAGGAGCCCGAAGGGCGACGAAGCAATCTCGAACGTCACACTCCGCCGCACGCGATTGCTTCGGCGTGCTGAAGCACGCCTCGCAATGACGGCTCACCCCATCCGGCTCACCGGATCGGCCGGCGCCGCGTCGAGGATGCGCAGCTGCGCCCGCGGCTCGCCCTGCCAGCGGTCGACCGTGAGGCATCCCGCCAAATGCATCGATTGCCCACGGTTCTTCAGCAGCGCCTCGCCCAGCTTCTGCCCGGCGGCGCGGAACGCGATCGCGTTGAGCATCGCGCCGTCGCCGGCGCGCAGCCGCACGCGCACATGCGCCTGCCCGACCGGATCCGCATACGCGATGACGTGGCCCGGCAGCGCAATGATCGGCTCCGCGTTGCCGGCGCCGAACGGGCTCGCGCGATCGATCAGCGCGTGCAGGTCCACGTTGGCGCCGGCCGCGCTCACGGCGCCGTCGATCAGCAGCGCATCCTCGCGCCGCGCCGCCGCGACGGCGGGCGCGAGCGTCGCCTCGAGATAGGCGCGGAACGCGCCGAGCGCCTCGCGCTTGAGCGTGACGCCGGCCGCCATGGCGTGGCCGCCACCCTTGATGAGCAGGCCTTCCGCCACCGCATGGCGCACCGCGCGGCCGAGATCGACGCCCGCGATCGAGCGGCCCGAGCCCGTTCCGGTGCCGCCCGGCTCGAGCGCGATCGCAAAGGCCGGCCGGCCGTAGCGCTCCTTGAGCCGCGCCGCCACGAGCCCGACCACGCCCGGATGCCAACCGGCCGCGGCCGTGACCACGACGGCGCCCTTCTCGTCGTGGCCGAGCGCCGCCATCGCCTCGGCCTCGGCTTCGGCGAGTGTCGCCTGCTCGATCGTCTGGCGCTCGCGGTTGAGCCGGTCGAGCTCGCCCGCAATACGTGCCGCCTCGACCGGGTCTTCCAGCATCAGGAGCTGCGCGCCGAGGTCAGCACGGCCGATGCGGCCGCCCGCATTGATGCGCGGGCCGAGCATGAAGCCGAGATGCCACGGCTCGGGCGGGCCGGAGAGCCGCGCCACATCCATCAGCGCGGTGAGGCCCGCGTGCTCGCGCCGCCGCATGGCGATCAGCCCCTTGGCCACGAACGCGCGATTGAGCCCCTTGAGCGGCACCACGTCGGCGATCGTGCCGAGCGCCGTCAGGTGCGTCAGGTCGAGGAGATCGGGCTCCGGCCGCGCCGTCGTCCAATAGCCGCGCCGGCGCAGCGCGCGATTGACCGCGACCACGACCAGGAACGTCACGCCGACCGCCGCCAGATGGCCGAGCCCCGAAATGTCGTCGAGCCGGTTGGGATTGACCACCGCGACCGCCGGCGGCAGCTGCTCGTCGGCCTGGTGATGGTCGATCACGATGGTGTCGAGGCCGAGCTTGCCGGCCTCGCTCAGGGCCTCGTGGCTCGTGGTGCCGCAGTCGACCGTGATCAGCAGCTTGCTGCCGCGCTCCGCCAACGCGCGGATCGCCGGCACGTTCGGGCCATAGCCCTCGAAGATGCGGTCCGGGATGTAGATGAATGGGTTATCGCCGGCGAGGCGCAGGAACGTGGCGAGCAGCGCGCTCGAGGTCGCCCCGTCGACGTCGTAGTCGCCGAAGATGGCGATGGCTTCGCGCCGCTCGACCGCGTCGGCGATGCGCGTCGCGGCCGCGTCCATGGCGGTGATCGTGCTCGGGTCGGGCATCAGCCGCTTGATGGTCGGATCGAGATAGGCCTCGACGCCGTCCGGCTCGATGCCGCGCCCCGCGATGATGCGGGCGAGCAGTTCCGGCAGCCCATGCCGCTGCACGATCGACAGCGCGCGCAGGTTTCCCCGCTCGTCGAGCCGGTCGCGCCACACGCGCCCGGTCGCCGAGCGCTCGACGCCGAGAAAGATGCGACGATTGGGTTGGGCGTCCATGACATCCCGCTATGAGCCCGTCATGGCCGGGCTTGTCCCGGCCATCCACGTCTTACTTGCCCAATTGCCACAAGAAAGACGTGGATGCCAGCATTCGCGGGCATGACGGCGGACAGCGTTAGCGCACGCCGACGGCGACGCAGCTACTCACGCGTGAACTTGTCGAGATAGCGGTGATCGGCGCGGATCCAGCGCACCGTGCCGGTGGCCGAGCGCATCACCACGGTCTCGGTCTCGATGATGCCCGGCTTGAAGCGCACGCCCTGCAGCATCGAGCCGGTCGTGACGCCGGTCGCCGAGAACACGCAGTCGCCCTGCACCATGTCGCTCATGGCGTATTTCTTGCGCGGATCCTTGATGCCCATCCTGCGGGCACGCTCGCGCTTCTCTTCCGTGTCGAGCACGAGGCGGCCCTGGATCTGCCCACCGATGCAGGCAAGCGCCGCGGCCGCCAGCACGCCCTCGGGCGCGCCGCCGATCCCCAAATAGATGTCGATCCCGGTCGTGTCCGGATCGGCCGTGTGGATCACGCCCGCAACGTCGCCATCGGTGATGAAACGGACCGCGGCGCCGGTCTTGCGCACCGCGGCGACGAGGTCGGCGTGGCGCGGCCGGTCGAGGATCAGCGCCGTGATGTCCGCCGCCTTCACGCCCTTCGCCTTGGCGAGCGCGCGGATGTTCTCGTCGGCCGGCGCGTCGAGGTCGACCGCGTCCTTGGGATAGCCGGGCCCGATCGCGATCTTCTCCATGTAGACGTCGGGCGCGTTGAGCAGCGTGCCGCCCGCCGCCATCGCCATGGTGGCGATCGCGCCCGGCATGTTCTTGGCGCACAGCGTCGTGCCCTCGAGCGGATCGACCGCGATGTCGACCTTCGGCCCGTTCTTCTTGCCGACCTTCTCGCCGATGAACAGCATCGGCGCCTCGTCGCGCTCGCCCTCGCCGATCACGATGGTGCCGTCGATCGGCAGCTTGTTCATCTCGCGCCGCATCGCGTCGACGGCGGCCTGGTCGGCGTCCTTCTCGTTGCCGCGCCCGCGCAGGCGTGCAGCGGCCACCGCCGCGCGTTCGGTCACCCGCACGATCTCGATCGACATGATGCGGTCGAGCATCGTCGACGTGGACGTAGGCGCGGATGTCGGCTTCGCGACCGCGGGCTTCCCAGTGCTCGACGCCATCTCGCAGAACTCCTCCTCAGCAAATCCGGCCGGCACCAGACGGTTTCAATTCTTCTCGATCCGGATGACCTGCGGCGTTCCCGCAATCACACCCTGTTTGCGGATCGCCTTCAAGGCGCGCCGCACCGCGTCCTCGCTGGTCGCATACGTGATCAGGATCACGGGCGCCGGCGCCTCCGGGCTCCTCGGATCGTCGCCGCCATGCGGGCGCGCCCCGCGATGCCGCTGCATGATCAATTCCAGCGAGATCTTCTCCTTGGCGAGCAGCTTGGCGATCGCCGCAAAGGTTCCGGGACGGTCCACCGCCGCCAGCCGTATATAATACCCGCCCTCATGACGCTGCATTGGCGCCCGCTTGACCGCCGCAAGACGCGCGCACGGGCGCCCGAACGGTGCCGTCCGCACCCCGCGCGCGATATCGCCAACGTCGGCGACCACCGCCGAGGCGGTCGCCTGCCCGCCCGCGCCCGGGCCGACCAGGGTGATCGGCGCAAACCCCCGTGCATCGATCGCCACCGCGTTGGTGACGCCCATGACCTGCGCGATCGCGCTGTCCTTCGGAATCATGGTCGGGTGCACGCGCTGCTCGATGCCCTTCTCGGTACGCGTCGCGACGCCGAGCAGCTTGACCCGGTAGCCGAGTTCGTCGGCGGCTTCGAGATCCTCGGGCGCGATCGACGAGATGCCCTCGACGAACACCGCGCTCTCGTCGACCTTGGTGCCGAACGCGATGCTCGCCAGGATCGCGAGCTTCTGCGCCGTGTCGTGCCCCTCAACGTCGAATGACGGATCGGCCTCCGCGTAGCCGAGCTTCTGCGCGTCCGCGAGGCAGGCCGCGAACGAGAGCTTCTCGCGCTCCATGCGGGTGAGGATGTAGTTGCAGGTGCCGTTGAGGATGCCCGAGATGCGCTCGAACGCATTGCCGGCGAGCCCCTCGCGCAGGGTCTTCACCACCGGGATCGCGCCGCCGACCGCAGCCTCGAAATTGAGCGCCACATGCTGCTTCTCGGCGAGCATCGCGAGCGCGAGGCCGTGCTTCGCCAGCAGCGCCTTATTGGCGGTGACGACGGACTTTCCGGCCGCGAGCGCCGCCGTGATCGCGCCCTTCGCGGGCTCGCCGGAGCCGCCCATCAGCTCGACGAACACGTCGATCTCCGGATCGGTCGCGAGCGCCAGCGGATCACGCACCCAGCGCAGCTTGCCGATGTCGACCGCGCGCTTCTTGGCCTTCTGGCGCGCCGTCACGGCGACGACCTCGATGGCGCGGCCGCAGCGCACCGAAAGCGCCGTGCGGTCGCGGCCGATCAACTCGATGACGGACGCGCCGACCGTTCCGAGTCCGGCAAGTCCCACTTTCAGCGGGGCAACCATGCGGATGGCAACCTGACGTCGGGCGGCGGTAGAATTCAGCGCCGCTTGGCGAGGGGGACGACGTTGTGCAACTTTTCCGGCGCGGTTTCAAGGAACCGGCGCAGGTTGCGTGCCGCCTGGCGGATGCGCTGCTCGTTCTCGACCAGCGCGATGCGCACATAGCCCTCGCCGTGCTCGCCGAAGCCGATGCCGGGAGAGACCGCGATCTCCGCCTTCTCGACGAGCAGCGTCGCGAACTCGATGCTGCCGAGCGTGCGGAACCCCTCGGGCATCGGCGCCCAGGCGAACATCGAGGCGCGCGGCGGCGGGATTTCCCAGCCGGCGCGGCCAAAGCTCTCGACCAGCACGTCGCGTCGGCGCCTATACGTGTCGCGCATCTCCTTGATGCAGTCGTCCGGACCGTTGAGCGCGGCCGTGGCCGCGACCTGGATGGGCGTGAACGCGCCGTAGTCGAGGTAGGATTTCACGCGCGCGAGCGCCGCGATGATGCGCTCGTTACCGACCGCGAATTCCATGCGCCAGCCCGGCATCGAATAGGTCTTCGACATCGAGGTGAACTCGACCGCGACGTCCATCGCGCCCGGCACCTGAAGGAGCGAGGGCGGCGGGTTGTTGTCGAAGTACACTTCCGCGTAGGCGAGATCCGACAGCACGATGAGATTGTGCTTCTTCGCGAACGCGACCACGTCGCGATAGAAGTCGAGGTCCGCCACGTAGGCGGTCGGGTTGGCCGGATAGCACACGACGAGCGCGAGCGGTTTCGGGATCGAGTGGACGCAGGCGCGCTCGAGCGCCTCGAAGAACTGCGGCGTCGGCTCCGACGGCACCGAGCGGATCACGCCGCCCGCCATCAGGAAGCCGAAGGCGTGGATCGGGTAGCTCGGATTGGGCACCAGCACCACGTCGCCCGGCGCCGTGATCGCCTGGGCGACGTTGGCGAACCCTTCCTTCGAGCCGAGCGTCGCGACGACCTGCGTGTTCGGGTTGAGCTTCACGCCGAAGCGGCGCGCATAATAGGCCGCCTGGGCGCGGCGCAAGCCCGCAATGCCCTTCGAGGCCGAGTAGCGATCGGTGCGCGGCTTGCCCACCGTGTCGCGCATCTTCTCGATGATGTGGGCGGGCGTCGGCAGGTCGGGATTGCCCATGCCGAGGTCGATGATATCGGCGCCCCCGTTGCGCGCCCCGGCCTTGGCCCGGTTGACCACTTCGAACACGTAGGGCGGCAGGCGGCGGATGCGGTGAAACTCTTCCATGGTCTCGATTCCACGCTTTAGGTGCGGTGCAGCGACTCCGGCAGGTCGCGGCGGCCGCCTTGTATCACGGCGGATCGGGTTCCTCGACCCCGCCGGAACCGGGCGATCGCGTTATTTATTAATCGGTCTGATCAGCCTTCTGGGCAGTCTTCTCCGCTTTCTTCTTGGCAGCCTTGGCGCGCTTGGCCGCGGCCTTGTCGGCCGCCTTGTCTGCGGTCGTATCGCCGGGCTGGGGTATCACGCCGGCGTCCTTCTCCTGCTGCAGACGCAGCGCGGTGAGTTCCGCCGTTGCCTTCTTCTGTTGCTCGTCGGTGAGCGTTACGTCGTTACGCGGCGGCGGCATGTCGTGCACGGCCGGATAGCCAGCCGGCGCGGCGGGCTGTTTAGGAGTACCGGCTGGCAGGCCGCCGAGCTGGGGCGGCAGGCTGCTGAGCGTCGACGAACAGGCACACAATCCGGACGCCAGCACGAGCGCGAGGGCGAGCCGGGCGCCTGCCGAGCGCCCCGCCTTCGCGCCTGCAGCGACGATTTCGCACGCGCGCCTGCGGCCCGTTCGCGACTCCGACACCATATTCATACTAGATGGGTTCCCAGACCGCCCCGGGTGACCGGAAACGCCTAATGTCTCAATATGTCCAAACCGGGACCTGCTGATTCATACGATGCAAAGGTTAACGCCCACATCGATGACCGAGACCGCGACCCCGGCTGCTCCGTCCCCCAAGAAACCCCATCCGGCAAGCCCCCCTCGTCCGGCTGCGCCTGAGCGCGCGCCCGATCCGCCACCCGCGCAAGGCCGCCGCGAGGCGCCGCCTGGCGGCACGGCGGCATTCACGCCCACCACGGCGGTCGACATCGAGCGCTTCTCGCACAACATCGCCCGCGTCATCGAGCAGGGCGGCCGCGCGCTCGCGGCCTACCTCAAGCCGCGCGAGAAGGGCGGCCACCTCGACCAGGAGAGCTCCGACCTCGTCGTCGACGCCGTGAAAACGCTCGGTCAAGTGCTCGAATACTGGCTCGCCGACCCGCAACGCGCGGCGCAGCTGCAGACCTCGCTCGGAAAGGCCTATCTCGAGCTGTGGGCAAGCGCCGTGAAGCGTCTCGCCGGCGAGCCGTCCGAGCCGGTCGCAAGGCCTGATGGGCGCGACAAGCGCTTCAGCGATCCCGAATGGTCGTCGAACCAGTTCTTCGACTTCCTCAAGCAAGGCTACCTGCTCACCACAGACTGGGCGAACAAGCTCGTCGCCGACGCCGAGGACCTTGACCCGCACGTCCGGCAGAAGGCCGAGTTCTACGTGCGCCAGATCGCCAACGCGGTCGCGCCGTCGAACTTCGTGCTGACCAACCCGGAGCTGCTGCGCACCACGCTCGCGTCGAGCGCCGAGAACCTGGTCGACGGCATGCGCATGCTCGCCGACGACATCGTGGCGGGCGGCGGCTCATTGCGGATCCGCCAATCGGATTCTTCGATGTTCGAGGTCGGCCGCAATCTCGGCGTCACGCCCGGCAAGGTGATCTACCAGAACGACCTGATGCAGCTCATCCAGTACGCGCCGACGACGCCGGACGTGCTCAGGCGCCCGCTGCTGATCGTGCCGCCCTGGATCAACAAGTACTACATCCTCGACCTCACGCCGGAGAAATCCTTCATCAAGTGGTGCGTCGCGCAGGGGCTCACCGTCTTCGTCATCTCGTGGGTCAATCCGGATCAGCGCCAGCAGCACAAGGACCTTTCCGACTACATGCACGAGGGCCCGCTCGAGGCGCTCGACGCGATCAAGAAGGCAACCGGCGAAAGCGATGTAGCGGCGATCGGCTACTGCGTCGGCGGCACCCTCCTCGCCCTCACGCTCGCCTACATGGCCGCGAAGGAAGACAAGCGCATCGCCTCCGCGACCTTCTTCGCCGCGCAGGTCGACTTTACGCATGCGGGCGACCTGAAGGTTTTCGTCGACGAGGAGCAGATCTCGGCGCTCGAGCGCCACATGCACGAGCGCGGCTATCTCGAAGGCAAGAGCATGGCGACCGCCTTCAATCTGCTGCGCTCGAACGACCTGATCTGGCCGTACGTGATCAACAACTATCTCAAGGGCAAGGCGCCCTTCCCGTTCGACCTGCTCTACTGGAACTCGGACGCGACGCGCATGCCGGCCGCAAACCACTCGCAATATCTGCGCAGCTGCTACCTCGAGAACCGGATCGCCAAGGGCGAGATGGAGATCGACGGCGTGGGGCTGAGCCTCAAGCGGGTGAAGATCCCGATCTACAATCTGGCCACCCGCGAGGACCACATCGCGCCGGCGAAATCGGTCTTCCTCGGCTCCGCGCTGTTCGGCGGACCGATGAAATACGTGCTCGCCGGCTCCGGCCATATCGCGGGCGTGGTCAATCCGCCCGAGAAAAACAAGTACCAGTACTGGACCGGCGCCAAGCCGCGCGGCGCCGACGTCGACAAGTGGCTTGCCAAGGCGACCGAGCATCCGGGCTCGTGGTGGCCCGACTGGCTCGCCTGGATCAGGGCGCAGGATGGCGCGCGCGTGCCGGCGCGCGAGCCCGGCGGCGGCGTGCTTGTCCCGATCGAGGACGCGCCCGGCTCGTACGTGAGAACAAGAGATTAAGGATTTTGCCGCATCGTCCCGCCAGGGTGTCTGTATGGGACGGGACGGTCATGAAATTGAAACGATTTGCGCCACTGCTGCTGGCCGCAGCATCGCTCGGCGCGTTCACGATCGCGATCGCGGTGGGGCGCTCCGACGCGAGCGCCGACGCCTGCTTCACCGAGCAGGGCGAGGCCGCGATCGTGGCCTGCACGCATGCGATCAGCTCGAGGCATTTCAGCGGCGACGAGCTGGCCACAATCTACGACAATCGCGCGATCGAGCTGCGCCAGCGCGGCGAGTTCGACAAGGCGATCGCCGACTACACCGAGGCGTTGCGCATCGACGGCGACCTGGTCGGCGCCTATGCGGGCCGCGGGCTTGCCTACGAGGCCAAGGCCGAGGTCGAGAAGGCCAAGGCCGACTACCGCAGGGCGCTCGCGCTCACGCAGAAATACCAGGACGGTCAATGGGCGCAGGACACCGCGCGCCAGCGGCTCGCGGCGCTCGGAGCCAAATAGCGCGCTCGCAAAAGGGCGCGCCGAAACAACAGACTACAGCGATCGCATGCCGAACTGCTCGAACAGGTCGACGCTGCCCCAATCGATCTTGCGTGCGACGTTCATCACGGCCGGGAAATCCGGATACCAGTGGACGTCGCCGTCGGTGACGCCCGCCCAGCACAGCGCAAAGCCGTACTCGCCGTTCAGCTGCAACACGTTCGACGAGGTCGACAGCGAGCCCCACTTCTGGCCGTAGAAGCGGTCGTCGCCCAAGTCCTTGGCGACATCGAGCCCATGGCCGTGCCGTTGCGCCGCGTTGGCCAGCATCTGGCGCAGCGTGTCGCGCCGCAGCGCGGCGTTGTCCTTGGTATCGATCAGGATCGCGATCACGCGGGCGAGGTCCGTCATGGCGGCCGAGAAGCCGCCCGCCCCTTCGCCGACCTCGAGCTGCCCGTTGCCGTAGCCGACCGGCACCAGCGGCTGGGCATCGCTCATCGCGCTCGGCCGCAGCGGGATGTCGCGCGCGTGATCGGAATTCGAATTGATGCTGTAGCGCGCCTCGTCGGGCGGCTGGTCGGCGACGAGGCTGCGGGCATGGCGCAGGCGCTTGATGCCGAGGGGCTCGAGCACGTGCTTGCGCAGCGCCGCCAGCGCCGTCGTCTCGCCATTGAGCTTGGCGACGATGCGGCCGAGCAGGTAGTAGGCGCAATTGTTGTAGTTGGAGACCTTGCCGGGCGGCGACACGAGGTCGAGCCCGGCGACGAAAGCGTCCGTCATCTCGGCGGTGACCGGCAAGTGCCACGACTTGTGCGGCTGCGCCTTGGCGAAGGCGTTGCGCACCGCGACGCTTGCGAAGAACGCATTCGCGTTGATGCCGCTGCGGTGTGCGAGCAGCTGCTCGATGGTGATCTCGGAGAAGCGCTTGTCCTTCGGCGCGCCGCCCGACGGCGTGCGCAGCTTGAGAATGTCCTGCATGCGGTCGGACAGATTGAGCTTGCCGCGCTCGATCAACTGATAGATGCCGAGCGCCGTCACGGTCTTCGATACGCTGGCGAGGCGGAAGAAGGTCGTCGGCCGCGTTACCGGCCAGCCCGCTTCCGCGAACGTGTAGCCGCGCGCATGAACGAGCCGCCCGCCTTTCACAATCGCGAGCGACGCCTGGCGTACGCGCGACCGCGTCATGATCGATTTCATCACATCGTCGATCTCGGCCCGCGCGACCGGACCGGTCGCGTGCCACGCCCGCGGCAGGATCTCGTCTTGGCCGATCGCGATCGCGGCGAAGCGCGCCGAGGCCGCACTTGCGCCGGCCGCCTGGATCGAGAGCGGCGACAGGCCTTTGCGTTCCCACGCCGCGAGCTCGCGCGGCAGCGCCGCCGCCGTCAAATCGGCGGCGGCCGCCCAACGATCCACCTGATTGTCGACGAACAGCGACACGTAGCGATCGTTCGGCGTGGGCGCGATCAGGACCGGCCGGCACCACGCGGACGCATGCGCGCGCTCGCGCGACCGATAGACCGCGGCCGTGTCCGCGATGCCGTCGGCGTTCCAGACGGTCTTTGCTTCGTTGGCTGCCCAGATCGCGGCGAAACGCAAATCGGCGCCGCTCCCGTAGACCGCGACACTGCGCAGGATGCGCCCCTCGCGCTTGGCCTCGCGATTCATGCCCTCGATCGTCGCCTTGTCGGTCGGCTTGCCCGATTTGAGCGCCGGCCGGATCAGCGCGAGCGACGACTGCCGCTCGCAGATGAGCGCGAACACGGGCGTGGCCGCCGGACCCGTCGCCGCAATCAGCGCGGGCCCATAACCGGCAGCCGCCTGCTCGGTGAGCGTCTTCTCCAAACCCTTGGCGTCGAGGCCGAGCCAATGGCGTTGTTCGCCCGGCGCAACGCGCCTGCGCATGACCGCCAGATAGAGCGGCGCATGCGGCGGCCCATGCAGCGAAAGGCTGGTGAAACGGAAACCTTCCGCCAGCGCATCGCGCACGAGTGGCGCGAGCTCGCCGCCGGTCTTGCCGATGAAGGTGCGAACCGGCGCCGGCTCGGCACGCGCGTCAGGCGCCAGCGCGGCGGCACCGGCACCTGCGACGAAACCTCGCCTCGTCAGCCGCACGTGCACGCCCGCTTCTCCGCCGCGCTTGGCTCGACGGCATTACGATTGCGCGCGCCGGCCGCGTCAAGTCACGGGAATAGCGCCACCTGCTCGAGCCCCGCGGCCTCGGGATAGCCGAGCACTAGGTTCATGTTCTGCACCGCCTGGCCGGACGCCCCCTTCACCAGGTTGTCGAGCACCGAGACGATGATGGCGCGGCCCGCGATGCGGTCCTTGGTGACGCCGATGAAGGTCATGTTCGAGCCGCGCACATGGCGGGTCTGCGGCAGCTCGCCGAAGGGCAGCACGTGCACGAACGGCTCGTTCGCGTAACGCTTTAGCAGTATCGCGTGAAGATCCTCGGGCGATCTGCCTGCGAGTCCTCGCACATAGATGGTGGCAAAAATCCCGCGGTTCATCGGCACGAGGTGCGGCGTGAAGGTCACCACCACGGGCCGGCCGGCCGCGAGGGAGAATTCCTGGTCGAGCTCGGCCATGTGGCGATGGTGGCCGACGCCGTAGGCGTGGAAGCCCTCCGACACCTCGGAGAACAGCATTCCCTCCTTGGCGGACCGGCCCGCCCCCGTCATGCCCGACTTGGCGTCGACCACGATCTCGTCGAGGTCGATCGCCTTGGCGGCGATCAGCGGGATCAGCGGCAGCTCGCTGCAGGTCGTGTAGCAGCCCGGATTGGCGACGAGCCGCGCACCCTTGATGCGGTCGCGGTGGATCTCGGTGAGCCCGTACACCGCCTCCTTCTGCAGCTCGGGCGCCAGGTGCTCATGCCCATACCAGCGCGCATAGGCGGCGGTATCGGCAAGGCGGAAGTCGGCCGAGAGATCGACGATCTTGATCTTCGCGTTCTTGGAAACGATGTCCTTGATCACCTTCTGGGTGGTCGCATGTGGCAGCGCCGCGAACACGAGGTCGAGGCCGCAGTTTGCCCAGTCGACCGTCTCGATCGCGACCAGCTTGGGCAGGTCGAACGGCGAGAACTGCGGAAACACCTCGCGCATGGCTTGGCCGGCGCGCCGGTCGGCGGTCAGCAGCGCGATCTCGACCTGCGGGTGGCGCAGCAGCAGGCGCACGCATTCCGAGCCGGTATAGCCGGAGGCGCCGAGCACGCCGATTTTCGCTTTCGCAGCCATGGTTTAGCCCTTTCCGCTGTCAACAAGGACGCCGGAACACTAGACCGCGGATTTTTTGGGAAGGTGCCGCGGGGTGTCCGGCGGCACGGGAGACGATCAGACGCGATCGGCCGTGGCCGCGGAAGTGCGGCGGCGGCGACGGAGATGCGCGAACGTCGTCATGGCGGCGTCTATATGGGAGATAGGCCGCCCTCGTCAATGGTGCGTCAGCAGCACGATGAGGAGGCCGCCGAACAGCATCAAGCCGATGGCGCAGGCCGCGACTTCGACCGCGAAGGCGACCGGCCGGTGGTTGCGATGGACCTTCTGCACGCGCCAGCGCACGTGGCCGGTGGTCAGCACCGACCAGAGCTGAAACGCGAACAGCGCCGCCAGCGCGCCGAACACGACGATCAGTAGAATGGTCCTTGCCGGCATGGTCCCCTCACCCCTTCCATAGCAGACAAACAGCCTTGGCGTCGTTGAGGCAACCGGCAATCGCCGGCAACCGGTGCTTAACCGCTGCCGGCTACCCATATTCGGGCCATCCCAAAATTGACTCAAGCCGGGCCGATGCAAGTCGTCGCCGCGCGATGGCATAGTCGTACGAGATGATTCGGCAGGACCGCCGCAGGGCAGGCACGAATGGCAAAAACTGCAAAGAAAACAACGACTGAGAGCGAAGACCTCTTCTCCAGCGTGAGCAACTCGGCGGCCCGGCGCGCGGCTCCGCGTGGCAAGGCCGCGCGCGGCGCCGGGGGCGAGGCGGGCTATACGGCGCGCGACATCGAGGTGCTGGAGGGGCTCGAGCCGGTGCGCCGTCGGCCCGGCATGTATATCGGCGGCACCGACGAGAAGGCGCTGCACCACCTCTTCGCCGAGGTGATCGACAATGCCATGGACGAGGTGCTCAACGGCCACGCGAGCTTCATCGAGGTCGAGGTGGCGAAGGACGGCTACATCACGGTCACCGACAACGGCCGCGGCATCCCGGTCGATCCGCATCCGAAATTTCCGAAAAAGTCCGCGCTCGAGGTGATCATGTGCACGCTGCATGCCGGCGGCAAGTTCGCCTCGAACGTCTACGAACGTCCGGCGGCCTGCACGGCGTCGGCGTCTCGGTCGTCAACGCGCTCTCGGAGCGCACCGAGGTCGAGGTCGCGCGCCAGGGCCAGCTCTATCGCCAGGTCTATTCGCGCGGCAAGCCGAAGGGCGGCATCGAGAAGCTCGGCAAGATTGCGAACCGGCGCGGAACGAAAGTGCGCTTCAAGCCGGACGCCGAGATTTTCGGCGACAAGACCGCGTTCAGCCCGCTGCGCCTCTTCAAGATGACGCGCGCCAAGGCTTACCTGTTCGGCAACGTCGAGATCCGCTGGCATTGCGACAAGGAATTGCTCGCCGGCGTCGAGGGCGTATCCGAGGAGGCGACGTTCCACTTCCCGGCCGGCCTCAAGGATTATCTGGCGAGCACCATGGAAGGCCAGACGCTGGTGCATCCCGACATCTTCACCGGCAAGTCGGGCAAGCCCGGCGCGCCCGGCGCGGTCGAATGGGCGGTGGCGTGGACGTCCGATGCGGACGGCTTCCTCTCGTCCTACTGCAACACGATCCCGACGCCCGACGGCGGCACCCACGAGTCCGGCATGCGCAGCGCACTCCTGCGCGGCCTGAAAGATCACGCCGAGCGCGCCAATCAGGGCAAGCGTGCGGCCTCGGTCACCTCGGACGACGTGATGTCGGGCGCCGGCGCCATGGTGTCGGTGTTCATCCGCGAGCCCGAGTTCCAGGGCCAGACCAAGGATCGCCTGGCGACCGCCGAGGCGCAGCGCATCGTCGAGAGCGCCGTCAAGGACCAGTTCGACCACTGGCTCGCCGGCAATCCCGCGATGGCCAACAAGCTGCTCGACTGGGTGGTCGAGCAGGCCGACGACCGCATCCGCCGGCGCCAGGAGAAGGAGATCGCCCGCAAGGGCGCGACGCGCAAGCAGCGCCTGCCCGGCAAGCTCGCCGATTGCACCAGCACGGCGGCGGAGGGCTCCGAGACTTCATCGTCGAGGGCGACTCGGCCGGCGGCTCGGCCAAGCAGGCGCGCGACCGCAACAAGCAGGCGATCCTGCCGCTGCGCGGAAAGATCCTCAATGTCGCGTCCGCCGGCAAGGACAAGCTTGCCCAGAACGCCCAGCTCGCCGACCTCGTGCAGGCGCTCGGCTGCGGCACCGGCACGCATTTCCGCGAGCAGGACCTGCGCTACGACAAGGTGATCGTGATGACCGACGCCAACGTCGACGGCGCCCACATCGCCTCGCTCCTCATCACCTTCTTCTACCGGCAGATGCCGCAGCTTATCGACGACGGCCACCTCTATCTCGCGGTGCCGCCGCTCTATCGCCTCTCGCACGGCGGCAAGACCTTCTACGCCCGCAACGAGAGGCATCGCGACGAGATCCTCAAGAAGGAATTCCACGCCAACGCCAAGGTGGAGATCGGCCGCTTCAAGGGGCTGGGCGAGATGATGCCGGCGCAGCTCAAGGAGACGACCATGGACCCGCGCAAGCGCACGCTGCTGCGCGTCGTGCTGGTCGAGGACGAGCGCAAGAAGGCTGCAAGCGCGGTCGAGCGGCTGATGGGCACCAAGCCCGAGGCGCGCTTCGAGTTCATCCAAGAACGCGCCGAGTTCGCGCGCGAGGATTTGCTGGACGTTTAGAGGCCGTCGTCGCGTCGGGAGATCGCAACATGCCGAAGGACGAGCTGGTCGTCCAACTGATCAAGATCGGGCTCGGACTGGCGTTCGGCGCCTATTTCATCTGGTGGAGTCTGGAGGTTCTGCAGCGCCTGCCACCAAGGTAGCTTCGCGCGTCGTTGCGGCCGCGACGCCTACCTGCGCGGAGCAACCAGAGGCGTGCCGCGATAGAGGTCTTCGACCAAACAGCGCAAACCCAACTCCGGCAGCTCGATTTGATCGTTGCGGTCCGAGAGGGCAGCTGCCTGCCAATCGCGGCTGCGGGCATAAATCTCCACGCTGAATTCGCGCGGATCGATTAGCACGACGTAGAAATTGTTCGCCGCCTCGCGGTATCGCCGCAGCTTCAACTCGATCTCGGCGCGCGTGTTCGATGGCGAGAGAACCTCGCGATCAGCCGAAAATCCTCTGCGAACACCTGATAGCCGGACACGCCCGGCACAACGACCACATCCGGCTCGGGCTGAAAGTTGTTTACGCCCGGCAACCTGATCGCGATCGCGTGATAGGCAAACAGATCGCTGCTGTGTGCCGCAAAGAGACGATTGAGGAGTTCGCAGAGGTTTTGCGCGATCCGCTGATGCGCGAGGCTCGGCGGGGCCATCCGCACGGCGATGCCCTCGATCAGGTGCCAGCGCTCTTCCGTCGGCCGCGTCTCGATGAAGCCCCTGAACTCCTCGATGTCCATGGTGCCGGACGTCGGCCGCGCGGGCGCGTTCACGGTCATCTCGCACGCCTCCATTGCCGACCAAGGTTTATCATGTCGGGGCGCCTCATGCGAGAACCGGCCACGCCCCGTCCGCCGCATCGTCGTTCTTTTCGCTTTCCTTCCGGCCGAGATCGACTATGCGTGGGGAAACGCCGCAAAGCCGGCGTCTCGGGAGGTTTCCCATGCGCCGCCGCCAGTTCCTCCAGCTCGCGCTTCCGGCTGCGGCCGCGCTCCGACCCCGTCGCGTCGCCGCCCAGCTCGTCGACCAACCCATCCGCATCGTCTTCCCCTATGCGGGCGGCGGCTCCGGCGATGCGCTCGCCCGCCTCGTCGCCGACAAGATGCGTATCACGCTCGGCCGCCCGGTCATCGTCGAGGACCGCGCTGGCGGCGCCGGGCGCATCGGCGTCATGCAGGTCAAGAACGCCGCGCCGAACGGCGACACGCTGCTGCTCACGCCGATCGCCACCATGGTGGTCTACCAGCATGTCTACCGGTCGCTCGGCTACGATCCCTTCACCGACTTCACGCCGGTCTCCCAGCTCGCCACCTTCGACTTCGCGCTCGCGGTCGGCCGAGAGGTGCCGGCGCAAGCGCTCAAGGAGCTGGTCGCCTGGGTGAAGGCCGATCCGGCGCGCGCCGTCTTTGGCGGCCCGGGCACCGGCGCCCTGCCCCACTTCCTCGGCGTGCTGTTTGCCAAGGCCGCCGGCCTCGACCTGCGTCACGTCGCGTATCGCGGCTCGGCGAACGCGATTGTCGATCTTGCGGCCGCGCAGGTGCCGATGCTGATCGTGCCGCTGAGCGACGTGATCGCCATGCACAAGGACAAGCGCGTGCGCATCCTTGCGACCTCCGGCAAGACGCGCTCGCCGTTCGCGCCCGAGGTCGCGACCTTCCTCGAGCAGGGCTACGACATCGAGGGATCGAGCTGGTACGGCGCCTTCGCGCCGGCGAAGACGCCGGCCGCGACCATCGACAAGCTCAGTGCCGCCATGGCGGCCGCGGTGCGCGCGCCGGACGTCGCCGAGCGCTTGCGTGCCTTCGGCCTCGTGCCGACCGGCACCACGGCGGCCGAGCTCGCCGCCATCCAGAAGGCGGACTCGGAGCGCTGGGCCGTCGCCGTGAAGCTCTCGGGCTTCCACGCGGAAGATTGACGCGGGCGCGATCATGGCGACGACCCACGACACCAGGCTGATCCTGCTCGGTACCAAGGGCGGGCCGCGCGTCACCGGCGGCCGCAGCAATCCCGCCAATGTCGTCATGGTCGCGGGCGAGCCCTACGTAGTCGACTGCGGCTACGGCGTCACCCGCCAGCTCGTCGCGGCCGGCATCGAGCCCGCGCGCGTGCGCAAGATCCTGATCACGCACCATCACTCCGACCACATCCTCGAGCTGGGCCCGCTCATCTACAACATCTGGGCCACGGGCCTGCGCGAGCCGGTCGACGTGTGGGGCCCGCCGCCGCTGCGGCAGATCATCGAGAGCTTCCTGCAGTCGATGAGCTACGACATCGACATCCGCATCGACGACGAGGGCCGCAACGACCTGCGCAAGCTCGTGCGCATCCACGAGTTTGCCGCCGACGGACCCGTGCTCGAGAACGACGCCGTCAAGGTCAGCACGGTCGCGGTGATCCACCCGCCGCTGCCGCACGCCTATGCGTACCGCTTCGATGCGGCCGACCGCTCGATCGTGCTCTCGGGCGACACTGCCGTGTGCCCGGCCCTCGTCGGTTTCGCGCAAGGCGCCAACGTGCTGCTGCACGAGGTCATGCATCTCGGCGGCATCGACCACATCATCGCCCGCACGCCCGGCGCCGCACGCCTGCGCGAGCACCTGATCGCGGCGCACACCACCACCGCCGAGGTCGGCAAGATCGCGCGGGACGCGGGCGTCCGGACGCTGGTGCTCAACCATCTGGTGCCCGGCGACGATCCGTCGCTCACCGACGCGATGTGGCGCGCCGAGCCGGCCGCGGATTTCGGCGGCGACGTGATCGTGGGGCGTGACCTGCAGGTGATCTGAGGCGCACGCGCGATCGGCCGCCTGGCGTCTCGCCAAAGGTGACTCGATCCGCGGTCTGATTGTCGAAAAAGGCGCTCGGGCGCCACACATCGGAGGCGCTCTTTAGGGCGGCGCGGCAGGGCTCGCACTCCGTGCCCTGCTCTTCGCCCTCGTGGTCGCCCGAGCCCGTCCAGCTTAGCGCAGCGCGCGCGGGAGTCGACTCCAAGGCGCAGTCATCCCCGTTGTCCACCGGGCGGAACTTCGGTCTCGCTGCCGCCGAGCGCCCGACGCCGCGCCCAAACCCCACCCCGATAATGCTAGGCTGGCGCGATAACTCACGCGCCCACCATGCCGGCTGATACCAGGAAGGCCGAGCTGTTCGGCCACCCGCGCGCCCTCACGTTCCTGTTCGCGACCGAGATGTGGGAGCGCTTCTCTTACTACGGGATGCGCGCGCTCCTCGTGCTCTACATGGTCAACTATCTGCTCAAGCCCGAGCGCATCGACAGCGTCATCGGGCTCGCGGCCTTCCGCCGCCTGCTCGAGGGCATGTTCGGCCCGCTCGACATCCAGCCGCTGTCCTCGCAGATCTACGGCTTCTACACCGGCCTCGTCTATTTCACGCCGATCATTGGCGGGCTTCTGGCCGACCGCGTGCTCGGCCACCGCCGCAGCGTGGTGATCGGCGCGCTGCTGATGGCGGCCGGCCACTTCATGATGGCGTTCGAGCCGCTGTTCCTGTTCGCGCTTCTCGCTCTCATCCTCGGCAACGGCGCCTTCAAGCCCAACATGTCGGCGCAGGTCGGCGATCTCTACGCGCCGGGCGATTCCCGGCGCGACCGCGCCTATTCGATCTTCTATGTCGGCATCAACCTCGGCGCCTTCTTCGCCCCGCTCGTGTGCGGAACGCTCGGCGAGAAGATCGGCTGGCACTACGGCTTTGCGGCCGCCGGCGTCGGCATGCTGATCGGGCTCGCGATCTACCTGCGGGCCGCGCCGATGCTGCCGCCCGACCGTATCGCGCCCGCGGCCGCCGGCGCGCCGCTCACCCGCCACGAGGGCCGCGCGCTCGCGGCCCTGCTCGCGCTGTTCGTTCCCGCCACCTTGTTCTGGGCAACCTACGAGCAGCAGGGCAACACGATCGCGCTGTGGGCCGACACCGATACGGACCGCACCATCAATCTCCTGGTCTGGTCCGGCGAGATCCCGACCACCTGGTTCCAGGCGTTCAACCCGTTCATGATCTTCGCCTTCACGCCGTTCGTGATCGAGCTGTGGACGCGCCAGGCGCAACGCGGCCGCGAGCCGACGACGCTCACCAAGATGGCGCTCGGCTGCTTCGGCGTCGCGCTCGCCTACCTGATCATGGCGGCGGCCGCCTGGTACGCGGGCGGCGGCAAGGCGAGCTGGCTGTGGCTGTTCGCCTATTTCGTCGTGATCACCGTCGGCGAGCTCTACCTCTCGCCGACCAGCCTCTCGCTGGTGTCGAAGATTGCGCCGGCCCGCATCATCTCGATGATGATGGGCGTGTGGCTGGCGACAAGTTTTTCCGGCGGCTTCCTGGCGGGCTGGCTCGGCAGCCTGTGGAGCCGCATGGACAAGGTGCATTTCTTCCTCATGATCGCCGCGATCGTCGCGCTCGCCGGCGTCATCATGTGGCTGCTGCACCGGCCGCTGCGCGGCTTGCTCAAGGACGACGAGCCGCTCCGCGACGGGCCCCTTGGCCCCCCGCACCGCACTGCCCTATGATTTCGCCGACCGGATTGTGAACAGCCGCCTGGGAGGACTTCATGCGCAAGACGACGATGGGCCTGCTCGCGAGCGCCGCGCTCGCGCTCCTCGTCACGGCCGGCCCCGCGCACGCGCAATCGGCCCTCGCGGGCCTCGTCTCGTCCGCGCAGGAAGGGCCGATGGAAGGCGTGCTGGTCACCGCCCGCCGCGACGGCTCGACCATGGCGATCACGGTCGTCACCAACGCGAGCGGCCACTACGGCTTCCCGGCCGCCAAGCTCGAGCCCGGCCACTACACGCTCAGCATCCGCGCGGTCGGCTACGACCTCGACGGCAAGGCGACGGCCGAGGTCGCGGCCGGCCATGGCGCGAGCGCCGACCTCAAGCTCGTCAAGGCGCGCGACATCGCGAGCCAGCTCACCAATGCGGAATGGATCGACAGCGTGCCGGGCACGCCGGCGCAGAAGGATGCGCTGTTCAACTGCGTCGGCTGCCACACGGCCGAGCGCATCCTGCGCTCGACGCACAATGCGGACGAGTTCGTGCAGACGATGAAGCGCATGGCGAGCTACGCCAACCAGAGCCTCCCGCTGCGCCCGCAGAAGCGCAAGGCCGAGCGCCTGCTCGAGGAGCGCGGCGGCGAGCGCGACGCGCTTTTCCAGAAGCGCGCCGAGTGGCTCGCCTCGATCAATCTGAGCGAGGGCGATTCGTGGGAATATCCCCTGAAGACCATGCCGCGCCCGAAGGGCCGCGCCACCCAGGTGATCATCACGCAATACGACCTGCCGCGGCCGCTCATCGAGCCGCATGACGTGGTCGTCGAGGGCGGGCAGGTCTACTACACGAACTTCGGCGAGCAGAACATCGGCCGGCTCGATCCCAAGACCGGCCAGGTCACCGAGTTTCCGCTGCCTGAGCTCAAGGCCGGCTGGCCGCAGGGCAGCCTCGGCCTGCACGCGGACAAGCAAGGCAATCTCTGGCTCGGCATGATGTATCAGGGCGCGATCGGCCGCTTCGATCCCAAGACCGGCAAGGTCACGGCCTTCTCGCTGCCGCCCGAGATGAACAAGGCGATGGCGCAGGTCAACATGGTGCGGCCTGAGTCCGACACGGTCGACAACAGGGTGTGGGCGCAGAACAACGGTTTTGCGGCGGTCCACCGGCTCAACCTTGCGACCGGCGCCATCGAGACGATCGCGCCGTTCAAGGACGCGCGCGCGGGCGAGAACCACAACATCTACGACATCGTCCCGGATTCGCAGAACAACGTCTACTTCACCGACTTCGCCCAGCAGCAGGTCGGCCGCGTCGACGCCAAGACGCTCCGCGTCACGTTCTACCAGTTGCCGACGATGAAATCGGCCCCGCGCCGTGGCATGATGGACGCGCAGGACCGCATGTGGTTTGGCGAGTACCGCGGCAACAAGATCGCGATGTTCGACACCAGGAGCGAGAAGTTCACCGAGTGGCAGCTCCCCCTGCCGTGGTCGGCGCCTTACGACGTGACGGTGGACCGGAACGGCGAGGCGTGGACCGGCTCGATGATGAACGATCGCGTCACCCGGCTCGATCCCAAGACCGGCACCTTCGTCAACTACCTGTTGCCGAACGAGACCAACATCCGCCGCGTCTTCGTCGACAACTCGACGACGCCGGTCACCTTCTGGGCCGGCAGCAATCACGGCGCCGCGATCCTCAAAGTCGAGCCGCTGGATTGAGCATGGGCGCGTACCTGATTGACGAAATGGCTTTGACGATTGCCTTGGGCGATCCGACCGATCGGCAGATCACGCGGATGATCGCCGAAAGCGATGCCTATTACGCCGGCCTCTATCCGGCCGAAAGCAACCACCTGCTGGAGCCGAGCTCGCTGCGTGCGCCGAACGTGTCGTTCTTCGTCGCGCGCGACGGTGGGATCGTCTGCGGCTTCGGCGCGCTGGTCGCGACCTCGCCGCTCGGCGAGATCAAACCAATGTATGTCAACAAGCAGATCCGTGGCCGCGGAATTGGCCGCGGGATCCTGATGGCGATCGAGCGGCGCGCCAGGGACCTGCGGCTGACGCGCCTGCGGTTGGAAACCGGCATCCGCCAGCCCGAAGCCATCGCGCTTTACCGCGCACACGGCTTCACCGAGATCGAGCCGTTCGGAGACTACGTCGCCGATCTGCTCAGCATCTTCATGGAGAAATTGCTCGCGTGAGGTGCGTCGCCCATATTTCGGCGCTGACGCGCCCTTCATCCGGGTGGGTCACTGGGTCAATTCGATCGCAGCCGCTGCAGATTGTTGCGCGCCAACCGATCGCCCGGATCGACCGCGACGGCGCGCTCATAGTCGTCGAGCGCGAGCCCGACCTGGCCCGTCTTCTCGTGTGCATAGCCGCGCCACATCAGCGCGCTGAGCGAGCCTGGATCGATCGCGAGCGCGTTGCCGAAATCGGCGATCGCGCCCGTATAGTCGGACTGCATCAGGAACGAGTAGCCGCGGCCGAGGAATGCGAAATAGCGATCGGTCGCACGCTGCAGCCGGTTGTCGAGGGCGCGATCGTAGTCGTCGCGCGCCGGGCCCGGCTGGTCGAGATGGATGCGCGCCTCGGCGCGCGCGAGGTAGAAGATCGGCTCGCGCGGGGCAAGGCGGATCGCCGCGTCGTAATGCATGATCGCCGCTGCGAAATCGCCGAGCGCCGATTGTGCGCGGCCGGCCGCATGGCGCAGGTGGGCATTGCCGGGCTCGACCCGCGCGCCCAAGATGAAGTCGGCGAGCGCGTCGCTGAAGCGACCGCGCCGCATGTAGAAGTAGCCGCGCGCCGCGTACATGGCGGCGACCGGCGGGGCCATGTCCAGCGCCTGTGTCAGGCTTGCCTCGGCCGAGGCATATTCGCGCATGCTCTCGAAGACCGAGGCGCGGCGCAGCAGCGTCCGCCGCGTTTTGTCGACGCTCGCGGCGGGATCGATATCGAGATCGCGCCCTTCGTCGACGAGCAGGCGCCCGAACCGTTGCTGCAGGCTGGTCGCCCGCGCCCGCGCGATCATGTCCGCGAGATCGTCCGACAGGCTCTGCGCATCCGCGGGCGCTGTCGCCAAGAAGCCGGCGAGCACCGCCGCGACCCAAAGACGAGTTCCGCGCCGTCCCATTATCCATTCCGCTGTGCAGTGCCCACCGTGCACTGCTAGCAGCCGGACGTGATTATTTCGCTGCGATTGCCTGCGTGATTCGCACGCAAATTGCCGGCGTCTTGCGGTCGGACGTTTACGATGCGCAAACCATCTCGGTGTCCCGCCGCCGAAGTTCGCAACCGCGTTCGCCGCCGGCGTATGCGAGCTTCGGGTTCGCCGCTGCCGCGTCAATTCATCGGCAGGCCCGCGTAGTTCTCGGCGAGCGCCGTCGCGGCCGCGGTCGAGCTCGCCACATAGCCGAGCTCGGCGAGCTGGCGGCGCTGGTCGAACGGCACCTCGTCGGGGAAGCGATGGAAGATCTGCGTCATCCACCACGAGAAGCGCTGCGCCTTCCACACGCGGCCGAGGCACGTCTGCGAATAGGCGTCGAGCAGGTCGGTGCGGTTCGATTTGTAGAAGGCCGTGAGCGCGCGCGAGAGCACCAGCACGTCGGCGATCGCGAGGTTCATGCCCTTGGCGCCGGTCGGCGGCACGATGTGGGCGGAGTCGCCGGCGAGAAAGAGGCGCCCGATCTGCATCGGCTCGACCACGAAGCTGCGCATCGGCGTGATGCCCTTCTGCAGCATCCGGCCTTCCGCGAGCGGCCGCACGCCGTTGAGCCGCGTGTGCAGCTCCTCCCAGATGCGCGCGTCCGGCCAGTTGTCGATGTCCTCGTCGGGCGCGCATTGCAGGTAGAGCCGCGCCAATGTCGGCGAGCGCATCGTGAACAGCGCGAAGCCGCGGTCGTGATAGGTGTAGATCAGCTCGTCCTCGGGCGGCGGCGATTCGGCGAGGACGCCGATCCAGCCGAACGGATACTCGCGCTCGAAAGTTTGCAGCACGCCGGCCGGAAAGCTCGGGCGGCAGATGCCGTGGAAGCCGTCGCAGCCGCCGATGAAGGCGCAATCGATTTCCTGCGCCTGCCCATCATGGCGAAAGCGGATTTTCGGCGTCCCGCGCGCGAAGTCGTGGATGCTCACGTCCTCGACCTCGAACAGGATTTTTTCGCCGTCGGCGATGAGCCGCGTCACGATGTCTTTGACCACCTCCTGCTGGCCGTAGATGGTCACGCCCTTGCCGATCAGGTCGCGGAAGTCGAGGTGATGCAGCGCGCCGTCGAAGTTGAGGTAGATGCCGCGGTGGAACATGCCTTCGCGCTGCATGCGCCCGCCGACGCCGAGCTCGACCAGGAGATCCGCCACCCACTGTTCCAAGAGGCCGGCCCGGATGCGGTGCTCGATGTGGTCGCGGCTGCGATTCTCGATGATGACCGAATCAATTCCGGCGCGGCGCAGCAGCAGCGCCAGCACCAGCCCGGCCGGACCGGCGCCGATGATCCCGACCTGGGTCCGCATGTCGCTTCCTCCGCGGCAGCGTCGCGCCGCGCGCTCAACCTAGCGGGGCACTCCAGGCGCGGAAGGGACAGAAGCCGGAAAAACTTGGATGAATCGGCGTTTCCCGCCGCGCGCGAGGCGGTCGCGGCCGCACCTGCCGCACACGGCTCCGCGAAAAACGCGTGACAAAGGATTAACTGCAAGCCCCCGTCAGCATTGACTTTTTGCGGCGCAACACTATGTTCGCACCGAACGGCACGATCCATTCGGCCGCCTTCCCCCCGCGCACAACCGACGTCGTTCATTCCGGGCGCGGCCTGGGCTTCCGGGCGGTCACCATTCGAGGTTACATGTCTTTCGCCCATCTCGGCTTGTCCGACAAGGTTCTCGCGGCGGTCGCCGCGTCCGGCTACACGACCCCCACCCCGATCCAAGACCAGGCCATCCCGCACGTGCTCGCGCGGCGCGATGTGCTCGGCATCGCGCAGACCGGCACCGGCAAGACCGCCGCCTTCGTGCTGCCGATGCTTACCATGCTCGCACAGGGCCGCGCCCGCGCCCGCATGCCGCGCACCCTGATCCTTGAGCCGACGCGCGAGCTCGCGGCGCAGGTCGAGGAAAGCTTCAACAAGTACGGCGCCAAGCAGAAGCTCAACGTCGCCCTCATCATCGGCGGCGTCTCGTTCGACAACCAGGACAGCAAGCTCACGCGCGGCGTCGACGTGCTGATCGCGACGCCGGGCCGGCTGCTCGATCATTCCGAGCGTGGGCGCCTGCTGCTCACCGGCGTCGAGCTCCTCGTCATCGACGAGGCCGACCGCATGCTCGACATGGGCTTCATCCCCGACATCGAGCGCATCTGCAAGCTCGTCCCGTTCACCCGCCAGACGCTGTTCTTCACCGCCACCATGCCGCCGGAGATCCGGCGCATCACCGAGCAGTTCCTGCACAATCCGGTCCGCGTCGAGGTCTCCCGCCCGGCCACCACCGTCGCCAACACCGCCCAGTGCCTGGTCAAGACCGGACGCGAGCCGCACGACAAGCGCGACACGCTGCGCCGGCTGATCCGCTCGGCTGACGCGTTCAAGAACGCAATCATCTTCTGCAACCGCAAGCGCGAGGTCGCGCATGGCTGCACCGCTCGCTCGTCAAGCACGGCTTCTCCGGCGGCCGCGCTGCACGGCGACCTCGATCAGGCGGGCGCGCACGGCGGCGCTCGACTCAGTTCCGCTCGCGGCGAAGTCCAGCCTGCTGGTCGCCTCCGACGTTGCTGTGCGCGGGCTCGACATTCCCGACGTGAGCCACGTGTTCAATTTCGACGTGCCGCACCACCCCGACGACTACGTGCACCGCATCGGCCGCACCGGCCGCGCCGGACGCAGCGGTACCGCGGTCACGATCGTGGCGCCGAACGATCAGAAGTCGGTCGCCGCGATCGAGAAGCTGATTGGCCAGTCGATCGCCTGGGCGAGCGAGCCACCCGCCGCCGCCGATCACGAGGACGCCGGCGAGGCGCGCCACCATGGCGCCCGGCGCGGCCATCGCGGCAAGCCGCGCGGCGAGCGTTCAACAGGCGAGCGCTCGCACGCGGAACGGCCGCATCGCGAGCGACACGAGCGTCAAGAACAACGTCAAGACCGCCACGGCCCGCGCCACGCGTCGCAAGAGCGCGAGTTGGCTCCGGTCGCGTCGCTCGACGCCGCCCGCCCGCGGCCGCGGCCCGCACCCGCGCGCGAGCCGGCCGAGGATGCGGCCGACCAGTCCCATCTGCCCGCCTTCCTGTTCCGGCCGACCCGCCTCAAGGCTTAGCGCCGCGCGGCCGGAACCCGGTTGTATTTATACGTTAAGCAACCCTTAGCGATGGGCGCGGTCTAACATGCTGGCCGTAAAGGGTGTTTTTCCACTTTTCGGCCCCAGAAACATTTACCTCAAATTCACCCGCAGGGCCTAACGTGGGCGGCGAACGGGCCGGCCGCAGGGTCGGTCGTGGGTGGGTGCGTGGGGGCCTCGGCCCGCGATTGGAGACTGGGCCATGACCGTTCTGACCGTTCCGTCCGACGAGCACGAGCGCACGATGGCGTTCGCCGAGATCGCGTTCGGCCAGATCAAGGCATTGCACCAGCCTGCCGTCCCGCGCACCTACGAGGTCTGGTACAACTACGCGACCGGCTTCAACCAATCCCTCAATCAGAAGGTCAACGAGACGCTGTCGAGCAGCGGCACGCTGACCGAGGCCGACATCGACTACATCTACTCGGCCTTCATCTCGCCGACCCGGGTCGTCGACGAGATCGGTAACGTCAACACCAAGATCAGCGGCGAGATCGATCAGGTGATGACGCTGATCGACAATGCGGTGCGTTCCGCGACCAAGCATGACGCGAGCCTCACCGACGTGACCGCCAAGCTCGGCCGCGCCAACGACCGCGACTCGGTACGCGGCATCATCGAGAGCCTGGTGCAGACCGCCTCCGGCATGAAGCGCGACAACCACGAGCTGGAAGCGCGGCTCAAGGCCTCGAAGCAGGAGATCAACCAGCTCCAGCAGAACCTCGAGACGGTGCGCAACGAGAGCCTCACCGATCCCCTCACCACGCTCGCTAACCGCAAGCATTTCGACGAGATGCTCGCCCGCAGCCTGCACGAGGCGAGCGCGTCGGCCGAGCCGGTCTCGCTGATGCTCACCGACATCGATCACTTCAAGAATTTCAACGACACCTTCGGCCATCTCACCGGCGATCAGGTGCTGCGCCTCGTCGCGCTCACGGTGAAGCAGAACGTGAAAGGCCAGGACACGGCGGCGCGCTATGGCGGCGAGGAATTCGCCGTGGTGCTGCCGCGCACCGCGCTACGCGAGTCGATCACCGTCGCCGACCAGATCCGCCGCGCCATCATGGGCAAGGAGCTGATGAAGCGCTCGACCGGCGAGCATCTCGGCCGCGTCACGGTCTCGATCGGCGTCGCCAGCTACCGCCGCGGTGACACGACGCAGTCGCTGATCGAGCGCGCCGACGCCTGCCTCTACGCGGCCAAGCGCAATGGCCGCAACCGGGTGATCTGCGAGACCGATCCCGAGGTTTCGCCGGCGGCGGAGACCCAAGTCGCCTGAGACCAAGTCGCCCGAGACCAGGTCGCCTGAGACCAGGTCGCTTGAGACCGGGTCGCTTGAGGCGGTCGCCTGATCCGGCCGCCCGGCCGCCCTCGCTACGGTTTCGTAACTACGACGGCGGACCCGCCCTGCGCATTGGCGATTGCTTGGCGGTTTCCCTCGCATAATCGCACGACCCGACTTTGGTGACCTCCATGCCTTCCTCCGGCACGCGTTCTCCGCGCGGCAATATCCTCATCCTCGCCGCCGTGCTCGCCCTGGTGACCGGCGGCACCTGGGCGATCCAGCGCTTCGCGATCGAACGCCTGCTCGATCTCGACGCGGTGTCGACCGCGCACAACTGGGCGAGCTACCTCGCGCAGAGCGTCGACGACCTCGAGCAGATTGCGGCCGGCGCGACGCCGAGCGCGGCGAGCGAGTTGCTGCTGCGGCGCACCCAGAAGGTCGGCAGCATCTTCCAGTACAACGTGTTCGATCCGGCCGGCCGTCTGCGCCTGTCGGGCGGCAGCTTTGCGGTGCCGGCCGACGCGCCCATCCTGTCCCGCCACAACCCGGCGGCCGCGGCAGCGCTCGCCGCCGGCGAGCCGTTCACGGCCGCCAAGACCGGGACGCGGCCGGCGGCACCGGCCTTCTTCACCGAGGCCTATGTGCCGGTGCGCCTCGACGGGCGCACGATCGCGATCGTCGAGGTCTATGTCGACCAGACCGAGAAGCGCCGCCTGTTTCACGCTACATTCCTGCTTGCCGGCCTGTCGCTCAGCGCGCTCACGGCGCTCGCCTTCTGCATCCCGGCCGTCGCCTGGTATCGGCGCACGCGCGAAAAGATGCGCGCCGAGGAGCGCGCCCGCTTCCTCGCCGACCACGACGCACTCACGGGCCTCGTCAATCGCACGCGCCTCGTCGCCCGGCTCGCCGCCATGCTGGCGGCGCCGTCCGCCGAACGCCGGCCCGTCGCCGTCATCGACATCAACATCGACCGGCTCATGGACGTGAACGACACGCTCGGGCACCTCGCGGGCGACGAGCTGGTCAAGACGGTTGCGGCGCGGCTGCGCGGGGTCGTCCGCGACGGCGATGTCGTCGCCCGCATCGGCGGCGACGAGTTCGTGATCCTGCAGGCCGCGTTGGAGCGCGCGGGCGCCGAGAAGACCGCGCGCCGCGTCGCCGAGGCGCTGGCGGCGCCCTGCCGCATCGACGGGCGCGACCTCAACGTGACGGCGAGCATCGGCGTCGCGCTCGCGCCGGCGGACGGCGACGACGCGCATGTCCTGATCAAGAGCGCCGGACGGGCGATGCACAGCTGCAAGCACGCCGGCGGCAACGGCATGCGCTACTTCGCGCCGGAAATGGATCGCGAGCTGCAGGAGCGGCTGGCGCTCGAGCGGACGATCCACGCGGCCATCGCCAATGACGGTTTCGATCTGCACTTCCAGCCGGTGGTCGGCATGCCGCAGGGGCGGCTCGTCGGCTTCGAGGCGCTGCTGCGGTTGCGCGCGCCCGACGGCTCGCTCATCCCGCCCACGCGCTTCATCCCGGTCGCCGAGGAGATCGGCCTGATCGGCCGTATCGGCGGATGGGTCATCGCCGAGGCGTGCCGCATCGCCGCCGCGTGGCCCGAGCATCTGCGCGTCGCCGTGAACCTGTCGCCGGCGCAGTTCACCGGCGACCTGTGCGCGACGGTCGCGCAGGCGCTCGCCGCGAGCGGCATGGCGCCCGCCCGCCTCGAGCTCGAGATCACCGAAAGCCTGTTCATGGAGGCGAGCGCAAGCATCACGGACGAGCTGCGCGCCCTCAAGGGGCTCGGCGTCTCGATCGCGATGGACGATTTCGGCACCGGCTATTCGAGCCTGAGCTATCTATGGCGCTTCCCGTTCGACAAGATCAAAATCGACCGCGCCTTCGTGGTGGCGCTCGATGCCGACCGCAACGGCGAGACCGTGCTGCGCGCGGTCGTCGGCCTCGGCCGCTCGCTCGGCCTCACGGTCACGGTCGAGGGCGTCGAGACCGCCCAGCAGGTCGCGCTGCTGCGCGAGCTGCAGTGCCATCAGATCCAGGGATTCTATTTCGGCCGGCCGATGCCGGCGGCCGAGGTCGCGGCGTTCATCCTCGCCGATTTCCACGGCGCGGCTCTCCCGGCGCCGCCCGGCGCGCAGGTCGCCTGACGGCTTTCGGCGCCTGCGCGCGGCGCGCGACAGTGAGTGCGGTGCGTGCCCAGGCCGCGAGCTCGTCCGGATCGTCGTAGAGGCGGTCGGGCAGCCGCCAGTAGGACAGGCTCGCATGCCTGCCGTGCTTGGTGGCGTAGGTGAACGGGCCGGTGCCTTCCTGCCGGAAGGCCGCCGCGGTCGCATCATCGGCCTTGAGATAGATCACGCCGCGCGATGCGAGCGCGAACATGACGCCGTCCGCGTAGATGCCGAACCCGCCGAACATGCGGCGCACGTTCACGCGGCCAAACGCCGCGAACAGATCGATGATGTCGTCCGCATCATGCATCGGCGCGACGGGGCGCGCGTCAGTGCGCTTCGGCCGCTTCGCCGGTCGCCGGCGTGATCGCGACCGACTTGCCGCAGCCACAGGCCGAGGTCTGGTTCGGGTTGTTGAACACGAAGCCGGACGAGAGCTTGTCGACCCGGAAGTCCATCTCGGTGCCCAGCAGGAACAGCACCGCCTTTGGATCGATCAGCAGCTTAACGCCCTTGTCCTCGACCACCTCGTCGTGCGGCCGCACGTTGTCGGCATATTCCATCGTGTAGGACATGCCGGCGCAGCCGCCGTTCTTGACGCCGACGCGCACGCCGACGATCGGCTGCTCGGCCTTGCCGAGGATGTCCTTGATGCGGATTGCCGCCGTATCGGTGAGCCGCATCACCTGCGGGCGCGGCCGGGGAGTTGCCATTTCGTCTCTCCTTGCACCGGGTTCAAGGCCCGGCGAAACGGATGCTCACAAGATAACAACGATTCCTCGCCTGTGAAGATTGCCGAGCCTGGATTTGCCCCAGCCTCGCCTTCTTTTGGCGCATGTTCTTGTCGGCGAACCGGTCTCCACTTCGCCGGAACATGCGCACTCACCACATGTTCAGCACGACCCGCGCCTCGTCCGACATCCGGCTCGGCTCCCAGGGCGGGTCCCACACGACGTTGACGCTGACCGGGCCGACGCCCGGCACGCTCGCGACCGCGTTCTCGGCCATGATCGGCAGCTCCTGCGCCGACGGGCAGTTGGGCGTGGTCAGCGTCATGTCCACCGTGACGGCGCGGTCGTCCGCGATGTCGATCTTGTAAATGAGGCCGAGCTCGTAGATGTCGGCGGGGATCTCCGGGTCGTAGACGGTCTTGAGCGCGGCAACGATCTCGTCCGTCAGGCGCGAGACCTCGTCCTGCGGCAGCGCCGGCACGGCGGCCGCGGGCGCCGTTGCGGGTGCGGCCTCCGCCTGCTTGATGTCGTCCTTGGTCGCGTCTTCGTTCATAGCAGCATTTCCTGCGCCTTGCGCAGCGCCTGCACCAGTGTATCGACCTCCTCGCGCGTATTATAGAGCGCGAACGAGGCGCGGCACGTGGCCGTGACGCCGAAGCGGGCGAGCAGCGGCATCACGCAATGGGTTCCGGCGCGCACCGCGACGCCGGCCCGGTCGATGATGGTCGCGACGTCGTGCGGATGCGCGCCCTTGAGCTCGAACGAGACGATCGCGCCCTTGTCGCGCGCTTGGCCAAAAATGCGCAGCGAGTTGATCTCGCGCAGCCGCTCGTGCGCATACGTCACGAGGTCGCGTTCATGCGCGTGGATGCGCGGCTTGCCGATCGACTGGACGTAGTCGATCGCGGCGCCGAAGCCGATCGCCTGCACGATCGGCGGCGTGCCCGCCTCGAACTTGTGCGGCGGCTCGCCATAAGTGATGCGGTCCTCGAACACCTCGCGGATCATCTCGCCGCCGCCGTTGAACGGCCGCATGGCGGCGAGGTGCTCGTGCTTGCCGTAGAGCGCGCCGATGCCGGTCGGGCCGAGGAGCTTGTGGCCCGTGATGGCGTAGAAGTCGCAATCGAGGTCGCGCACGTCGACCTCGAGATGGACTGCGCCCTGCGCGCCGTCGACCAGCACCGGAATGCCGCGTGTATGGGCGAGCCGCACGACTTCCTTGATCGGCACCACGGTGCCGAGCATGTTGGACATGTGGGTGATCGCGACCATCCTGGTGCGGTCGGTGAGGAGCTTGGCGAATTCGTCGAGCAGGAAATTGCCCTCGTCGTCGACCGGCGCCCATTTGATCACGGCGCCATGGCGCTCGCGCAGGAAGTGCCACGGCACGATGTTGGAGTGATGCTCCATGATCGAGAGCACGATCTCGTCGCCCGGCTTGATGCGGTCGCGGCCGAACGTATAGGCAACGAGGTTCATCGCCTCGGTGGCGTTGCGGGTGAAGACGATCTCCTCAGGTCTAGCCGCGTTGAGAAACGCGCGCACCTTCTCGCGCGCGCCTTCATACGCTTCGGTTGCCGCATTCGCGAGGTAATGTAGGCCGCGATGCACATTGGCATATTCGCTCGTGTAGGCCTGGTTGAGGCGATCGAGCACGGCCTGCGGCTTCTGCGCCGAGGCGGCGTTGTCGAGATAGACGAGCGGCTTGCCGTAGATCTGCATGGCCAACGCGGGGAAATCCGCGCGGATGCGCTCAACGTCGTAGGTGCCGTTGGTCACCGCCGGATGGGTCATCGTCGCGCCTCCAGCCAGGCCGCGACGCGGGCGCTCAGCAGCTCGCGCATGCCCTCGTGCGCGATGCCGTCGATCGCCTCGCCGACAAATGCCTGGATCAGCAGCGCCTCGGCTTCCTTCGCCGGGATGCCGCGCGCCTTGAGGTAGAACAGCAGGTTCTCGTCGAGCCGCCCGGAGGTCGCCCCGTGGCCGCACTGCACGTCGTCGGCGAAGATCTCGAGCTCCGGCTTGTTGTCGGACTCGGCCTTCTCGGACAGCAGGAGCGCCTGCGTCATCATCCGGCCGTCGGTCTTCTGCGCGCCCGGCCGCACCACGATCTTGCCCTGGAAGACGCCGCGGCTCTCGTCGTCGAGCACCGACTTGAACACCTCGCGGCTCTCGCAGCCGCGCGCCGCGTGATCGAGCACGAGCGTCGAGTCGACGTGCTGGCGGGCCTTGAGCAGGTTCGCGCCCGCGATCCTGATCTTGGCGGCATCGCCCGCGCTGCGCAGGAAGAGCTGATTGCGCGTCACCAGACTGCCGGTCGTGAACGTGAACTCGCGAAAATCGGCCTTGGCGCCGATCAACGTCATCACGGTCGCGATGTGCAGCGCCGCCGCGCCCTCATCGCCGATTTTGATGCGCTCGACCTGCGCGCCCTCGCCCACCACGAGCGCGAGCGCGCCGTTGACCTGGTAGTCGAGCACGGCCGGCCCGTCGAACGTCTCGATGAAGGTCACGTGCGCGCCCGGCTCGACGAAGATCAGGTTGCGCGGATACATCGCGGCGGGCACATCCCCCACGAACCGGTGCGCGATATGAATCGGCCGCGCAATGCGGGCGTCTTTCTTCACGTGCACCACGACGCCGCCGGTCATGAAGGCGGAATTGAGCGCGAGCGCGAGATCGCCCGGCTCGGAGCCCGCCTGGTCCAGCCTGAAGTTCTCATTCGCGGCGAGCCAGGCGAACAGCTCCGTAATGGTCATCCGCGGGTCGTCGGCGCTCACGTCGCTCCAGCCCGGCACGAAGACGCCATTGATGATCGCCACCTGATGCGCCGCGATGCCGGGCAGCGCATCGCCGACCGCCTGCGGCTGCAGCGCGCGCGCGGTGGGCGGCATCGCCAGCGGCTTGGCGTCGCGCATCAGCGCGCGCAGGTCGGTGTATTTCCACTCCTCGACGCGCCGGCTCGGCAGGCCGCTCGCCTCGAAGCGGCGGAACGCGGCCTCGCGGCGGGCCGCGACCCCGCGGCCGCCGGGCAGGCGCGCCTTCGCGGCGGCAAACTCTTCAACGAGCGCCGTCTCGGCCGCAGTCCTGATTGGGAGTACTTCGGCGCTCATCGCTGCCTCACGCCGCCTCGTCCTGGTAGCCCGCATAGCCCTTGGCCTCGAGCTCGAGCGCGAGCTCCTTGCCGCCGGTGCGCACGATGCGGCCGCGCGAGAGCACATGCACGATGTCGGGCACGATATGGTCGAGCAGGCGCTGATAGTGGGTGATGACGATCATGGCGCGCTCGCCCGAGCGCAGCCGGTTGACGCCGTCCGCCACCACTTTCAGCGCGTCGATATCCAGGCCCGAATCCGTCTCGTCGAGCACCGCGAGCTTCGGCTCCAGCAACGCCATCTGCAGGATCTCGTTGCGCTTCTTCTCGCCGCCCGAGAAGCCGACGTTGACGGGCCGGCGCAGCATTTCCTGGTCGACGCCGAGTTTGGCGGAAGCCTCGCGCACCTTCTTGATGAACTCGGGCGCCATCAGCTCGGCCTCGCCGCGCTTCTTGCGCTGCGCGTTGAGCGCGGTGCGCAGGAAATTCATCGTACTGACGCCGGGGATCTCCAGCGGGTACTGGAACGCGAGGAAGATGCCGTGCGCGGCGCGCTCGTCCGGCTCCATGGCGAGCAGGTCGGCGCCCTCGAACGTCACCGAGCCTTCGGTCACCTCGTAGGCGTCCTTGCCGGCGAGCACGTGCGCGAGCGTCGACTTGCCCGAGCCGTTCGGGCCCATGATGGCGTGCACCTCGCCCTTGTTGACGGTGAGGTCGAGACCCTTGAGGATCTCGCGGCCGTCGACCGTGACCTGGAGATTTCTGACTTCGAGCATTGCCACGTCGTTCATCCCTACAGACTGAAATGCGAAATGATCTCGGCGATCAGCTCGCTCCTCTTCGCGGCCTCGTCGCCGGGCTGATGGCGCCCCAGCGACTTGCCGCCGACATCGATCTCGCCCTGCTCGCCGACCACGATCACCAGGCCTTCCGCGAAGTGGCCTTCCTCGGGCCGCTCCAGCAGCAGCCGGCCGTCATCGAACGAACTCGCGATGCCGCGCTCCTTGAGCTTGCGCGACGGCGCCACGTCGGCCTCGTAGAACCCCTTGAGGAACGCGCAGGCCGCGGCGCGCCGCCGCCGGCGATCGGCTTCCTCCTCGGCTCGCCGCGCTTCCAGCGCGGCAAGCGCCTTGTCGAGCTCCGACACCTTGCCTCACCCGACCGAACCTTCGAGGCTGATCGAGATCAGCTTCTGCGCCTCGACCGCGAACTCCATGGGGAGCTGCTGGAGCACGTCGCGCACGAAGCCGTTGACCACCAGCGCCACCGCCTCTTCTTCCGACAGGCCGCGCTGCATGCAGTAGAACAGCATGTCCTCGGAGATCTTCGAGGTGGTCGCCTCGTGCTCGAACACGGCCGAGGAGTTCTTCGCCTCGATGTACGGCACCGTGTGCGCGCCGCAGTGGCCGCCGATCAGCAGCGAGTCGCAGTTGGTGAAGTTGCGCGCGCCGCTCGCCCGCCGCACCGCCTGCACGAGGCCGCGATAGGTGTTGTTGGAATGGCCGGCCGCGATGCCCTTGGAGATGATCCGGCTCGTCGTGTTCTTGCCGAGGTGGATCATCTTGGTGCCGGAATCGACCTGCTGGCGGCCGTTCGAGATCGCGATCGAGTAGAACTCGCCCTGCGAGTTGTCGCCGCGCAGGATGCAGCTCGGATATTTCCAGGTGATCGCCGAGCCGGTCTCGACCTGGGTCCAGGAGATCTTCGCGTTGCGGCCGCGGCAGTCGCCGCGCTTGGTGACGAAATTGTAGATGCCGCCGCGGCCTTGCGCGTCGCCCGGATACCAGTTCTGCACGGTCGAGTACTTGATCTGGGCGTCGTCGAGCGCGACCAGCTCGACCACGGCGGCGTGCAGCTGGTTCTCGTCGCGCATCGGCGCCGTGCAGCCCTCGAGGTAACTGACGTACGAGCCCTTGTCCGCGATGATGAGGGTGCGCTCGAACTGGCCGGAGTTCTTCTCGTTGATGCGGAAATAGGTCGACAGCTCCATCGGGCAGCGCACGCCCGGCGGCACGTAGACGAACGAGCCGTCGGAGTAGACCGCCGAGTTGAGGGTGGCGAAGAAATTGTCGCTCACCGGCACCACCGAGCCGAGATACTTCTTCACCAGATCGGGATGCTCGCGGACCGCCTCCGAGATCGGCATGAAGATCACGCCGGCTTTCTTCAACTCCTCCTTGAACGTGGTGGCGACCGAGACCGAGTCGAACACCGCGTCGACTGCGACGCGCGAGGAGCCCGCCGGCCGCTCGACGCCGGCCAGCATCTCCTGCTCGCGCAGCGGGATGCCGAGCTTCTCGTAGGTCTTGAGGATCTCGGGATCGACCTCGTCGAGCGAGGCCAGCGCCTTCCGCTTCGGCGCCGAATAGTAATACATGTCCTGGTAGTCGATCTTCGGATAGTCGACGCGTGCCCAGGTCGGCTCGCGCATGGTCAGCCAGTGGCGGTAGGCCTCGAGCCGCCACGCCAGCATCCAATCGGGCTCGTTCTTCTTGGCCGAGATGAAACGGACCGTATCCTCCGAGAGGCCCTTCGGGGCCTTCTCGGATTCGATCAGCGTCTCGAATCCATATTTGTATTGGTCGACATCGATCAGGCGGACCCGATCGACCGTCTCCTGCACGGCAGGCATTCGTCCCTCCGCTGCGGATTCAAGGTCCGCGGGTTGGATTTAGCGATATGGTGTCCGGACTGGTTCCGAAGCTCACCCTCAGCTGATGGGTTCAGGCCGCAAGGCCATGTTTGTCCCCTCTAGATAAGCGTGAAACCAGTTTACTCCAAGCGATAAGAAAGCCCTCGATATCGCCCTCGGACGTGTCGCGCCCGAGGCTCAGCCGCACGGCGCCAGCCGCCAGCTCGGGCGCAACGCCCATGGCGGCGAGGACATGCGAGGCCGCGACCTTGCCGGACGAGCAGGCCGAGCCCGACGAGGCCGCGATTCCGGCAAGGTCGAGGGCGATCAGCGCGGTCTCTGCCTTGCGGCCCGGAACCGCGAACAGAGTGGTATTAGGCAGCCTCTTCGCGTTGGAACCGAAGATGACGGTCTCGTCCGAGATCGCCCGCAGGCCGGCCTCAAGCAGCTCGCGCAGCCGGGTCACGCGGGCATCCTCCTCCGCCAGGGCGTTGCGGGCCTCCTCGGCTGCGGCGCCAAAGCCCACGATGGCCGCGACATTCTCGGTGCCCGCCCGGCTGCCCCGCTCCTGGCCGCCCCCCTTGATCAGCGGATCGGCCAGATGCAGCGACTCCGACGCCTTGACCAGCGCGCCGACGCCCTGCGGCCCGCCCAGCTTGTGACCAGAAACCGTCAGAAGATCCGCCCCCAGCGCATTGATATCGCATGCAATCCGGCCAACCGTCTGCACCGCATCGACGTGCAGCAGCGCAGCGGCCGCATGCACCAGCCGGGCCGCCTCCACGACCGGCTGGATCACGCCAGTCTCGTTGTTGGCATGCATCAGGGAGACAAGCGCGGGCCCACCCGCCGGCTCGGCGAGGCGGCGCTCCAGCGCGGACAAGTCGATGATTCCATCGCCAGTCACGGCGATCTCCTCAACCGCTTCGGGGGCAAATCGGCCGCCGCTGCGCACCGATGGATGCTCGATGCCGCTCACCAGCAGTCGGCCCAAGGGCCCTCGATGGCCTGGCCGCTCAACACGCGGGGTCAGCGCCAGCGCGTTGGCCTCGGTCCCGCCCGACGTGAACACCACATTGCGCGCCTGCGCCCCGACCAGCGCCGCGACCTGCTCGCGGGCGGTCTCGACAAGGTGCCGGAACGCGCGGCCTTCCGCATGCACCGAGGATGGGTTGCCCACCCGGTCGAGCGCCGCGAGCATGGCGGCGCGCGCTGCCGGTCGCAGCGGGGCCGTCGCGTTCCAGTCGAGATAGATGCGCTCGGTCATGGGGTTACCGCGGGTCACCAGACCCTATCATTATCCTTGCTTTTCGCCCCACCAGTCATGGTAGATAGCGCCGGCTAGCGTGCACGCCTTGCGCTGCAGCCCCCGGATCCTTCCGAGATATTAGAATAGTTCTAAATAGTTACGGGGATTGGCGCGTATCGTCAAGCGCGCCGTCGTCCGGACGCGACACAGAACTTGGCACCAGAACGTGGCACTGACAGGTGCCAGCCCTGCGATCGAGGTCCTTAATGCCCGAGGTCATCTTCACCGGATCCGCCGGACGGATCGAAGGCCGCTTCCATCCCGCCAAGCAGAAGAACGCGCCGATCGCGATCATCCTGCATCCGCACCCGCAGTTCGGCGGCACGATGAACCATCAGATCATCTACCAGCTCTACTACGCGTTCGCGCACCGTAATTTTGCCGTGCTGCGCTTCAATTTCCGCGGCGTCGGCCGCAGCCAGGGCTCGTTCGATCATGGCACCGGCGAGCTCTCCGATGCCGCGTCGGCGCTCGACTGGGCGCAGTCGATCAATCCGGAGGCGCGCAGCTGCTGGATCGCCGGCTTCTCGTTCGGCGCCTGGATCGGCATGCAGCTCCTCATGCGCCGCCCCGAGATCGAGGGCTTCATCTCGATCGCGCCGCCCGCCAATCTCTACGACTTCTCGTTCCTCGCCCCCTGCCCGTCCTCGGGCCTGATCATCCATGGCGACAAGGATGCCGTGGTGCCGCAGAAGGACGTGACCGGCCTCGTCGAGAAACTCAAGACGCAGAAGGGCATCGTGATCGAGCAGAAGATCGTGCCCGGCGCCAACCATTTCTTTGACGGCAAGCTCGAGCCGCTGATGACCTGGGTCAGCGCCTACCTCGACAGGCGCCTTGCGCCCGGCGCCGAGACGCGGCCCGAGCCGCGCGGGCGAAGGACCGGCTGACGCGCCGGATTTCCTGCGCGCACCCGGCGCCCCGAGAGGCGGCCACACGATGGTGCGGCGGATGCTGCTGTTCGTTGCCATTCTGATCGCCGCCGTGGCCGTCGTCACCGGCGGCGCGATCTACTACATGGCGGGCGTTCCGGGCCGGTCCTACCGCGGCCCGCTGGCGCCCCTGACCGAGGACGAGCGCGCGCTCGTGCCGCGCCTCAAGGGTCACGTCGTGGCGATCGCGAGCCGCGAGCACAACGTGGCGCACTACGACGAGCTGGAGAAATCCGCGCGCTATATCGAGACAACGCTCGAGTCCTACGGCTACGCGGTCAACCGCCAAAGGTTCGACGCCGACGACTTCGTGGCGGGCAGCAGACGCGTGCGCAACATCGAGGTCGTGATCGAGCCGCGCGATGCCGGCCCGGCAACCGAGACCATCGTCGTCGGCGCCCACTACGACAGCGCGCCCGGCGCGCCGGGGGCGAACGACAACGGCAGCGGCGCCGCCGCCGTGACCGAGCTCGCGCGCCTGCTCGTCGACCTGAAGGGCAGCGCGGCGCGCCGCATCCGCCTCGTGCTGTTCGTCAACGAGGAGCCGCCCTATTTCCGCACCGAGCAGATGGGAAGCTTCCAATACGCGAGTGCGCTCGCGGCGCGCAAAGAGCGGGTCGTCGCGATGTATTCGCTCGAGACCATCGGCTACTTTTCGGACAAGCCCGCCAGCCAGCGCTACCCATCCCTGTTCGGCCTGATCTTTCCCGACCGCGGCGATTTTCTTGCCTTCGTCGGCACGCTCGCGGCGCGCCCGCTCGTGCGCGCCTCGATCGCCTCGTTCCGCGCGCATACGCAATTCCCGACCATCGGCGGCGTCGCGCCGTCGTCCATTCCCGGGATCGACTGGTCGGATCACTGGGCCTTCACCGTGAAGGGCTTCCCGGCGATCATGCTCACCGACACGGCGCCGTTCCGCTACCCGTATTACCACACGGCGTTCGACACGCCCGACAAGGTCGATGTCGAACGGCTCGCCCGCGTCGTGAAGGGCATCGAGCGCATGGTCCGCGATGCGGCGCGCGGCTGGTAGAATTTTCTTGCGCTCCGCCGCCATTGGCCAATATGGCGAAATGCGACGCTGAGAATTGCGGACAGCGTAATGGACACGATGGTCTTCCTAAGTTCCGCGCTTGAGCGCATCGATCGCTACGGCAAGCGGCAGCACCAGGGAGAGAGGCGCATCGAGCAGCGCCACGGCGCCGTAGCTCTCGTACCATCGAGCAGCCCGGTCGTCCTTGGCGTCGATCAGCAGCGCAACGCCCTCGACTTCCTCCGCGACGCGGATGCAACGATCGGCCGCGCGCAGCAGCAAGGCTCCGCCGAGGCCGCGGCCGTGAAAATTCCTGTCGACGGCCAAGCGCCCGAGACGAAATACGGGGACATCGTAACGGGCGAGCCCTTTCTTCACGACGCGCGGCGTGCGGCTGTATTCGATCGATGCCGGACTGAGCGTGTAGAAACCGAGAACGCCGGTCGGCAAGCCGGCCGGCGAGGCAATGAAGCATTTGGCGCCGCCGCTCTCGTGGTTCTGGCGCGCGTAGCGTTGCAGGTAGAGATTAAGATGGGCGTCGCCGCAGTCGAAGGCCGCGCGGTCGTGGTGCTTCGCGAGCGGCGCCTCCTCCCAGACCAGCGCCGTCACGGAAGGGCGAACCGCGACTTGGCGGCGCGCACGAGGCGCTTCGGGGCCGCCGGCGGGTTTTCGAGCAGGTCGAGCACGCGCAGGGAATCGCGTTCCGAGAGCGTCAGGCGCTCCGCCTCGGAAATATCGGCCTCGGCCTGCGGCAGCACGTTGCGCAGGATGTATCCGGTGAGATCGAGCCGCTTGATTGCCGCCGCGCGGGTCAAGGTCGCCTTGTCCTTGGGCCGAAGCCGCAGCTCGATTCGCCCGCTGTTCGTAACGGCGCGTGGCATGTGTTGCTCCTTTCTGATTTCTGACCAGCCATATTATACGTATTCATTCCGTACAAGTTAGCTGATTGGAAGCAATTTTGTTCTTGTGGATCGCCGAAAGCATGATAGGAACAAATCATGAACACATCTGCCGGCATACATCGACCGCAGAGCAGGAAAACTGAAGATGAGCGACCCACGCGACGTCCCTGCCGCGACCCCAGCCGGCAGCGGACGCAAACGCCGCATGATCGCCCGCTGGCAGTACACCAATCGTCTCAATGCGCGTGCCAGCACGGGGCCGAAGACGGCCCGCGGCAAGGCGCGGGTTGGGCGCAATGCGCTGCGGCATGGGCTGAGCCTGCCGGTGCTGAGCGACCCTGCCGTTGCGCCAGAGGTTGCGGAATTGGCGCGCACGATCGCGCAATCGGTCGTCAAACGTTCATCGATCTTCGCCGCGTGCGGACCGCCAAGCTGCCGCTCGTAGCCGAGATGGACGCCGATATCAGGAATTGCGCCGAGCCGCTGAAGCAGCTCATGCAGCTCGACCGCTACGAGGGCCGCGCCCTGTCGCGCCGCAAGCGCGCGATCCGCGCCTTCTACGCGGCCGTGATGCCGCTGCGCGTCGCCAGGGCCCTGCAGCACAAACGGCAGGACAAAGCCATGCAGGAAAAAGTGAAGGATTCCAACCAGGCGCCGCAATGATCTCGCGATACGCGACGCCTGCACCACAAGCGACCGATGCCATGGCAAGCTGTCTGCGCACTTTTCGCTGCAAATCGGCAGAACAAAGCCATTCAAGGAAAGCGCAGTGTTTTCAATGAAAGTCGCTGCGAGGCTCGTCGCGACGGCCGTCTCGGCCAGATCGGCGTCGATTCCGCAGAACAAAGCCATTCAGCGAAAGCACAGTGATTTCAATAAATCGCCTCTGTTGAGCGCGGGGTGCGGAGGCGTCGCAGCAAGGTCACGGCCGTCGGCCGCGCAATGAAGACGTGCGGCCGGGCGTGCACATCGGGTAGATGCCCCGACACGATCGCGAAGCGGGCGCCGCCGCCGCGGCACCCCATGCTCGCCTCACACGTTCATCTGCGTGACGAACTTCGTCACCAGATACGCATCGAGCGCGTCGGCGCCGCCTTCGCTGCCATAGCCCGAATCCTTGACGCCGCCGAACGGCACCTCGGGGAGCGCGAGCCCATGGTGGTTGATCGAGATCATGCCGGTCTCGATCGAGCTGCCGAGCGAGGCCGCGGTCTTTTCCGAGCGTGTGTACGCATAGGCCGCGAGCCCGTAGGGCAGCCGGTTCGCCTCGGTGACGGCATCGTCGAAGGTGTCGAACGAGCTGATCACCGCGATCGGGCCGAACGGCTCCTCGTTCATGATGCGCGCCTCGCGCGGCACGTGGGTGAGCACGGTCGGCTCGTAGAAATAGCCCTTGTTGCCGATGCGCCGGCCGCCGGTCTCGACCATGGCGCCCTTGGCGACGGCGTCGCTCACGAACCCCTCGATCGCGTCGAGGCGGCGCGAATGGGCGAGCGGTCCCATGCGGGTCTTGTCGTCGAGCCCGTCGCCGACCTTGACGGCTTTGGCGGCCGTCACGAACTTGCCGACGAACTCGTCATAGACCGGCTTCTGGATCATGAAGCGGGTCGGCGCGACGCAGACCTGGCCGGCATTGCGGAACTTGTTGGCCGCGAGAATCTTCGTCGCCGTATCGACGTCGGCATCGGCGAAGACGATCGCGGGCGCATGCCCGCCGAGCTCCATGGTGACGCGCTTCATGTGTTGGCCTGCCAGCATCGCGAGATGCTTGCCGACCGCGGTCGAGCCCGTGAACGAGATCTTGCGGATGACGGGATGCGGAATGAGATAGGACGAGATGTCGCCCGGCACGCCGAACACGAGATTGATGGCGCCGGCCGGCACGCCCGCCTCGGCGTAGGCCGCGATCAGCGCCGCGCAGGCGGCCGGCGTCTCCTCCGGACCCTTGATGATGATCGAGCAGCCGGCCGCGAGCGCCATCGAGCACTTGCGCACCGCCTGGTTGATCGGGAAATTCCACGGCGTGAAGGCCGCGACCACCCCCACGGGCTCCTTCATCTCGAACTGGTAGATGCCGTCACCGCGCGGCGGGATCGTACGGCCGTAGGCGCGGCGCGCCTCTTCGGCGAACCAGTCGATCACGTCGGCGCCGGCGAGCGTCTCGCCTTTGGCCTCGACCACCGGCTTGCCCTGCTCCATGGTCATCAGGGTCGCGGTCTTGTCGGCGTTGCGGCGCAGGATCTCGGCCGCCTTGCGCAAGACCTTGTAGCGCTCGAAGGCCGACACCTTGCGCCATGCCGCAAAGCCCTTCTGTGCGGCCACGAGCGCGAGATCGAGGTCGGCCTTCTCGGCATGCGCCACCTGGCCGATCGGCTCGCCGGTCGCGGGATTGATCACCGCGAGGGTCTTGCCGCTCACGGCCGGCCGCCAGGTGCCATCGATGAAGAGCTGGACGTTGGAATACGTCGTCATATCGGATGTCTCCTTCGCGAAGGCCGGCGCGCACCGTCGGCTGCGCCATCTTACCCGGCCGGGCCCGGCACTGTTCTATCGACGCGCGGCGGCAGCAATACGCAACTGAAACCAGTAGAGGAAC